>SFPR01000067.1 GCA_004551865.1 Bacteroidales bacterium
GCCTCTTGCGAACTACGCTCAAGGAACGTATTTCATAACAATAACCACTCCGAAAGGCAAGCTGAACAAAAAATTTGTCGTTCAATAAAGACAAGACAAAGACTTGCAGAAGACACAAAAACGAAATCGGCGTTACACAAAATGTAACGCCGATTTCGTTTTTTAGGAACACAGCCCTTGCGTAAAGCGAAACGACACGCAGGATAAGCTGATGGGTTTGCTGTTGTACTGTTGTGTATTCTCAGACGTTGAAACGGAAGTGCATTATATCGCCGTCCTGCACAAGATAATCCTTGCCTTCGACGCTCATCTTGCCGGCTTCTTTGCACGCTGCTTCGCTTTTGAGGCTTACATAGTCGTCGTACTTTATCACCTCGGCTCTTATGAAACCTTTTTCAAAGTCTGAGTGTATCACTCCTGCACATTGAGGAGCTTTCCAGCCTCTTGTGAAAGTCCATGCTTTGACTTCTTGTTCGCCTGCGGTGAGGAAGGTTTGCAAATCGAGAAGGTGATATGCCGCTTGTATCAATCGGGCAACTCCCGACTGCTCCAAGCCAAGCTCCGAAAGGAATAGTTGTTTCTCTTCGTAGCTTTCAAATTCGGCAATGTCCGATTCTATCTTTGCCGCAACAATAAGCATTTCTGCTCCTTCGGCTTTTGCTGCCTCTTCCACTTGTTTGGTGTAAGCATTGCCGTCTTTTGCACTTGCCTCATCAACATTGCAAACATATAGTACGGGTTTGGAAGTCAAAAGACAAAGTTCCTTTGCCATCTTTATTTCTTCTTTGCTTTCAAACTCTACTGTTCTTGCACTCTTGCCCTGTTCCAAAGCCGCCTTGTAGCGTTTCAAAATTTCAAAGAGCAGTTTGGAGTCTCTGTCGCCCGATGTTCTTGCAGCCTTTTCGGCTTTGGCATATCGGCTTTCGATTGTTTCCAAATCTTTGAGTTGGAGTTCGATGTCGATAATCTCTTTGTCTCTTATCGGATTGACGCTTCCATCGACGTGAACCACATTTGGGTCGTCAAAGCAACGGAGTACGTGGAGTATGGCATCGCATTCTCTTATGTTTGCAAGGAACTTGTTGCCAAGCCCTTCGCCTTTGCTTGCACCTTTGACCAATCCTGCAATATCAACTATTTCAACCGTTGCGGGAACTATTCTTTGTGGGTGAACCAACTCTGCCAAGACATTGAGACGTTCGTCAGGCACATTGATAACACCCAAGTTTGGTTCAATGGTACAAAAAGGGAAGTTTGCAGCTGCCGCTTTTGCATTCGACAAGCAATTAAACAAAGTTGATTTGCCCACATTGGGCAAACCAACTATTCCACATTTCAATGACATTCTTTACTTGCTGATTATTTTTGCAAACTCTTCGGTTGTAACACTTTGAGTTTTTGGTTTCATTTCGCTTTTCAAAGTGTTTGTAATCTTTTGCTCAAACAAGAACTCATACACATTTCGGCTTTGTTCTTTGTTTTCGAGCATATTGTTGGCAATTTTCTCAACTGCTGCTTCTGTTTCTTTGATTTGGTCTTCGGTTGCATCGGCAGGAGTAGGGAAATAGTTGCGTACCAAGGCATCTTTGAAGTAGTTTTTCACCTCTTCGGTGCTTACTTCCAACTTATAGGTGTCTATCAACTTGCTTTCAATCAACTGCCACTTGATAGAGTCTCTGTAAGTGTTGTAGTTATCCGAAATTTCTTTCTCATCAAGTTTGCCTTCATTGGTTTCGATTAACCAACGTTTCAAAAATTCATCCGGAAGAGCTATCTCGGTATTTTCAACCAAGGCTTTGCTTGCCTCGTTCATAAATTGACGATCAGATTGAGCAACATAGCTTGAGCAAAGGTCTTCTTTTGCTGCCTTGCGGAAGTCTTCTTCGGTTTTGATGTCTTTGCCTTTGTATGCCATCTCGAAAAGTTCTTCGTTCAATTCGTGCTTTGTAACGCGGCTGATTGAAGAAATCTTGAAATTGACATCTGATTTGAAGTCGCGAGCTTTGTCTTTCTCTATTCTCAAAATGGCAGACAATTCGGTCAAGTTCTTGAAAGCCTTTGCAAGGTTGAAGGTAACAACATCGTCTTTCTTTGCTCCGATAAACTTCTTCTTTATCGAAACCATTGCAATCAAGTCGATAGAGATTGAAGTAGGGGTTTTTATTCCTCCTTCTTTCACATTGCCTTCTTCGTCCAACTCCTCTATTTCTCCATAAACCAAATCATTTTCGCCAACTGTTTCGGGTGATTCAAATTTGCCGAAACGTCTTTGAATGTCTTCAACAAATTTGTCCAACATTTCGTCGGTAGGATTAATATCGTAGTAAGTTACGTTTTTGTCGGTGAGGTTCAACTCAAACTCAGGTTGCATTGCAATGTCAAAATAGAAAGTGAAATCTGTTTGATTGTCCCAATCTATTGAAGGCGTTTTCTCGTTATTTGCCATAGGACTTCCCAAGATTTGCAACTTGTTTTCGTCAATGAAGTTGTACATTGCCTCAGACATAACTTTCTGAACGTGTTCTGCTCTGACAGATTTTTCGTACATCTTCTTAATCATTCCCATTGGCACTTGACCCGGACGAAATCCCGGTATATTTGCTTTTTTGCGGTAATCCTTTAACTCTTTTGCTACAGCTTCTGAATAATCTGCTGCAACAACATCAATCTTTAGGACGGCGGTCAAATCGCCTGTCGTTTCCTTTGTTACATTCATCTCTTTATCCCTGTCTTTTTTTGTTTTTTCTCTAAAATTTGGTTTGCAAAGGTACTAATTTATTGTTAAATAGCATAGTTTTCAACCACTGAATATTAAAAACCGTAGTTCAATGCACCTATTGCGGTCAGCAGTTTTTCGTCATTTTGAGTAAAAGTGTGCTTGATATGTCTTCGCCTTGCGGCAAACAAACCATAACCGTTCTGAACGTTGGTATAAATGGGTTTGTCGCTCAAAATATTGCCCATTTGCAGGCTGTTGATATAGTATTCGTACATTTCCAAGTTGCACGATTGAACATATAATTCAAAGGCATTCACCCTGCCTGTCCAAGAACAATGTCCCTTTTTTTCTGCAAGGTTTTTCTTTATTCCGTTTACCAAATCTGCCATATCCATATTAAAGGTAAACTCAAAGCCCGAATGCGTCGAAGTGTTTATCTTCGTTCCGAACTCTATGTCTGTATAGGTTTCTTGTCCGTCGGCTTTGTAATAAAATCTCATTATGGGTTGATAGACTTTTGCAACCTCTCCGAGGTGGTTTGCTTCGGCTCTGCTGTTGAGGTTGTACCAACTGCAAGTCATGATGTTCTTTCCGTTTTTGGGAACAAAGTACATGATGCTCCCCGGTGAAGTTATGTCATAGTCGCCAATCAAACACGTAGTTGCCCAAGTCTCTTCAAGAGAAGATTTGTTGCGAACAATCACCTTGTATTCTCTTTTGAGGGCTTCTTCGTAAGACAATCTTCCGGCAGTTCTGCAACAATATATCGGAGCTATTTCACTGTAAAAATCCCCTTCGGGTTTTGAATAGCTCTCATTGTAGTCAAAAAAGAAGGTATCGCAAATTGTCTCTTTGTCCCAAGGATAATATGATACCATAAACACATCTATCTCTTCGGGCTTGTAATAAATCGAATCTCTTTCTTTTGCAAACTCAATATAGTTGCCACTTCCGAGAAAGCCCTTCTGAATGCGTAAGAAAGTTGTGTCGCTGTCTTGGTCCAATACTCCGTAAATGACCGTTACAGACTTCCAATCCTCATTAGGGTCAAACTCTACTTCGCAGCTTGTCATGCAAAAAAGCACCGACAGCAAAAGTACCAATCCCGATATTTCAAATCTGTTTTTCATTTTGTCAAATGATTTTTGGAGTGCAAAGATATGGAAAATCTCTTGATTTGAATATTTTCTCGTACTTTTGCAGTGCTGAATTATAATCTTTTTACATAATTGCAGAATTATGAAATATTGTAACGACTTTACGGTATTGGAAAATGAGGTAGTCAATTCTGCCTTTTTCAAACTGAGATTGAAAAGCGAGAGACCGCTTTGTGAAATTAGGGCAGGGCAATTTGTCGAGTTAAAGGTGCAAGAGCCAAACTCTGTTTTGCTTCGCCGCCCTATTTCGATACACGACATCGACAAATCGACCAATGAAATTGTGCTTCTCATACAAAAGGTCGGCAAAGGTACGAATATCTTGTCCAAGCTCAAAAAAGGGGAAAAAGTAAACATGATTTATCCTTTGGGAAACGGCTTTGAGTGCAAGGGAAAGAGTGTTTTGCTTGTAGGAGGCGGCGTAGGAACTGCACCACTTTTGCTTTTGGCAAAGCAGTTTGCCCAAATCGGCACAAGACCCAAAGTATTGCTCGGTTTCAGAAGTAGAGACCAACTGATGGATACAACAGAATTTGCAAAGTATGCCGATGTTTTCATTTCAACTCAGGACGGCAGCGTGGGAGAACAGGGACTTGTAACCGAAAACAGTGTGTTTGCTCAAAGTTTTGACGCAGTTTATACTTGCGGACCAACTCCGATGATGAAAGCTGTGGCAAAAAGTTGCGAAGAAAGAAATATAGAGTGTTTCGTATCTTTGGAAAACAAAATGGCTTGCGGCATAGGAGCCTGTCTTTGCTGTGTTCAACAGACCACAAGCGGACACAGATGCACATGTACCGAAGGACCGGTATTTCAGAGCAAAGAAATAGTATGGTAAAACCCTCAAAATGACAACCAAATGGACAAATTGAAAATCAACATAGGCAGTTTGGAATTGAAAAACCCCATAATGACCGCTTCGGGAACGTTCGGTTTTGGCGAGGAATACATGGATTTTTATGACGTACAGACGCTTGGCGGCATAATTGTCAAGGGAACAACGGGCGAAAAGCGTGAAGGAAACCCTGCCGTGAGAATGTGTGAAACCCCTATGGGAATGATAAATGCCGTAGGCTTGCAAAACAAAGGCGTCGATTACTTTTGCAGCACCATATATCCGAGAATAAAAAACTACAAAACAAACATTATTGTGAACGTTTCGGGTTCGAGCATAGAAGAATACCGAACCGTTGCCGCAAAGGTGGCACAACTCGAAAACATTCCTGCAATCGAACTAAACATTTCTTGTCCCAATGTGAAAAAAGGCGGCATGGGTTTCGGCACAAACCCTCAAATGGCAGCCGAAGTAGTATCCGAAGTAAGGAAAGTTTATCCCAAACATCTGATTGTCAAACTTACTCCCAACGTTACCTCAATAGCCGAAATAGCAACGGCAGTCGAAGCAGTGGGAGCAGACAGCCTTTCGATGATAAACACAGTGCTTGCAATGGCTGTTGATGCCGAGAAACGCAAAGCAGTACTTTCCACCATAACAGCAGGTTTGTCAGGTCCTGCAATCAAACCCATAGGGTTGAGATGCGTCTATCAGGCTTCCAAAGCAGTGAAAATACCCATCATAGGCTTGGGAGGAATAACCAATGCAACCGATGCGATAGAATACATACTTGCAGGAGCGAGTGCAATTCAGATAGGAACACAAAATTTTGTCAATCCTGTTGTGGGAAAAGAAGTAATCGAGGGCATGAAAGAGTACCTTGACCGCCACAATATTGCACATATTTGGGATATAAGAGGAGTTATCTAACGTCTTGCCTATATGGCAGTTTGTAATGCTCAGAACAAAAACTTGGTAAAAAATTTGGCTGTTTCGGAAATTCGCAGTACTTTTGCAAAACGAAAGACAGAGTGCGGGGTAGAGCAGAGGTAGCTCGTCGGGCTCATAACCCGGAGGTCGTAGGTTCGAGTCCTGCCCCCGCTACCAAGGCAAAGAGAGAACTCAAAAGCAGGGTTCTCTCTTTTGTTTTTTGAACTCGGGAGAATAAAATCACAATTTTCCAAATCTCGAAATTCCAAAATCTTTCACGTCTGCAAACATTTGATTTTCAAAACCTTCATTTCACATTAAACAAAACGCCCTTTCAGTAAAATAATTCGCCGTTTTATTCGAGTGAAACGCCGATTTATTTCACCAAAACGCCGTTTTATTTTTCTGAAAACAGCAATTATTTAACGCTTTTGTCTTTCAGGGAGACTATTCTATGGTATTATTAACTCGGGGCGACGCTTACGCTCTGCCCCCGAGCTTACCTCTTTTAGGCTTTCAGCCAGAGAGTTGTGTGAAACAGCACGTGAGGGTAAGCGACAAAAAAGATACTTCGCCTTGCAAGGGCAAAAGCGTAAATTGGAAAGGCGTTTCTTGCCGATTGAAAAAAAGGTCTTATCTTTGCATACCAAATTTTGAAAAATCAGTATTAACAAAAAACATTAACACATGAAGAAATTACTTTCATTGATTGCGACAGCGGTGCTGTTTGCAGTCGGGTTGTCGGCACAACCGACAGTTGTTACAGTGGGAGATGAGACTTCGACCGATGAGAATTTCGGTCCTGTCAAATCCTACGATAAAAACAGCTTCAGTGAGGTGGTGTATTTGTCGAGCGAATTGCAACCCGGCATCATTACATCTATCTCTTATCACTATGTGGCGGGCGATCCGCTCTTAGATCCAGCCCCTACCATTTATATGGCAGAGGTTTCGCGAACTTCATTTGCAAACTTGTCAGACTGGGAAACTGCAACCATGACGCAGGTTTATGCAGGCGGAAGCGTAACTTACAATTATGGCTGGGTAACAATCAACCTTACCACACCTTTTGTGTACAACGGCACGGGAAACCTTGTTGTTGCTTACAATTCTCAAAGACCTAATTATTCCGGTTACAAGTATTTCACTCAGACATCGACTTCTGACAACAGAATGTTGATGTACAGCAGTGACGATAACGCTGTTCCAGGTTATAATTGTACCTATGGTGGTACTCTCTATAACCGCATTCCTAATACGAGATTTACAATGCTTCCTTTGGGAACGCATATTTGCTATGCTCCTTCGCAGGTTTCTGCAAGCAACATCGAAGCACATCAGGCTACAATCTCGTGGACAACAACCGATGCTTCAGCTACCACATTTGCCTTGGATTACAGATTGCAA
>SFPR01000068.1 GCA_004551865.1 Bacteroidales bacterium
AGCCCTGCCTCGCCGATGATACTGCTACACCAAGTGGGAAAGTAGGTCGCCGCCAAATCAGACAGAGAGCCTTGCAGAAATGTGAGGCTCTCTTTTTTTACCCATTGCTCTCGGTGTAATTGCTTTCAAATTAGTATCTTTGCAGTTGCAAACACAACCGTAAAGAGCATCAAGACAAAGAGCGAGTGTTGTGAATTGCTTTCAAATTAGTATCTTTGCAGTTGCAAACACAACTGATTACGCGTAAGGATATAAATAAGCCGAAAGCCACTAAATAATTAGTGGCTTTCGGGACGGTATGAAGAGCATAACATGCTCTTCAATCCATTTGCAAAATTACAATAACTTTTCCAATCTGCAAAGTTTTTGAAAGAAAAAAAACTCATCGAATTGTTACTCCGTTGAGTTTCAGTTCTATCCCGAGTTGTGAATTGCTTTCAAATTAGTATCTTTGCAATTTGGTGGATTGGAAAAGTTGTTGTAATTTTGCAACGCAAACAAGGGGGATTGCTTGCAAGTCGCCCGAGGGGCGTAGGTTGAGATAAAATTTCTACCATTGTAGATAATTTAGGGGATATATGGCGAAAGCCATTTCTCCACCAGTCTGGCGAGGGGGGTCTACCAAATACGCAATAGAGCGGTAGTGAAGACTACCGCTCTATTTTTATCATTTCTTTACCCACCAATCAGTACGAATGTCTCAGTTCAGTAGAAAATTAGTAGGGATAAGCGAATAGTTTTATAATAAGCCAATGCTGTGCGACAATGCGGAGCTGCTTTTGGGTCAGCTTTGTTGTAAAAATGGAAAAATCGCCACTTGACAGAACGTTTTCAACGTAAAAATCGCCATTTTGTAGAACGATTTTTCTAAAAATGTCTTTTGCTTGAACAAATGCTTACTTTCTTACCTTGGAGGCTTTTTTCAAGGCTTTGAGGTATTGGTTTTTGATTGCGTTGTCTTCTTCTTTGTTGCTGATGTCGGTCAATTTGTCGTATAGTTCGCTTTGTGCGTATCGGTCGGTTGTTATGATGCGAGATAGTGCGTATGCGGCAGCCCGGCGGATTACAGTGCCTTCATTGGAGCTGTTGTCCAAAAGTGGGCTGATTGCTTCTTCAATCATGTCGGGATATTGTGCTGCCATGTTGCCCACAATGCGTGAGGCTTCACGACGGCAGTTGTTGTTCTCCGATTTGATATATGGTATTGCAAAAAGCAGATAACGACTGCTCAGTTGCGACAAGCCTTTGTTGCTTATTTCTTCGATGGCTTCCAAAATGCTTGCTATTTGTTTTTCGTAGAGTGCAAATGTAGGGCTGTTTTTCAAATGAGAGACTGTGGCTTGTGTTGTTTGTGTTTTATTGTTTGAGTTCGTTGATTTTGTCTCGCAGCAGTACCGCAAGTTCGTAGTCTTCTTTTGTTACGGCGTCTTGCAGCAGTTCTTCGAGCAGTTGCAAATCCCAGTCGGCTTTGTGGTCTGCCGGCTCTGCAAGAGTGTCATCTTCTTGGTCTTGCAGCAATATGTCGGCATCAAATCCCACTTGTTCAATTAGTTCTTCTGTGGCATATATCGGGCAGCCGGCTCTGAGGGCAAGGTTTATCGCATCGGATACTCTCACATCAAATGCTTTACATTCATTCTGACTATGGCAAAAGAGCTTTGCTCCGTAAATTCCTTCCGAGAAGGAGTCTATCAATACAAATTCCACTCCGATGTCAAAGGTAAAGAGTATGTCGGCAAAGCTGTCGAACATCACAGGCTTTGGTAATGGTGTTTTGTCTAATGCCAATGCCATCATCTCTGCCTCATATTCGCCAACCGATAGGCAGATTACCATATTTTTGTTGCGGTTGAACAACAACACGTCCGACAATCCTTTTGCCACCGATTGTCCTACTTTGACTACTTCCAACAACAATCTCATCTTTTTGAGTTTTTCTCTTTTCTGTTTGAACGTAATTTCTTCTCAAATGTTTGTTAATTGGCACAAAAATACGATTTGTTTTTTTGGAATATTGATTTTTCTTTGTACCTTTGCCGTCCAAAAGTTGGGAAAACAAAATCAGAAAAATAAACAAACACTTATATGAAAAGGATCTATTTATTGCTGTTATCAGCACTGTTGCCTGCGGTGGTGCAGGCGAGTGAGGCCGACTTAAAAATCCCCGGTGAAATACATGAGTTTGGAGTATTGCATTGGGGATTTTTTGTTGCTTTTTTGGGAATACTTTTTGGCTTGTATCAGTTTTTGAAAGTAAAAAAACTGCCTGCTCACAAGAGTATGCTCGATGTTGCTCAGGTCATTTACAAGACTTGTTCGACTTATCTCAAACAACAAGGCAAGTTTCTTGCACGCTTGTTCATATTTATAGGTATAGCGGTTGCTGCTTATTTCGGTTTCCTTGCAAAGGGTGAGGGCGGGACGAGTTTCGGCATTGGTGCTGTCTTGTTGATTTTGGCTTGGACTGTGGTGGGTATGCTCGGTTCTTATTCGGTTGCCGCATACGGTATTCGCATGAATACTTTGGCAAATTCGAGAATGGCTTTTGCATCTCTTCGTCGCAATCCTTTGAATTTGCTCAACATTCCTTTGAGTGCAGGTATGAGCATAGGCGTTGTTTTGATTTGTGTTGAGCTGTTGCTTATGTTGGTTATCTTGTTGCTTATGCCTGCCGAGCTTGCAGGTGCGTGCTTCATTGGTTTTGCAATCGGAGAGAGCCTCGGAGCGTCTGCACTTAGAATTGCCGGCGGTATCTTCACAAAGATTGCCGATATTGGTTCTGACCTTATGAAGGTGGTGTTCAAGATTGGGGAGGACGACCCGAGAAATCCGGGTGTGATTGCCGACTGTACGGGAGACAATGCAGGCGACAGCATAGGACCGACTGCCGATGGCTTCGAGACTTACGGAGTAACGGGTGTTGCTCTTGTATCGTTTATCTTGTTGGCTATCCCCGATACCGAAATCCAACGCCAGCTGTTGGTGTGGATATTCACAATGAGAATACTCGGTATTGTTACTTCTGTGATTGCTTACTATATCAATAATTTTGTCAGCAAACTGCTTTATGGCAAAAAAGACGAGCTTGACTTTGAAGCACCTTTGACCAACTTGGTGTGGATTACTTCAATACTTTCTATTATCGGAACTTATATTGCATCATATCTTCTTATCGGTGAGCTTCATGGCAACACTGACTTGTGGTGGATTTTGGCAACAATAATTTCTTGCGGTACTTTTGGTGCTGCGGTCATTCCGGAAATTACAAAGATATTCACTTCGCCAAAGTCGTTGCACGTCAAAGAGGTGGTAAAAGCCTCAGAGCAGGGAGGAGCTTCGCTTAATATTTTGTCGGGATTTGTTGCCGGCAATTTCTCAGCCTTCTGGACCGGATTGATATTTGTGATTTTGATGTTTGCAGGATATATTTTCTCTTCCGAGCTTGAGGGTATAGGTATGCTTTATCCTTCTATTTTTGCCTTTGGTCTTATTGCTTTCGGTATGCTCGGCATGGGTCCGGTTACCATTGCGGTCGATAGTTACGGACCTGTAACCGACAATGCTCAGTCGGTGTATGAGCTTTCGTTGATTGAGCAGGTGGAGAACGTAGATGCCGAAATAGAGAAAGACTTTAACTTCAAGCCCGATTGGGAGAAGTCAAAGTATTATCTTGAAGCCAATGACGGTGCAGGAAACACCTTTAAGGCGACTGCAAAACCGGTGTTGATTGGTACGGCTGTCGTGGGAGCAACTACGATGATTTTCTCGCTTATCTTGATGATAGAGAAAACTCTCGGAGTTGAGCCTGCAAGTCTTCTCAATCTTCTTAATCCTTATACTATTTTGGGCTTCTTGCTTGGCGGTGCTGTCATCTATTGGTTTACCGGTGCTTCGACTCAAGCTGTTACCACAGGTGCATACAGAGCAGTGGAATATATCAAGGGCAATATCAATCTTGACATCAATGGACCTAAGAAGGCCGACGAGAAAAGCTCGGTCGAGGTTGTCAGAATATGTACACAGTATGCACAAAAGGGAATGTTTAACATCTTTGTGGCGATATTCTTCTTTGCCTTGGGTATAGCTTGTCTTTCTTCTCCGTCTTCGATTGGTGGTCAGGAGGCTGTGTCTTTGTTTGTCAGCTATTTGGTTTCCATTGCTTTGTTTGGTTTGTTCCAAGCGGTGTTTATGGCAAATGCGGGTGGCAGCTGGGATAATGCCAAGAAGATTGTGGAGGTTGATTTGAAAGCCAAGGGAACTCCGCTTCACGATGCTTCTGTTGTGGGCGACACGGTGGGCGACCCTTTCAAAGACACATCGTCTGTTGCTCTCAATCCTATTATTAAGTTTACCACTTTGTTTGGTTTGTTGGCAATGGAGATTGCAATCAGTGAGGCGTTCAGAGACATTGCTCCATACATAGGTGTGGTGTTCTTCCTTGTGGCTTGCTATTTTGTGTATCGTTCGTTCTACAAGATGAGAATAGACAAATAACCAAGCGGATATTTTCCATCATTCAATGATTTTACAAAAAGGGCAACATCTTGGTGGTGTTGCCCTTTTTGTGTAATGTTTTGTATAATAGATAATAATTGTAGTGATTGAAATGTCGATTTATTTTGCCAAAAGCCTGTTTTGACAAAATAAATCGGCGATTTGTCAAATCAAAACGCCGAGTCAAAATGGGATAGAAAAAGGGGGCTTTTTCACCCCCTCAGTTCTTTTTAGATTTTCTCAAAATCTTCTTTGCCTACTCCGCAAAGAGGACAAGTCCAATCGGCAGGGAGGTCTTCAAATTTTGTTCCGGGAGCAATGCCATTGTCCGGATCGCCTACGGCAGGGTTGTAAATGTAACCGCATACCTTGCATTCGTAATTTTGATTTTCCATTATTGCTTTTGTGTTTTAATTGTTACGTTGTTATTAACGAGCGAAAGTTGAAAAAGTTGCTTGTATTGCGATTTTTTTCTTTGGTTTTCTTGGTATTACAAAAAAAAGTCGTACCTTTGCAAACTGAAAAATCGGCGTTTCTGTATGGATACATGTCGAAACGGGGCTTGAAAACGGCTCTTTTTTATGGGTTGCGTATCCTTGGAAATTTGATCTTTTTGAAATCATTTGGCTGTGATTTTGAGGACGTTGGTCTTTCATTGAAGTTAAAACATAGATGCTTTTCTTCCGAGTGAAGAAAGTGTCTGTTTTGAGTATTTATTTCCTTTGCAACCCGTGCTTTTTCAGGTTGGGAAGGATTAAAAACAAATGAAAAATTAAAGAATAGAACATATTTGATATGCCAACAATTCAACAGTTAGTCCGCAAAGGACGTACAAAATTGGAGTATAAGAGTAAATCTCCTGCATTGGACGGATGTCCTCAACGAAGGGGAGTCTGCACGAGAGTGTACACCACAACCCCCAAGAAGCCTAACTCTGCAATGAGAAAAGTTGCCAGAGTGAAATTGACCAACGGAAAAGAAGTAAATGCCTACATTCCGGGCGAAGGTCACAACTTGCAAGAGCACTCAATCGTAATGATAAGAGGTGGTCGTGTGAAGGACCTTCCGGGTGTTAGATACCACATAATCCGTGGCGCTCTTGATACCGCAGGAGTAGATGGAAGAAAACAAAGACGTTCCAAATATGGTGCAAAGAAACCAAAAGAAGGAGCAAAGAAGTAGTAATTTAATCGGTTAAAAGAGTTTTAGAGTAATGAGAAAAGCAAAACCAAGGAAGAGAATTATACTTCCGGATCCTAAGTATAATGATGTATTGGTAACCAAGTTTGTCAATAACATCATGTTGAAAGGAAAGAAGACCATAGCTTACAATATTTTCTATGATGCGATAGATATTGTGTCGGAACGCTCTAACGAAAATGGTTTGGAAGTTTGGAAAAAGGCTTTGGCAAACGTAACTCCTGCCGTTGAGGTAAGAAGCCGCAGAATCGGAGGTGCCACTTTCCAGATACCTTCAGAAATCAGACCCGAAAGAAAGCAGTCGATGGGTATGAAGAATCTTATAGGCTTTGCCCGCAAACGTAACGAAAAGACAATGGCTATTCGTTTGGCTTCTGAGATATTGGCAGCATACAAGGAAGAAGGCGCAGCATTTAAGAAGAAAGAGGATATTCACAGAATGGCTGAAGCCAACAAGGCATTCTCGCATTTTAGATTCTAAACATTGAAGAACAGATGAGCGATCTACATTATACAAGAAATATCGGAATTATGGCTCACATTGACGCCGGTAAGACAACAACTACCGAGCGTATCCTTTATTATACAGGAAAGAACCATAAGATAGGAGAGACACACGATGGTGCTGCCACAATGGACTGGATGGCACAAGAGCAGGAAAGAGGTATCACAATTACTTCTGCTGCAACAACTGTGTTTTGGAAATACAAAGAAAAGCAATACAAGATTAACATCATTGACACTCCGGGCCACGTTGATTTCACTGTTGAGGTTGAGCGTTCTTTGAGAGTGTTGGACGGTGCTGTTGCTTTGTTCTGTGCTGTCGGAGGAGTTGAGCCTCAGAGCGAAACAGTTTGGAGACAAGCAGACAAATACAATGTTCCTCGTATCGGCTTTGTGAACAAGATGGACCGTGCAGGTGCAGACTTCTTCAATGTAATCAAGCAGATGAAGGAAAGATTGGGTGCAAACCCTGTTCCTTTGACAATTCCTATCGGACAAGAAGATATGTTCAAGGGTGTCATCGACTTGATTTCCAACAAGGCTTTGATGTATGATGAAGCATCAAACGGAACAAAGTGCTACGAAGTTCCTATGCCGGACGACCTCAAAGACATTGCTGCAGAATACAGAAAGAAATTGGTTGAGGGTGTTGCGGAGGAAGACGACGAGCTTTTGATGAGATATATGGAAGATGAGAACTCAATCACAGAGGAGGAGATGATTTATCAAATCCGTAAGGCTACTTGCGAGATGAGAATTACTCCTGTTTTGTGTGGTTCTTCTTTCAAGAACAAAGGCGTTCAAAACCTTATTGATGCTATTTGCGAGTTCTTGCCTTCTCCTG
>SFPR01000069.1 GCA_004551865.1 Bacteroidales bacterium
GTCAAAACAATGGGGGCTTCCAAACCCACACTGCCACCAAAAGCCACCGTAATCGAAGATGTAAGCATCGAACTCCAACAATGATGTGGCTTCAACCTGCCACCCTTACGCGAAACAGCATACATAACCTTGCTCACACCATGCGACAAATCATCTTTGATAAAATATTTGACTATCAAAACCGTCAGACTTATTCCAATGGCAGGATACATCAAAAAAAGCATATTACCTCTGTCGGCAGAAAACCACGAAAATCCGCTTATCAATTCATAAGTGTAGTGAACAGTATTCTTCAACACCACCGAAGCCAAGCCTGTTGCCAAACCGACCAACAAACTTAGTATCAATACAAACTGATAAGTAGTGAGGTGTCTGCGTCTCCAAACGTAAAAACGCTTGTAGTACGACCTAAAATCTATTCCCTTAATCTTCTCAATCAACTCCGACGGCTTTACCATACTGCAAAGATACATCTTTTTTTATACAATCAAGACTTGACAAGCTCCCAAAAACCCTTCTTGGCTGAACCCTTGCGGCAAATCACCCTGCCACTGAGCCTCTTGATATGACGAGCAACCGTTGCACGACTTACATTCAACAGAATAAGGCTGCAAAGACTTAGTCCATTCAAAGCCGACAAGATAAGCCTCTTTCAAATCCTTCATTGTACCAAGTAGTATGAGAAGAGCCTTACAACTCTCCACAACCCGTCTGCAAAGATAACAATTTTGCAAATAACTCGCCGTTGCTGCAGAATAAAGAGGAATGTATTATGACAATCCGCCGTTTTATTTTCGTGAAACAGTGATTCTTCTTCGGTGTCGTAAAAAATTGATTTGAACCTACAAAGCTCTTACCTCAATAAGTTCTTGAAAAGAGTTTGCATATCTATCAGTCCTGTAAGGTAAAGGGCTGTGAAGATGATGACAACTATTACTATGTAACGAATGAATTTAGCTCCTTTTTTGAAGGCGATGCGTGTTGCGACAAAGGAACCAATGAATGTACCTGCCGAGTGCAACAGTCCGAAATTCCAATGGACGTTTCCGCCTTGCACAAAGACGATTATGGCAACTATTGTGTAGAGTGTCATCACCATGGCTTTAATTGCATTGGTTCTTATGATGTCTGCTCCGAGTAGCATAGAGCCTGCCGCCATAAGAAAGAAGCCTGTGCCGACTTGAACAAAACCTCCGTAAATGCCTATGAGGAAAAAGACGATGTAGTGTAGTGGTTTGTTCTTTGCAGAGAGCTTTTCTTCGTTGTCTGTATCAAAGTTTTTAGGTGCAGTAAAAAGAAAGAATAGCATGACAATAAGACTTGCTCCCATTGCGTAAGAAAATGCTTGCATAGGTATGAGGAGCGATAAAACGCTTCCAAGCAATGCCCCGAACATTGCCGCAAGTGCAAGGATAAATACTCTTTTCTGTTTGAGATACCCTTTTCGTGCAAAAAGCATTGCCGAAAGTGAGCTTTGCATAAGCACGCCTATACGGTTTGTTGCATTGGCTTCAATAGGCGATAAGCCCAAGGCGAGATAGAGAGCAATGGATATGGCTGTACCTCCTGCCGAAAGTGTATTGACAAATCCGACAATCAGTCCCGAAATAAGCAGTGTGAGGACTATGACAAGGCTCATTGCTGCTGATGATGTCTGTTGTGCCTTGGTTTACTTATGCTTTTGCTTGCAATCTTTGGTAAGTTCTTTCATAAACTTACGCTCTTCCATGAGCAACTTGGCTACTTTTTGTGGCGGAAGTACCTCTTGAAATTTTTCGACGTAACTTGCAGTTGTTTGTTGCAAGGCTCTTTCGGTTTCCATTTCTGTTTTGATGAATGCTTCTGCCGTTGCAGCATCGCAGGTGAGTATATCTTTACCTTTAAGTCGATGCAAATGTTCAATTTGATGGTCTCTTATTGCGAACATTTTTGCATCATATTCTTCGTAGATGACCCAAAACTTGTCTGATTCTTCCTTTGTGAGGTTCAAGCGTTCGGTATAGAGTGCTTTCTTCTTCTTCATTACTTTTTCTCTCACTTGTTGAGGCTTCATCTTCTTGTCTTGCTCTTGTGCAAAGAGATTTGCAGAGAACAAAACAACAATCAAACTCAGTAGAATTGTCTTTTTCATATCAATCTTCTGTTTCTGTTAATATCACTTCTCTTTCGTCTTCTTCAACAAAGTATTCCAAGTACTGCAGTTCGTCTTCGGTAAAGACAATCTGCTCTGCTTGGCGTTTCATTTCGGCTTTGTGTCTCTGCCATTGAGCTTCTTCGGCTCTGAGAGCTTCTTGTTCGGCCTTTTCTTGTGCCGATTTGCCGTTAAAAAGGAAGGAAAAGGTGTTGTTTTGTTTCAAGTCTATGTTGTCGTTTTGAAATGCCACTATCCACACACTAAGTCCCAAAATTACAACTGCCGATATGCTTGCCACATATCTGAACAATTTGGGGCTTGAAACGTGTTTCTTTTCTGCATTCTCCAACAATTTGGTGTTTAATTGTTCAAAATAGCCTTCCGGCACTTTGAAAGGGTTGTGTTTTTTATCCATTTTGTTTTCCTTATTCATGCGATTTGACAATTCGTTTTTCGATTGGTTTAATCGAAAGGTTGTTTTTGTTTCTTGATACTGTTTTTGAACAAACTCAAAAGTTACTTTTACTATGGTCAGACTTCGTTGCAATTTGCTTTTACGAACTCTTCTATCTTTTTTGCCGCAATGTGGTAGGAGGCTTTGAGACCTCCTTGTGTCGTTTTGGTGATTTGAGATATTTGGGCAAAGGACAGCTCGTCATAATACCTCATCTGAAAAACGGCTCTCTGCTTTGGCGGTAGCGAAAGTATGGCTTGCTGCAACAAATGCTCTACTCTGTCACCCTCAAACAGCGAATCTGAAGCCAATTTGCTCAATACCTTTTGTTCAAAGCTGCATGAGGCATCAGAAATCTTCCTGTTTTTGGATTTGATAAAGTTTAGAGTGTGATTGTATGCTATTCGATAAATCCATGTCGAGAGTTTGGAAGAATTGTTGAAGTTTTCGATGTTTTCAAACACCTTGATAAAAATGTCTTGTGTCAAGTCATTTGCATCATCATGGTCATATACCATGCGTCTTACCTGCCAATAAACTCTCTGAGAGTACTTTTTTATCAGCAAACCGTACCCTCGTTCTTTGGTCTCTTTGTGCTTTATCAGCGAAAGGATTTGTGTTTCTTCACTTTCGGGGTTTTGGTTTATGCGGAGTGTGAGTTTCATGTTCTGTTTTTTATTCGTTGTTTTCAAAAAAGTCTTGATGTCTGCTAAAAAATCTTCGTTTTTGGTCTTATGTCTTTTCAATCATATCCATTGCAATATAGTTCCCGAACAGCAGGAACGGCTTGCTCCCGTAACGCTTTGAAGACAATTTGCTTCGTTTCTTACTCTCAATACTCCGAGAAAAGCAAATATCATTGCCTCTTTGAAGTCGGTTATTGTACGCTCTGCAATTTCTATCGCAAAGGTAGTGTTTCGACGTATCAGGTTCATGAGATAATCGTTGTATGCTCCCCCTCCTGTGGCAAGGGTTCTGCCTTTGATGTTTCGGGATATTTGTTTGGCAGCATGGAGAGTGTAAGTTGCAATTTGTTCTTTCACACTTATTGACGAGTTTTCCAAAATCGGGAATATGTTTTCTTCTACCCATTCTTTTCCGAGAGAATTTCCTGATTTTAGGTCTTTGTAGTATGGCAGAGCGTCAAGCTGAGAAAGAAGTTTTTCGTCAATCGGGTTGCTTTGTGCTATCTTTCCGCCATCGTCAAACGTCAATCCTATCTTTTGGCAGAGGTAATTGAGTACTATATTTACCGGACAAATATCGTAAGAAGTGATATTGCCGTTTTGTTTGTGGCTTATGTTGGAAAATCCCCCTATGTTGAGACAGTCTTCATAGTCTTTGAACAAAAGCAAGTCTCCGATTGGGACAAGAGGAGCCCCTTGTCCTCCGAGAGCTACGTCCATTGTTCTGAAATCTCCTATGGTTGTCAGTCTCACCTTGCTGCAAAGTGCTGCAAGGTTGCCGATTTGGAGCGTGTATCCTTTTTTTGGTTGGTGAAAAATGGTCTGTCCGTGGGAGCATACGAAATCCGGCGATAATCCGTTGCGGTCTATGAAGTCTCTTGCGAGCTGTCCGAAGAATGCTCCCAACTGTACGTCAAAGAGTGCAAGCTCTCGTCCGCTCATTGTCTCAGCAGAAATTATCTGCCTACGTAATTTGTCCGAATAGGGTGCTGTTTCAGCTTTGACAATAGAGAACTTCCAGCCCTCCTGCTGCTTTTCAAACTCGCAGTATGCCATATCCAAACCATCAAGCGATGTTCCCGACATCAATCCCACCACTTTATAAAACATCTTGCACTATCTCCATTCTTGTTGTTCTCGAACCCTTGATTAAAATCGTGCAACCCTCAATCTTCGGCTCTGCACTGAGGGTGTCAGCAAGCTCTTGCGAGGTCTCAAACCACCTCATCTTTTCTCTTTGCAGACCGCGGTATTCTTTCCCGACAAGGATTACTTGTTCAAAGTCTTTGCCTGCCAAGAGTTCAACGCAATTTTTATGCTCTTGTTCCGATACCTCGCCAAGCTCTCTCATTGCTCCCATAAAGACCATCTTTCTTTCCGCTTTCATGTTTGCAAAAGCCTCAATGGCAGAACGGCAGGACGAAGGATTGGCATTGTAGCAATCGAGTATCAGAGTGTTACTTCGGGTCTTCAATATCTGCGAACGCTGATTTGCCGGCTTATATTGTTCTATTGATTTGCGGATTTGGTCTTTTGCAATGCCGAAATGTCGTCCTATTACGTAGGCTGCCAACATATTATAACAATTATAGCTTCCCACAAGCGACGATTGTATCTCTGTGTCTTCAATCCAAAGGCTTGCATAGCCCGAGCAGTCGATGCTTCTGCCCTTATAGTCCGAAGGATTGACAAGAGAATATGTCGTTTTGGCTTCAAAATCATAGTCTTTCAGTGCTTCGTCGTCCTGATTGACAAAAAGGTGTGCCTTTGAAGAATGAGAATTTTTCACACTCTCGAACAAGGCTTTCTTAGTCGTAATTATGTTTTCCCTGCTCTTAAATCCCTCTATGTGGGCTGTGCCTATGTTTGTCAGAATGCCCATGTCGGGACGTGCAATCGAACAAAGGAATGCTATTTCGCCCGGGTGATTGGCTCCCATTTCAACAATCGCTACTTCGGTATCGGCAGTGATTGAAAGAAGTGTGAGAGGCACTCCGATATGATTGTTCAAATTGCCTGCGGTTGCCCGAGTTTTGAAAGCAGAAGAAAGAACCGAATAAATCAATTCTTTTGTGGTTGTCTTGCCATTTGTTCCGCTTATGCCGATAATGGTAGTTTTGAGCCTGTTACGGTGATATTTGGCAAGCTCCTGCAACATCTGCAAACTATCTCGGCAAAAGAAAAAAATACCTCGGCGTTTCGTTTCGCCAGAACGCCGTTCTATTTCACTGACACGCCGTTCTGTTTCAAGGTATTTTTCAAATACTTGCACACTATCTGAAACCACTGCCGCAGCTCCTTGCTCCAAGGCTTTGAGAGCAAAATTGTTGCCGTCAAAATTTTCTCCTCTCAGAGCAAAAAAGACATCGCCTTGTTTTATGTTGCGAGAATCGGTGCTGATATGGGGGTAGCGAAGATATAAATCGTATATCTGTTCTACTGTTGAATAGTTTTGATTATGCTGTTCCATAATAGGTCTGCTGTTTTATCCCAACTGAATTTATTTGCTTGTTCTCTTCCTTTGTCGATGCAGCTTTGCCGCAAATCGGGGTCGGAATATAGTTGCATCATTGCTCGTTTGATTGCATCGGGGTCAAGAGGGTCTGCATACAAAGCTGCATCGCCGCAAATTTCCGGCATTGACGTTACATCGGAAACAACTGCCGCCGTTCCGGAACGAAAAGCCTCCAAAGGGGGAACTCCAAAGCCTTCAAACAAAGAAACAAACATACAAGCTATACTTGCAGAGGCTATGCGGTTTACTTCTTCGATCGAAAGGCGAGAGGTAAATATCACCTCATCTTTGTATTTCATTGCTTCAAAAGCCTCTGCCACCTCACCCTTCCACCACATTTTGCTGCCGACAATAACAAGTTTTACATCGCTTTGAGTTTCTGTTTTGAACAAATCAAAAGCCCTGAAAAGGTTTGCAAGATTTTTTCTCTTGTGAAGCGAACCCACAAAATAGAAATAGTCTTTCGAGTCGGTATATCGGGTTTTGGTGGCGACAATCTCTTCTTTCGAGCATGGTTTGTACTCTTCCTTTGCTGCAGAATAAACAACGTCTATTTTGTTTTCTGCAATCTGATAAACCGATGCAATATCCCTGCGACTAAACTCCGAAACTGTTGCAACTCTTGTGGCTTTTTTTGCAAAAATCGGAAAGAAATGTTTGTAGTATCTGAGGTAAGACTTTCGTCCCATAAAGGAAGGGTCATGTTCATAGTTGATGTCGTGAATGACAGGCAGGGTTTTGATTTTTCCCCACGTCGGAATGTATCCGTCAGGCGAAAGAAAGAGGTCTATCTTGTAGCGTTTGATATAGATAGGAAGCAGAATCTCAAAATAAATATACCACAAAAGCGGGTGGCGTGTAGGAAGCGGAATGACGACCGCCCTAACATTTGGTGCAAAAACAAACTTGGGATTATACGGTCGGTCAAAAAAGAAAACAAACTCACATTCCGGATGAGCAACTGTCATTCTTTCAAGCGTTTTGAGGGTGAAATAACCAATTCCCTCGAGCTTATCCTCAATCAAGAGGCGTGTATTTACTCCTATTCTCAATTTTTGGTAGTATTTTTACGTTGATTTGATAG
>SFPR01000024.1 GCA_004551865.1 Bacteroidales bacterium
GCTGATTGTTGCAGTGATTGCTGTTCCTTCAGCTGCCACTGTTGTCCAATCGGCTGCCGTAGTTGCCTTGTACATGAAGCCTTGAGCCGAAATAGCCTCACTGCCTGCTGCAATCGTTCCGTTCAATGTTGCTGCCTCGTGAGTTACTTCGGTAGCTTCGAGAGTTACAACGGTTGGTTGAGTTGCAGGTGCTGCAAGGGTGGTGAAGTTTACGACTGCTCCCTCAACTGTTCCGCTTGCTGTGGTTGCGAATGCTTTGTATTCGTAAGCCGTCTCTGCTGTCAAACCATTGATTGTTGCACTCATCGTTTCACCTGTTGCAGCCACTGTTGTCCAATCGGCAGCTGCGGTTGCCTTGTACATGAAACCTTGTGCCGAAATTGCCTCAGAGCCTGTTGTAACTGTTCCGTTCAATGTAGCTACTTCGTGAGTAACGCCTGTTGCAGTAAGTGTTGCAACTGTCGGAGGTACTATCACAGGTTCTGCTTCAAGAGTTGTGAATGTGGTGCTTACCCATGCAGAGTTGTTGTTTTCGCACATTGCTCTCACCTCTGCGGTATAAGTGGTGTTTGCAGTCAAGTTGGTGAATGACTTGCTTGTTGTGGTAACTGTTTCGGCAGCTGCTCCATTCAAACGAACTTCGTAGCTTGATGCAGTTCCGCTCCAAGAGAAGTCTGCAGATGTTTGTGTGATGTTGTTTACTGTCAAAGCAGTAGGAGCATCACATGGCTGAGGTGGTTCGCCTGCCCAAACTTGTTGTATCGAAACATTGTCGATAACAGCTCCCGGTTGAGTACCGTCTGAACCATCATTCTTCCAAACAAATACCAACTTCTTCATTGAGTTTGCAACATTAGGGATTGTAACAGAAAGTGTTTGTGTACCACTCAACAAGTTGATAATAGGATAATAGCTGTGTGTGCTTACCAATATGTTGGTTGCATAGGAGCTGTAAGCATAATAAGGCATTGATGTCGATGCTGTGTAATTGGTATCTGCATCAACCCAAAATACTTTCAAGTAGTCGAAAGAGCTTTCTCCTCCAATGTTCAAGTCGAAGCTGATTGTCAAAGAGTCGCTTGTTCCTGTTTCAAACAACTTCTCTGCAACTACAACACTTGCAGCATCTGCGTCGTATCCTGCAGTTGCTCCGTTGTCTTGAGAGATGAACATCTGTCCGTTTGCAACATACCATTGGTTTGTGCAAGAACCGTTCTTCAACAACCAACCATTGCTTCCCTCTTGGTCAAATCCGCAAGTGTAAGGTACAGATTCTGAATTTTGATAAGTAGAGAACCTTACAGCATTGGAATAGATAGATTCATCGGTTCCGCAAACGCCCTTTACAGCAACGATATATTCGGTTGCATCGTCAAGGTTGGTCAATGTGTAAGGTGAAGCACTTACGGTAACGTCTGTCGAAGTGGTCTCAGAAACTTTTCTGTAAGAAACAACATAGCTTGTTGTTGTTCCTTCCCAAGAAATCTCGGCAGAATTTGTCGTAATGTTAGTTACGTTTACGTTTTGAGGTGCAGGGCAAGTAGAAGCAGTGATTGAAATGTTGTCTATCGCTGCAGGAGTTGTTGCCTCAGCAGCTTCATAATAGCCAAATGTAAAGAACACCAATCTCTTTTCACCCGAAACTTGAGGCAATTCGATTTGAGCGTTTGTCCAAGCGTTTTCGCCATACAACATAGCTACAATATCATCTTGGTCAGGGAAGTTACCGTCTGTCGGCATAGGGTCGCTTTGGTTTTGAAGAAGTACTACAAGACCTCCGTATAAATCATCTCCCTCTACATATCCCATACATTTCCAATCGAATGTAAGGTTATATATATCGTCGCCTGCACCAAAGTCAAAGTCTTGCCACATATATTGGAATGTTCCTGCCCAGCTGGCTGTTGCAGCATAGCTTGTTCCGTTGTCGTTTGAGATATATGCAGAAGTTCCTTCTTCTTCCTCACCTGCAAAGGTTGCAGAACCTATTGCCCAAGCGTTGTTCGAAGAGTTATCTCTTACGAAACTCCATGCAGAGTTGTCGTCCGCGGTTTCAAAGTCGGTGGTGTAAGGAAGGCTTGTAGGTGT
Organism: Bacteroidales bacterium; assembly: GCA_004551865.1. Lineage (GTDB taxonomy): Bacteria > Bacteroidota > Bacteroidia > Bacteroidales > P3 > Onthomorpha. The sequence goes on from SFPR01000024.1 coordinate 2,089, forward strand.
TGCCCATGTGGTAAAGGTTATAGCCTCTGACCAGTTTGAAAAGGCTGCTCCGCAACTACCTCTTAGAGCCAAAGTATATGTTGTTTGAGGAGTAAGACCTGTGATTTGCAAAGGAAGGTCTGCCTCAGCAAAGGCAACAGGTGTGCCGCTTGTAATGTCTGCATTTGCTCCCTCAACCAAGACATACTCCCATGAAGTTGCTTCTCCAAGTTCATTGAAAGTAATATCTGCGGTTGTTGAGGTTACGTTTGCAGCGGTAACGTTGTAAGGATTTATACAGTCATTCCATTCTGTGATTGAAACATCGTCCAAGAAGAAATAGTTATCTCCATTTTCTACTGTACTTTCACCATAGAAAGCAATCTTGACTGTTCCTGTGAATGGGTTGTTGTTTTCATCGACCAATTTGATTACTTGATTTGACCATTCGTTAAAGAAATCAGAGTAGTTGTGTTCTGTATCTTCGTCTCCGTCTGCATAGATGAGAGCATTAGCCACATCCCAACTCAAACCATTGTCGGTAGAAACCAAAACAACAAATCTGTCATCAGGAGCATTTTGAGCATTTCCTCCATAGAATGCAGTAACCTTTGCTTTGAATGACAATCCGTAAGTTGTTGAACCATCTCCAAGGTCAAACGAAGGAGTGATTAACCAACTGCTGAAAGTATAAAAAGAACTTGAATAGATGTTGGCTCTGATACATTGATTATCACTATTGTAGTAGAAGTTGCCGTAATCCTCTAAAGAAGAAGTTTGAACTATTCCGCTTGCAGGCAAAAGTCCGTACATTGAAGTCCAACAAGCAGGTTCTCCATTAAGCACATCCGAATAGAAGTGTTCTGTCCAAGGAACTTGATTAACACTGCAAGGTATTATCAAACTTGTTTGTGCAAATGTTGTCTGTACTCCGTCAGGACAAACAGCAGCAACAGCGATTGTATATGCGGTAGAAGATAAAACGTTGTTTATGGTATAAGGGAAGTCGTTTGCCGACAAGTCAGATACGATTGTGTAATCTGAATCTTGAGTGTTTCTGTATTTCAAAACGTATGTTACTCCGTCAATGCCGGCATTGTTGTCTGTCAGACTAACTGTTATTGAAAGAGCTTCGTTTTCGTCTTCCGGTTCAACCAAGGTTGCAGCGATAGAACTAACAGCACCGCAAGACAAAGTCTCTATGCGGATATTATCAACTATTGCTCCCGGTTGAGAACCTGAATAAGAGTTGTTAGTCCATACAAACACCAACTGATAAATTCCGTTTGCGTAAGCACCTGACAAAGTTATTGCACAGTTCTCCCAAGCAGAAGATTCATTTTGTTTTGTTGCCAATAAGTATGCGTTTGAGGTCTCTGCTCCGTAAGGTAGCAAATAGATGTTCAAATAATCGTAGCCGCTATAATCTCCACCTACCTTATAGTCGAACGAGAGGTTGAAAGTACTTCCCTCACCGAAAGATATGGCAGGAGATTTTGCGTATGCAGTTGCAGGGCTGCTTGTATTGTAACTTGCATTTGCTCCGTTGTCGTAGCTGATGTACAATGCTCTTCCGTTTTCGGTCAAGTTGCCTGCGTCATCTGTTGTGTTGTTGGCTGCTGTTCCTACAGCCCAAAGGTTTATACCTGTTCCGCTCAAAGCGTATCCGTGGTCTGCTTCGGTATTATCAAAATTTTGAGAATAAGGAAGCTCTAACACAGATGTAGGAAGAACTGCTGTAACAGCCTCTGAGTATGTGCCGCCTTCGCAAGACTGTCTTGCTGCAATATAATAGGTAGCTCCCGGAGTCAAGTCCGAAATAATTACAGGCAAGTCATCGCCTTGTGCCACTGTTATGGTTGCAGAGCTTTCAGGGTCGAAAGTTGTGCCTTCTGTTGCCTCTGCGTATGCTATCGTAACGCCTGCCGCACCAATGCCTGCTGTGCTATAAGTAACGGCGATTGAGCTTTCGGAAGAAGCAACTGCCGACAAATCATATACAGGAGGACAAGCCGGCATAGCATCAACCGTTACCGAGTCCATGAGAAATGCTTGTGTTGCGTTTCTTACCGCAAATGCAATACGATATGCTCCCACATAATCTGACAAAATAGCAACACCATCTTCGTATGTTGTACCAAGATCAGAGTGATTGATGCTTCTTACAAGTGTGAAACGAGATGTGTCTGCCATTGCGGTAACGTCTGATTCGCTCACATCACACACCATTACATCAATTATAGGTTTTGGAGCCTCAGAATAATAATCACTTGCCACCCTTATCTTGTAAGATATTTGTTCGTTTCCGGTGAGGTTGAACACAGGACCTATCATCCAATCGCTGATAACTGATGTTGTTGAAGTGCTGTAAATTCCCGAATATCTCAAAGCACCTGTTCCCGAGTGAGGATCATAAGTGTCGCGAGCTGAGAAATAGTATCCTGTTGCTCCTCCGTTGATATTAAACCAACACAAAGGGTGTACTGCATTTGAAGTTACTCCTTCTGCCTCGATAAATGCATCTTCAAAGCCTTGATAGTAAGGTATTGTTGCGTCAGTACATGGAGAATAAAGTGCTACAGGGTCAGAAATAATAGAATAGTTGCTACCCGAGCAAACAGGAGTTGCTCTGAAAATGTATTGAGTTCCATGCAACAAATCTGAAATGCTGAAAGGACTGTCGCCTGTAAGCTCTGTCCATTGTGCATCTGCAGCTGCTCTATATTCCAATATGTAAGTTACATCGTCGTTTTCGCTAACTACGTTTACGTCTGCACTTACGCTTTCTCCTTCGTTGGTCCAATCAACGCTGATAGAGCTGACAGGCTCGCAAGAAATCTCAAACAAAGAAACGTTATCCACACAACCTGCTGCCGAACCGTCCATGCTGTCATTAAACCAGAAGAAAACGAGTTTGTAAAAACCTGTTTCAACATCGGAAATTATAACTCCTTTCTTAGCCCAATCGGTTGTGCCTCCAAGTCTGTCGCTCAATGCGTACATATCTTCAGGAGAGGTGTTTGAAGGAAAATCGTAATCTGCAGGAACCAAATACACTTTTACGTAGTCGTAGATTGTAGTTCCTGCAATGTCATTGCCGCCTTTCCAATCGAATTGCACGCCATAGTTTGTGCCTTCTTGCAAAGAAAGGTAAGCGTATGCGTAAGCATTTGTTGTGGCACCGTTGTTATAAGATGCACTTGTACCATTGTCGCTACTGATGTAGAGACTTCCTCCCGGAAGTGGGGTACCTTCCTCGTCTGTCGAGCTGTTCTCGGCTGTACCTATGTACCAGTTGTTAGGAGAGTTTGACATGGTAATCCATGTTGTCATGTTCTCTGAATCGTCAAACGTCTCTGTCGAAGGTATAGGCAGACAATCGTTTTCGGTAGGAGGTGTAAGGAAAGCGCCTGACGAATAACCGCTGTTTTCTTCCGAACAAATAGCATAAACTCTGAAGTCATAATTGCTCAAAGACGTAAGAGCTGTCAAAGTGTAGAAAGTATCGGTGATAGAAGTGCTTGCAGTTGTCCACTCTTCTTCGCTTGATAGTTTGTAGTCCAAGCCGAAAGCGGTAGTTGAAGGATCGGTTCTGCTCCATACAATGGTTGCTTGGTCTGCAAGAACGTCTTGTGCAATAGCTCCCGATGCAGGATAGCAAAAGCCTTCCGGCATAGGATCAAAGGTAAACCTTGTGTTAGGTCTTTTCATATAACGGTCGTTGTTTCCATCGCCCGGATTAGATGCAGAGATGTCAGTTCCGTCTCTGTAATTCATCACCATCATGTAGTCTGATGTTGCAGTTTGAGTAAAGTAAAGTCCATAGGAGTAACCTGATCTGTTACTCAAATAGCCCACAAGAAGGTTTCCCGAACCTGTGTAGGTGAAAGGTGTAGTAAGAGTAATCGTAACCCAGCCTTGGTTGTAAGTTACGGCTGCTCCCGAATAAACTTGGGTAAGATTATTCGTCTCATAGTCGGTAGGTGAGGCAAAGCTCGAACGACTAACCTCAGCCATATAAATTATAGGTGAAGGGTCGTTTAGCGGACTTTCTGCCGCATACTGATAGGAGATAGATGTAATCACTCCGGGTTGCAGTTCGCTCGCAAGGTAAATCACCTCCGAGAAACTCTTTTCCCAATTGGAGTGAATAGGACCGTAATCCGAGTCCATCGAATTTTCATTTCCTACCGTCACAGTGGTCTGTGCCGGCAACTGAATTGCGAAGGCTATCGCCATCACAATCAAAGATAGAAATTTTCTCATGCCTTTTGGTTTTTTGTGTTTATAAAATAATATTTGACGGTCCAAAGGTATGAAAGTTCTCCAATACTGCCAAATTTTTTTGCAATAAAGTTTGACTGACGATAAAAACACTTTTTATTACAATGTTTTGGCACACTTTTTGCTAAGAAAGGTATAATCTTGGTTATCAATCATTCATATAGGAGGACCAAATGGAGAGATTTTTTCGAGAAGAAAAATTTTTTTGCAAAGTAAAACGGCGATTTGGTCTTGGTAAAACGCCGTTTTATTTCATTGAAACGCCGTTTTGCTCACACGAAACGGCGTTTTGTTACGTGCAAAAAAGACAATAAACAGCTTTTCATGTCCTATTTTCGTACAAAGTTCGGCATATGCCACGAACTTTATGTTCTCCGATAACAAATATGTTATATACTCAATACTAAATAATCGTGTAGGCTGATTTGCACCTAAAGAAACAATGACATATACATCGGCAGTAATATCAAGTCTTGCTCTTTACGAATATCTTTCGAGTGAAGGAGGTATCGTTTAAGTATGCGGGCAGAGAACTTTTTCTGAAACTCATCGATAGAAACATGAAGATTGGATCTCGATGACTTAACTTCTATCGGACAGATTTTTGCATTACGAGACAACAGGAAGTCTATTTCATAGTTATGTTTGCCCGATGGTGTCGGCCACGTGTGGTAATACAACTTGTTTCCTGTGGCTGTCAGAATCTGAGAAACCACGTTCTCATAGACATAGCCCACATCAGCATTCAATTTGTCGCTCAACAGCTTTTGATAGATGACATTATCTGTAAATTTGTCGTCCCAGAAGGCGAGAGTAACAAACAATCCTGTATCTGCACAAAACAATTTGAACTGATCGCGGTTGATGTGTGATGCAAGTCCTGCACTCGGATCGTTAGCATGATAAGCTATATTGACCGTCATGGAGTCTTTGAGAATGTTTATCTGCTCTCTCAAACGATCTAATTTTCCTCCCTCAATCACACTACTCACTTGATAGCGAGATGCGTTACTGTTTAATTGAGCGGGAATGGCATGAAATAGGTCTGAGGTTTGACCTGATGAGTCCAAGTCGTAGAAATCTTCATCGTATAGGTCAAGAATGCTACGCTTGCGTTGGTCAACAATGCTCATGTCGTGTGTGTCAAGGTAGTCATTGACAGCCTGTGGCATTCCTCCAACCAAAACATACAGACGGAAATCACGCATCATACGACGATTTGTATCATCACTCAGCGGACTCAAATTGTCGAACATTGTACGCAAAAGGGGGATAGTCTGCTCATCTCCCAATGCCCAACGAAACTCCTCATAGTCCATAGGATACATATCAAGGCGTGTCTCCTCGCTTGGAATGAGAATGTTGTTTTGTCGGCTATTCTTGCCTGCAGATTTCCATTTACGTTTGATGCTCAACAGAGAACCTGTCTCAATATAATCGTAGCGTCCGTCTGCTACAAGTGTTTTAATGGCTTGTCGGGCTAACGGCTGCTTTTGTATCTCATCAAAGATGATGACAGACTTGCGTGGTTTCAGGCTTTTTTGATAGTTAAGTTGCAGTTGGGTGAAAATGTAGTCCAAATTGGAAACATCTTCAAACAAACGGTGTATTGCTTGTGGTGCAGTTGAGAAATCAACCAATATGTAGCTCTCATATTCATGGCGGGCAAATTCTTCGGCAACAGTGGATTTGCCGACACGCCTTGCACCTCTGATAAGAAGTGCGGTTGTTCCGTGCTGATTTTGTTTCCAACTCAGCATTTGCTCATAGATCTTTCGCCTAAATATTCTTTCTGCCATCGTTTTTCTAATTTTATTCGGTGCAAAGGTAGATATAAAATCCCTATTACCAAAGGAAAAAAGAATAAATAATGCCGAAATTCTCAAAGATAAATATCTTAAAAATGCCGAAATTCTCAAAGAAACCAATCAAAGTCATTCGTTAGCTTCAAGTCATCTGATGAATAATCAACCTAAGATTAGTATCCCGAATGTTTTGTCTCAGCACTTTTAAATCGGATTTACTTGTATCGTCTCGCCACGAGAGCGGAACTCTGTAAGAATATCAGACGATAGGAAGTGTGGGGTTGCAGCCTGTCATGTATTTGCGAATAGAATATGCCGATAGTAGTGCAAAAAAGACAATAAACAGCTTTTTATGTCCTATTTTCGTGCGACAGATTGCCTTGTTTTCGATACAATTATCGTAACTTTGCAAAGTGTTTGCCGAAAAGTTGTGGCAGACGGGCGTAATAAATCGAGTGAAATTGAGGTTATTTGCCTTGAAACACCATTTATCAAGAGACAAATCTATGGAGAATAAAACAAGTTTGGCAAAATTTGCGTGTTATTGGGGTTCCATTTTCGGAAGTGTGATATTTTTGTATCAGGTACTGAGCGTTTGGATTCACTTTTCGGGAACGTTCTTTCAAACACTGCTCTATTCGCTCATTGTAGTCTTCGCAATGATATTTGCATACACCAAGTTTCGTCAGACAGTCGGCGGGGGCTATCTGTCGTTTGGCAGAGGCTTGGGATTGCTCAGCCTCATGTCGCTTTTGATGTCGGCATTTTTTACCCTTTTTGCTTTTGTGCTTGTGGCAAAACTTGACCCTTCGATGTTGCAAGAACAGATAAATCAGGTAGCAACGCTGCTCGAAAGCAACGACATGGACACTTCCTTCTTGGAAGACGAAAGGTTTTATACCATTATTCAGATTTCGTTTGTCTTTTCCAACTTCTTCTTCGACTTTGTGGGCAACTTCTTCTATGCACTTCTCATCAGCCTTGTGTTCTCTCGCAACAACACTCCCCGATTTGAGAACCTTAACCGACAAGAGGACACAAACTCACGCCCGAGTGAAGAACAATCGCCAAAAGACGAGAACCCCGACAATCAAAACGACCAACAACCAACAAAATAAACCCCTATGAGACTTATAAGACGCTATTCGTCGCAAATGCACGGCAACTACAAGAAAGCCATACTTCGATACGGAGTATATGTGGGCTTGATTTTTTCTTTCGTGTTGATATTTCGCCTGCTTTTGGTGCTGCCTGTATCGCAGCCTATGAGCTATGTGGAGAACATTTTGCAGCTTGTGTTGCTCTTTGTCTTTGTTTATCTGTACAAAAGGCAGCTTCCCGAGCGGCGGATTAACTTTAAGGAAGCCTATACCGTGGCATTGGGAAGTGCGGTCGTCGGTTCTGTAATATATGGTATGGTATTGTACCTCTATGTGCTGTATATAGACCCCGAAATGCAAACAAGGTGCTTGGAAATACAACAGAGAGCAAACGTAAACGGAGAGTTCAGCCCCGAAGAGCTTCAAAACATGGTGAAACCTTCCTATATTGCAGGCTCGGCAATCATTCTCAACAGCGTAATGGCAATAATGTGGGCAATGGTTGTGGCAATCTTTTTGAGAAATGAGCGTGCCGTGGTTGTGCCTCCAAAAGAAAAGAAACGCAAAAAGAAATCGCTAAATTAAAATCAAAAAGACAGACATGGAAACAATCGACATATCTGTGGTAGTACCTCTTTTTAACGAAGAAGAATCTCTTCCTAAACTTTCGGAATGGATAGACAGGGTGATGAAAGAGCATTCTTTCAGCTACGAGATAGTGATGGTAGATGACGGAAGCAAAGATGGCTCTTGGGAAGTGATTGAAACGCTTTCAAGCTCCAACCCTCACATCAAGGGAATAAAGTTCAGACGCAACTATGGCAAGTCTGCCGCTCTCAATGTGGGCTTTGAACACGTCTGTGGTGAAGTTGTGATAACAATGGACGCCGATTTGCAAGACAGTCCCGACGAAATACCCGAGCTATATCGCATGATAAAGCAGGAAAACTACGACTTGGTTTCGGGTTGGAAGAAAGTAAGATACGATGCCACCCTTACGAAAAACTTACCCTCCAAGCTCTACAACGCAACAACCCGAATGTTGTCGGGAATCAAGCTCCACGACTTTAATTGCGGCTTGAAAGCCTACAAAAAGCAGGTTGTAAAGTCAATAGAGGTCTATGGGGAAATGCACCGCTACATTCCTATAATAGCAAAGCAGGCAGGCTTTGGCAAAATTGGCGAAAAGGTCGTTCAACACCGCAAAAGGGAGTTCGGAGTGTCCAAGTTCGGCGTCAATCGCTTTGTGAACGGATACCTTGACCTTATGTCGATAATGTTTGTCTCCAAGTTCGGCAAGAAACCCATGCACTTTTTCGGACTGCTCGGCAGCATAATGTTCTTTGTCGGCATTGTTTCGGCAGCCGTTTTGGGAATACAGAAATTGATTGCCGTTTCGAGCGGAGAGATGATGCGTCTTATAACCGATTCTCCTTACTTTTATCTCGCCCTATGCACCATGATATTGGGAACACAGCTCTTTTTGACGGGCTTTGTTGCCGAGTTGATTGGCAGAAACTCACCAACAAGGAACTCATACCTTATAGAACAAGAATTAAACTTCACTTCGACAAATGAAAACGATACAAAACATAATTAGAGAGAGCATAGCAACAAAGGAAAGGATACTCAGAGACACTGAATTGCTCTTCTGCATTGACAAGGCTGCAAAAACGATAATCGAAACTTACAAACAAGGTGGCAGAGTTTACTTTTGCGGCAACGGAGGCAGTGCTGCCGATGCTCAACACCTGTCTGCCGAACTTTCGGGCAGGTTTTACTTTGACCGAAAGCCGCTTGCTGCCGAGGCTTTGCACGTCAATACTTCCTATATGACGGCTGTGGCAAACGACTACTCGTTTGAACTTGTGTTTGCAAGGGAAGTGGAAGCGTTTTGCAAAAAGGGAGATGTGCTTGTGGGCATTTCGACCTCGGGCAACTCCAAAAACGTAATCCGAGCCTTCGAGACAGCAAAGGCAAAAGGCGTAACAACCATTGCAATGACAGGAAAAGGAGGAGGAAACATGGCATCGCTTTCCGATATTTTGATTGCCATACCCTCAAACGACACTCCACGCATTCAGGAGAGCCACATAATGGCAGGACATATCATTTGTCAGATTGTCGAAGAAGAATTGTTTGGACAAAAGCTCAGAGAAGAATGAGAAAGATAGCCGATGCAAAGACCTTGTTCTTGGATAGAGACGGAGTAATCAACACCCGAAAAATCGGAGGCTATATTCAGAGCGTCGAAGAGTTCGAGTTCATTGACGGAGTGCTTGAAGCCTTCGGCATATTTGCACGATTGTTTGACACCATAGTCGTTGTAACCAATCAACAAGGCATAGGAAAGGCCCTGATGAGCGAAAAAGACTTTGAGAATATTTCGCTTTATATGAAAAATGAGATTGTTCGCTCGGGAGGAAGGCTCGACCAAGTGTTTCACTGCCCTGCTTTGGCAAAGCAAGAGCCGTTTGACCGAAAGCCTTCGGTGGGAATGGGTCTCAAAGCAAGGAAACAGTTCCCTCAAATCAGGTTCAAAGACAGCATAATGGTTGGCGACAGCCTCAGCGACCTGATTTTCGGCAAGCGATTGGGAATGCACACCGTTCACATCTCAAACAGCAACACCACGGCAAGACAACACAGCAAGAGAACGGACTTTCGATTTGATAATCTTTTGGAATTTGCAAAATTTATAGAACATGAGAAGAACAATAAGAGCAATTAGTTTGGTAATGCTGCTTTGTGCAGTGGCAAGTCTTGAAGTCGATGCACAAAATCAAACAGACAGCAAGGGAAGAAAGCAGGGCAAATGGTCAAAAACCTACGCCGGCGGACAAATTCAGTATGAGGGAACGTTCAAAGACGATTGTGAAACGGGAACATTTCGCTATTACAACAAGGACGGAAGTTTGAAGCAGACGATAGACTACAAGGGCGACTGCAAGAGCGGTTATTCCAAAGTGTATTACCGCAAGGGGCAGGTGATGAGCGAGGGAATGTATGTCGATAAGAAGAAAGAGGGCTTGTGGACCTACTATTCGGAAGACGGAAAGACACTAAGCCAAGAGAACTACTCAAAGGGTAAGAAAGAAGGCAAGGAAACAATTTGGGACACCGAGGGAAATGTGTTGGAAACCATAATGTACCACAACGGAAAACGCAACGGACAGACCTACAACTTCCTCTATCAGGACGGCTATCAGACTTTCACCTACAAAGATGACCAAAAAGAGGGAGAATACAAGAACTTCTATGCCGACAGCAAAGTAAAAATCTGCGGACAGTTCAAGAAAGACAAAAAAGACGGACTTTGGATTTTCACAGACGCCTACGGAGGAAAGATTCGTGTGCAAAAATGGAAGCAAGGCGAGCTTTTGTCCGACAAACTTGTACTTAGAGACAAAAAAGGTGAGAGAACCATAGAGAGCAAAGACATTGCATATATGTATCCCTTGGGAAAACAGACCTGCATCGTCATGTCAAACGGCGAAAAGTTCAACTGCTTCAACTACTTTGAGCAAATACTCGACTGCACCGACTTGGAAACCTTCGTAAGGCTCAACAAGACGAACAACATTTACGCCAATCCCAAAGCAATCAAGAGAGTTGTAAGCCCCAATGCAGAACAATCGGAGGTCATTCTCTCACCCGACAGCGGCATAACGGTCATTGCCGACAGCGAAGCAATGAAAGCCCTTCGCTCAATCCTCAACACAAGCAGCGAATTGAAGTAAGCCCTGCGGTCGTTTGATGAAAGAGCGTATCCTTACGGCAATGAGCGGAGGAGTGGACAGCCTTTCGGCTGCCGCTTTGCTCAAAGAGGAGTACGATGTTGTGGGATTGTATCTCAAAATGCACCCTTGGGCAGAAGATTTGACCCTTTTGCAACAAGAGTGTGAGAAGTTGGACATTCCGCTTTTCACCAAAGATGTTTCGGAGGCTTTTTCTAAGAGAGTTATCGCCCCTTTCACAGCCGCATACCTCAAAGGGCAGACCCCAAACGTCTGTACAATATGCAATTCTGTGCTGAAACTGCCCTCACTCTTTGAATTTGCAGACCAAAAAGGCATAGAAAAGGTTGCAACGGGACATTATGCCAAGTTGATTTACCGCAAGGGAAAGCCACTTTTGCAACTTGCCGCCGACAAATGGAAAGACCAGTCATATATGCTCTATCGTCTGCAAAGCCGACAGCTCTCTCGGCTCGTTCTTCCCTTAGGAGACAAGAGCAAAGAGACAATCAAACAATATGCAAGGCAGAGAGGATTTGAAAAGACAGCCGCTCAAAGAGAGAGCTTCGGACTTTGCTTTACCGCAGGCAGGAGCTACAAAGACTATTTGATTGAACACTATCCCGAATTGAAACGATTGGAAAACGGCATGGTGATTGACACCTGTCGCAAACCCATCGGCACTCACCAAGGCTACCCTTTCTATACCATAGGGCAGTGGAAAGGATTGGGAACCAAAGAGAAAAAGTATGTACTCGACATTTTGCCTCAAACAAACACCATTGTTGCGGGAACAAAAGCCGAATGCTTCAAACAAAGCCTCGTAATCTCGGAGCTTTGCGTGCATCAAGCCGAACTTCTCGAAAGAAAGGAGAGCTTAGTTGTCAAGATAAGAGGCAAAGACGAGGGAACACAAGGACATATAAGCCTTCTGCCGCCAAAAGAAGGCTCTCCGCAATGTGCCAAGGTCGAGTTTGCACAGCCCATCTTCGCTCCGATGCGAGGACAAGACGTTGTGGCATACTCACAAGACGAAACCATAGTCATCGGAGGCAGAATAGTCTGACACTCGGAGCGGTTTGCTTTGCTCTATTTGCGTCTTAATTTTCCCGAAACCGCATCGGGCGTCCAGTTTTTGAACACTCGCAACACCTTCTCCTTGTCGTAGCTTTCGCCCTTTTCCAACAAATCGGTGCTTTGGGTGTGAAGCCGCCTGCCCTGCTTGTCGTAGATAATCAGAATAGGGAAACCAAATCGGTCGGCAAAGTCTGTGAAGCTCAAAAGCTGCTCATCTTTCTTGTAATCCAAGTGCAGCACCACAAAGTTGCTATCGACAAGCTGTTTAATCTCAGCGTCGGAGTTTACGAACTCGTTAAACCTCAAACACCACTTGCACCAATTGCCGCCAAACTGCACCAAAAGGTGCTTGTTCTGCCTTTGAGCCGACTGCAAAGCCGTTTCGACCTGCTGTTTCCAGTCTGCCGTTTCGTCATAGAGCTTCTGAGCCTGAGCAAAGAGCGTCGAAGCGATAAAAATCAACACAAAAACAAGTCTTCTCATCATTTTTCCAAATCTTTAACGCTGCAAAGATAAGCCTTTTTACCCAAACCAACCCCCACAAAAAATCCCAAATCGCTAACCGCAGTTAGCGAAATTGACATTCAATTATTGATACCTTGTAAAATCCCTAAGAAATAGGATTTTGATATGGCTTCATTCTTAGGTTTAGGCTTCGCTCATCATATGATTATAGTAGGCAATCAGTACAAATTAGAGGTGTATGGAGTGGAGCATTTCCCCGACTTGATTTTCTTTAACAGAGAATTAAATGCTTTAGTGGTAATTGAATTAAAGAAAGGAGCTTTCAAATCTTCTTATTTAGGGCAATTATGTACATATCTTCGTTTGGTAGATGACCAAATGCGAAAGCCACACGAAAATCCCTCAATCGGCATAGTGCTATGCAAGAGTGCAGACAAAAAGTATGTGGAGTATGTAATCCAAGATTACGATAAGCCATTAGGCGTTGCCACATACAAAACTTCGGACGAGATGCCGGAAAAATTAAAAAAGGCATTGCCTGATATAGAAGATTTAAGGAAACTACTATAAATAAGAACGCAGACAGAAGAAAATAATCATCATTCAATTCATAAGAAGAACTAAAATTGCATCTGTTATCTGTGAGGAAATACCAATCGAGGGATTCGTTTGAACAAGATGAGAACGCTGCATATCATCTTGTGCGACATCCTCGTCATCAAGGATGGCATAATGAGTGTATTCAGGATGTTCATCCAGCCATTGCTGAATTTCAGCTCCTTTCAGTTTTGAGTCGGGCATTTCACCTCGCATCATCATTTCGTTTGAAGCGTCGGAGGGTGTAATACCGAAAATTCGACCGGGGAGTCCACGTTCACGCCACATTTCACGAAGCACACCTAAGCCTAACATCTTCCAAGAGGAAGAAATAACAATCACAGGATTGGCTGATTCTATGACACGTTGAAGCTCGTGAACAGATGCGGGATCGAACAAACTTCCAAATTCGTCTCGATACGGAGAGTTGCCTGTTCTCAACACACCATCGAAATCAAGGAAGAGAACTGATTTATTTTGCGATTTCTTGACCATCATACATTAAGTGTGATTAATGCGTTGTGGTGAATTACTATAGGAGCAGACATACCAATTTCATGTGCATGATTTATAGCATCATTAGCAGATGTCTCCAACTGTTCTTTCTCTTTTTTGCATCGGTATGCTAATATTAACATCATTTTAGGTTTACAAGCAAAAACCAAGTCAGGGCATTCACCGTCCAACAATCCTAATTCCTTTTTTTGTTTGATAATATTTTCTACATCTTTACGCAAAGCACAGCACGCCTCCGGCTTATTAATAATTTCAAAAGTCTTATTTACATGGTCAATAGTTCCTGACCTACCTTCAGTAGCGACAAGACCCACCTTTAGTTCCGCTAAATATATATCATTAAGTCCTTCTTTATTTTTCAGTGTGTCAACTATCACTAAGTCTATACGTGTCTTGCTTATTCTATCTTTTAATCCTTCTTGAGAGAACTGCCATTCCATATCGACTACAACAAATCTGTTATTGAATGAGTGATTACCCAAAGCGATTTTTTGCTGTACCTCAAATTCAAGCCCTATTTTGTATGCATGAGCTAACTTCTTGGCTTGATTAAAATAGGCACGTAAATCGGTAGTATGCTGCAGTGTATAATCCTTATTATCTTTATCGAAGAAAGTTGTAGGACCAATTCCACCCTTATAATATTCAGGGTCAAGAATTTCAAAATTGAAATCTCCTTTTTTGGACTCCTTAATAGTTAGAATCTTGTCCTTACGATAATAAATCATGACTTGATTGTCCTTTCTAATCTCAAAAGATAATTCGGGATCTTCAATGATAACTTTGAACAACTTGGATAATTGACCGGATTTGTACGCATTTAAGTGAGTTGGACTAATTTGTCTCATAGCTAAATATAAATTATAACCAATAACGAGTTTCAAGATACTCCACAAGTGGAGCATATTCATCAATCTGCTTCAACGGATTAAGCAATTCCTCAGGAGAAAGAAGCATACAATATGGACGAGCGTCCTCTTTAATCTCTGCTTGGAATTTCTTCACGTCCGCACGAAGTTCTGTATTCCCATTTGGCACAACAATCAGATGAAGGAATTTATCAGCCTTGAGAGGATGCAAATACTCAGGATGCTGCTTAGACACTTTGCCTACGATAGGATGATTAGCAATAAGCTGCTCCATCAAAAGTGTCTGCCGACCGAACTCATAAAAGGGCTCTTTCTTAAAAAGATTAGACCATTTCAGCAAACGTGAATTAGACCCCACAAACGAAATGTACCTACTATAATTGTGTACATCATCGGCAGCAGGGTCGTATGACTCTGTATATTTCCATTCAATCGGAATCAGCCAATATTCCTTTCCGGCACGAGCATAGATAAACGCATCAACAGAAGTACAATTCTTGCCACGAGACTCATGCGTTTCATTCAGCATATCAATGTTGTGGCAAACAAACTCAAAAGATATGAAGTTACTATTTGATACAGGTTTCTGCAATTCTTTATCGAAGTAGCCCTCTTGCGTATCAATAGGAGAAGGCAAAACCTTATCAAAGTGTACTCCGACTTTCTCTCCCAGCGTCTGAATCATTGCCAGAACAGCATCATGATCTTTGCGGATTGCAAAAAGATGGTTCAGACAATGTATCTGCGAAGATAGAAGATGACCTGTAGGGAAACAACGATCCTCATACTGATGCCACCAGACGATATTATATCGCTCGAAATATTCTAAAGCGTCTTGACGTATGGGAGCATATAGGTTCTTCAAACTATCCTCATAGCAAATAACAAATTGTCGTTGCTTACCGCTAAAGATGCCCATATTGCGAGCACCTTCAAATATTGGATTAGTCAGACGCTCTTGTTGAAGTTTGCGTTGCTGACTTTTATAGTTTGTTTCATTCATGATTATACGTTTTTATCTAAATTATACGTTTTTATCTAACACCTGCCGGAAAGATTTCGGCAAATATACATTTTCTAAAAGGCTTGCGTCTGCGAACCAAGGTGCGACTTGCTCCACTGAATAACCGGCAATCCCACAACCTACAGCTGTAACTAAAAAAGTAAGCGATGGATTTTCTTTTGCACATTGGATAAATCGAGCGACAGCTTGACGGAACGACTCTGTACCTTCCATCGTAGGCAGGGCGTAACATTGCCCCGTAAGACCCTCACCTACACCCCATTCTGCACCAAAGTGTTCGTATGCAAAACGTGCAGCTCCGCCACCATGCATGCCATGGATATTACTTCCAAATACAAAAACCTCTTTGTCTTTGAGTCGATAAATCGAATCCGGAGAAATACGTTTCATATTAAACTTGGACCGCAAAGGTATTGTTTTTTCTACGTGCAAAGTTACACTCTCTTTTTGATACAGCCAAATAATTCCTGACATAATTTTTGCAAACACCGAAAACCAAATCGTCGTTTTGCGAAAATGAAACGCCGATTTGGCAAAATAAAACGGCGATTTTTACAAATAAAACGCCGTTTTTTTGGAAAAAATCGGCGTTTTTTTTCTGAGCGTTTGGCGTTATCAATCAGTGGGTTGCGAGAATATGCGAAAAAAAACGGCGTTTTTTCAAAAAAAATCGCCGTTTTTTTTCGGAAAATCTTCGTGTTTTTTGGGGCTTTTTCAAACTTGGCTGTTCCCGAAAGAGGATTTACTTCTTTCCGGGGTACTTTCCTCCGCAGCGAAAGCGTTCCGACCAGTATTTTTCGTCAAAGCGGCTGATTGTAACGCCTTTTGAGGTCGATGCGTGTATGAATGTTTCTTTGTCGATAAAGATTCCGACGTGGTTGGTGCTGCCTCCGGGAACATTGTTGAAGAAAACCAAGTCGCCTTCCCTCATCGTTTGAAGCGATTTGGTGGTTTGGCAGGCTTTTTCCATGTCTTGGGAGCGTCGCGGCAGGCTTATGCCATACACATCTTTATATACATTGGACACAAATCCCGAACAATCCACTCCTTGTTTGGTTTCTCCTCCCGAACGATAGGGTGTGCCTATCCAACCCTCGCAATAGCTCATCAGCTTTCCTTGATATGTCGGCTTCTGAGGTTTTTGTGCCACGGGTTTTTGTGGTTTGGGTTTGGGTTTTCGGTCTCTTTTCTCTATTTTGTCTGCAAGGCTTTTCCTCTGATTGCTTTTTGACACGCTGCAAGAGGCAAAACAGATTGCCGCTGCAAAGAGAAGAGACACTATTTTTACGTTCGGTGTTTTCATTTCTCCATTGTTTTTATGCATTCTGCCAAGCTGTCTTCCCAATGTGGTATGTCGATTGACAGAAATGTTTTTATGTCTGATTTGTCCAACAAACTGAATTGGGGTCTTGTGGCTGCGGTGGGGTATTCTGTTGTTGTGATTGGTCTTACCTTGCATTTCAAGCCCGAAAGGAGCATTGTTTTTCTTGCAAAGTCGTACCACGAGCAAACGCCTTCGTTGCTGAAATGGAAAATCTGTCCTTTGAACTCCTTATCTGCGAGCATCATCACCACTTTTGCCAAATCGGTTGCATAACAAGGGCTTCCCACTTGGTCAAATACTACTCCTATCTCGTCTTTTTCGCTTCCCAAGCGTCTCATTGTTTTGACAAAATTGTTTCCGAACTCACTGTAAAGCCACGAAGTGCGAATGATGATGCTTTGTTTGCAGTTTGCAAGCACTGCTTGTTCGCCTCGGAGCTTTGTTGTGCCATATACCGAAAGGGGATTGGGCTTGTCTGTCGGTATATAGGGGCTTGGTTTTGTGCCGTCAAAGACATAGTCGGTCGAAATGTAGAGTAGCTTTGACGAGTGTTGATTGCACAGCTTGGCAATCTGTTCTGTGGCTTTGTGATTGACAAGTTCGCAAGTCTCAGGCTCGCTTTCGGCTCTATCGACTGCCGTATAGGCTGCAAAATGCAGCACTGCAAAGAACTTATGTTGCGAAAACAGAGCTTCCAAAGCCTCCTTTGAGGTAATGTCTGCCTCTTCTTTGTCGATAAAGACAAAGTTGTATGCGTTGTTCGCTTTGGTTATTTTGCTCAGAGAGCGTCCGAGTTGTCCTTTAGAGCCTGTTACAAGTATGTTTTTCTGCATAGAATTCAAAAATTATTCGACAAAGTTAAGCAAATGTACTGATATAAATAGTACCTTTGCCGAAAAATCAAAAAGAAATTGAAGATGCAGAAACAGAAAACGATTTCCGAGGCGGTAATATGTTTGATTTGTTGCTTTATTGCCATACAGGTTTTTCCTCCGGTGTTGGTTCTTGACGGCACTTCGCTAAGACACTTCCTCATTGCTTTGTTTGACATTGTTTCTTTGGGGTTTATGCTTTCGTGGTTGGGCAAATATAAGGCTCAACTGATTGACAAGCGTGTGCTTTCGATGCCTTTGATGGTGGTTTGGGGTGTGTTGCTTGTGTGGATGGGGGTGAGTATGCTTTGGACTATCAATCCGGTGGAGGGTTTGGCGGTGTGGAATCGTTGGTTGGTCGTCATTCTTTCGGCAGTCTTGCTCAGTGCTTTCTTGTTGTACGAAAACAAGGCTTTCAAAGCCCTTGTGATATGCTCGATAGTTATTGCCACAATCAACGTTCTTTCCTGCATTGTATGCTATTACCTTTTTGATGTTCATATCTCTCAGAGGAATAACTTGAAATTGAATGGTTTTTATGGCAACAAGAACATTTTTGCGGTGGCATTGCTCTTTAAGTTGCCGTTTCTTTACTATGCTTTCTTGCGATACAAGGGTTTTGTGAAGTGGTACAGCTTGGGGCTTGTTTTTCTTATCCCTTTCTGTCTTATGATGCTCAGCACGCGTTCGTGTTTCATTGGTTTGGCAATGCAGGTGGTCGTTCTTTTGGTCTATGGTGTCTTTTCGATGTGGAAATACTCCAAGCCGAAGAGGGCTGTTCTGCCTTTTGTCATTGTGATTGCAAGCATTGTTGCAGGCTTTCTTGCAGGTAACAAGTTTATTGAGTACAATTATGACAAATATGCCTCAAAGAGCGTGCAGAACAACTATACCATTGAGGCAAGAGTGAAAACGATTGCCGAGGGAAACAGCAAGGGCAGGTTGCTGATTTGGAAAAACACTTCCGAAATCATAAAACAGAAACCTGTTTTGGGATATGGAGTGGGCAATCACAAGATTGCCATAATGAAAGTGGAGTGTGCAAAGAAGCATGACTACATTGTTTCTGACCATGCTCACAATGATTTCTTGGAAATGTTCTCCGAACTCGGTATTTTCGGGGTGATTGTGTATGCTTTGACCTATCTGTTTGCCGCCATTGCCACCATAAGGCAGGTGTTTGCCAAAAAGGCTTCCGAGATTTATCGCCTCAGAGCCTTGACAGGCGGAATGCTGATATTGACTTACTTCAATGATGCTCTTTTTAACTTTCCTCTCGAAAGGGCAGATTGTCAGATTTATCTTGCTTTGGGTATTGCTCTTTTGGTGAGCAATGCCGTGAAGATGAAACGCCGAGAGGCTTGCGGAATTTCAAGGCCGGTGTTTGTGGGGCTTTGTTTTGTTTGCGTGCCTCTGTTTGCTTTGGAGACAACTCATTGTTACAGCTCGATAATGCAAAAGATGAGAATAAAACAACATAACGGAGATAAGTCAATCACCCTTAGTGCCAAGCAGTGGGAGCGTCGCACGCCTTTGTTTCCAAACCTTGACGAAAGCACTCACCCTCGCAGCGTGAACATTGCCGAAAGGTATGCAAGCGAAAAGCGATACAGAGAAGCGATTGACCTTTTGCTTGCAGACAACTCAAATCCGTATTACTCTTTGAGGGAATACAGGCTTGCAAACTACTACAACAAGATTGACAAAAGCGATAGTGCCGCCTATTGGGCGAGGGTTTGCATGAAGATGAAGCCGCTATGTTATTCGCCGGTGAGGGTCTTGGTCTCTATTGCAGGCAAAGAACAGAAACCTCAAAAGCAGTTGGAGCTTATTGATGCCTATTTGGCAATATATGACAAAGAACCCTTGGCGTGGGAAGACAAGATAAACATACTTTTGGGGCAGAACCGAAAGGAAGAAGCCTCCGAAGTATTGCAACAAGCTGCCGAAATTTTGCCCAAAAGTAAGAAAATTGCCGCCTTGCAGAAGAAGATTTCACAGCAAGAAAGTCCGAAATGATGAAATTAATTGAAATTTTTTCTTTCTGAAAATCAGTCATTTGAACACTTCGTGGCAAAAGTTTTCAACAAAACCTTGACAGGTTACAACTTTTTGTCGTACATTTGCAGAGTTAAAACAAAAGAATTATCAATAATCATTTAAACACTAACTGAGATGAAAAAAGTATTGTTTGTATTGGCAGTAGCAGGTTTCTTCGCAGCATGCGGTGGAAACACAGAATCAGCAACTGAAACTGAGACAGAAACTCCTGCAGTTGAAGAAGTAGTTGAAACAGCAACTGAAACAGCTGTTGAAACTCCTGCAGCAGAGTAATTTTTGTCGAGGCTCGGTAAGCCAAAACGAAAAAAGAAATTAGCAGTCCCAAAAAGAGACTGCTTTTTTTGTGCTTTGATGTGATTGTTTTTTCGGCATTTGAGCCGACAAGTGAGAATAGTTGCAAACTCAAACAAGGTAGTGATGAAGTTTTTTACCGAAGTAAATCCTCAACCCTCTCAGATAAAGATAACTCATGGCGATAAGCTGCTGTTGGCAGGCTCTTGCTTTACCGAAAACATCGGCAGACGCTTTGAACGTTCGGGATTTGAGGTCTGCATTAACCCTTTCGGCATTGCATACAATCCTCTTTCGATTTGCGATTGCATAAAGAGAGTTGCCAAAGAGGAGCTTTTTGTCGAAGAAGAGCTTGTGAAGATAGGAGAATACTGGAAGTCGTATTCTCATCATGGCGATTTCAGAAGCGAAAACCGCAAGGAATGTTTGCAAATGATAAATACATCACTCTCAAACGCTCACAGCTTTCTTTCGGACGCTCGTTTTGTCATTTTGACTTTGGGAACGGCATGGGTTTATTCACTCAAAGAAAACGGCAAACTGCTTGCCAACTGCCACAAACTGCCCTCACAGCTGATTGACCGCAGCTTGTGCAGCGTTGAAAGGGTGGCTTGTTCGCTCGAAGAGACGTTTGAGACTTGTCGCTCGCTCAATCCGTCGGTGCAATTCATTCTCACCATAAGCCCCATTCGCCATTGGCGAGAGGGTTTCAGAGACAATATGCTCAGCAAGTCGGTTCTTCACCTTGCAACAGAGGAGTTCTGTCGCAAGACTTCGAGCATCTATTTCCCTTCTTATGAAATAATGATGGACGAACTGAGGGATTATCGTTTCTATGCCGACGATATGTTGCACCCGAGTGAAAAGGCAGAGACT
The DNA here is from genome assembly GCA_004551865.1 of Bacteroidales bacterium. GTDB lineage: Bacteria > Bacteroidota > Bacteroidia > Bacteroidales > P3 > Onthomorpha. Next base: position 22,966 of record SFPR01000024.1, read on the forward strand.
TATATATGGGAGAAATTTCAGCAGACTTTCTTCTCACAGGAGACAACAGGTCTTGTAAGCGAGTTTGAAAAGCTCTACTCCATGCTCTCTCACCGTCCGTTCAATCCCCAAAGCGAACAATACAAACAGCATCTTCAAAAAGCAGAGAAATTAAAACAAGAATTGAATGAAAGACTTGGCAGAACAAAGATATACGATTGAGACTTGTACCGACACGGCTTACTCTTGCAAAATGGCGGTTGAGGGTGGTTGCGACAGAATAGAGCTTTGCTCTTCGCTTGCCTTGGGTGGCTTGACGCCTTCGGCATCTTTGATTGAGTATGCTTGCAATCTTCCTTCGGTGAGCATAGCTGTGATGATTCGTCCGCGATGTGGCGACTTTCTTTATGACGATGATGAGTTTGAGTTGATGAAACGCGATATAGAGTTGAGCAAAGAGCTTGGTGCAGGCTCTGTTGTTTTCGGGATTTTGACACCCGAAGCAATGGTAGATAAGAAAAGGACGCGTCTTCTTGTTGAAGCAGCCGAGGGAATGCAGGTGTGCTTTCACAGAGCGATAGATATGACTCAAAATATTATGCAGTCGATGGAAGACATTATAGCTTGCGGCTGCCACAGAGTGCTTACCTCGGGAGGATTTGCCACGGCAGCAGAGGGCATTGAGGTAATAAGACAAATGCAGCAGAGCTTTGGCAAGAGCATCGACATTATGGTAGGTTCAGCAGTAAGCAGCAGCAATGTCAAACGTTTCAGAGACATCGGGATAAGGTCGTTTCACCTGTCGGGAAAGGCAGATTGTGAGAGCCGCATGAGCTTTCGCAAGGCAGGAATATCAATGGGAGCAACCGATCCTGCAAGAGAGTATGTGCTTTCGCAAACCGACCCTTGCAAGATTGCCGCTCTGAGAGAAGCATTGAATAGCTGAAAAACGCTCGTTTTTGATGTTTGATTTTGCAAAACAGCTCCCGATAGCAGCCGATTTATTCGGTTTTTGAGCCGAATTGAGCAAATGGAGAGCCGATTTTGGTGAAAAATAATCGTCTGTTTATCAGTTTATTTTGTAAAATCTTCAAAGAAAATTGCCGAAATATTTGGCGGATATTGTTTTTTGCTGTACCTTTGCACTCGCTTTCATAAGGAAAAATGTTGGATGCCTCCTTAGCTCAGTTGGTTAGAGCACATGACTGTTAATCATGGGGTCTTAGGTTCAAGTCCTAAAGGGGGCGCAAATAGCTAAAGAATAAAATTTTCATTCGAGGGTTGCCCGGCCGGGCGACCCTTCCTTTTTTATATGCTTGCGATAAGACAATCAAGAAAGTGTTTTAGTTCGGATTTGAGGTATTCTCGGGCTTCAGTAGAAAATTAGGCTCAGTAGAAAATTAGTGGGATAAGCGAATAGTTTTGTCTTGGAGGAATGAACAATATCATTAACGTGAGTTCGATGAATATACTTTAGAATAAAGTAAGCTGTCTGTCATTTGAAATATCCACGGTCTGTACTCGTATGGTTGGTTTCTTTGGGAATTAGCAGTATGCAGCTATACCTCCCGGAAGATTGACTAAGAAATTATCAAAGCTTCTATGTCTTGAATGCTCAACTTGTGCAATGTTCTTCAGTTCGTCATTCACAGTTTCAATGATAGCCCTTTTTCTGAGTAGTAGTTTGTCGGAAACAGACATCAAAGCTCCCTTCATGTTGCTTTTGAGTTTCGTGATAAGCTGAATGCCATCCACAAAAAGTCTTTCAAACAGATGCTTCCATATATAAATTCGACAAAAGCCTTATATTCAAGAGGTTTGCGGTCGTCAACATCACCGGGCGTTATCATAAAGTTGAGCAATTCACCCTTCTCATTGCATATCAGATGAAGCTTGAATCCAAAGAACCAGCCCATGGAGCATTTTCCTCTTTGTGCGATACCCTTGAAGGTCTTGTGAATATGGATTCTCTGGTTTTTGCATACTCGCAGAGGGGTGCTGTCCACAAAGCTGATACCTGTACATTTGCCAAGTAGAACTTTCTTGATGAACACTATCAATGGGATAGCAATCTCCCGTTCCAATTCAACAAAACGGTTGTATGATACCACCTCAGGAAACAGATGTCGCATATGCTTGCATACCTCTTCGA
>SFPR01000070.1 GCA_004551865.1 Bacteroidales bacterium
TGGATAGATAAATATTAGTCTTTTCTCATCGGATTCTTTTAATATCGCTACTCTTTTATTATGTAGTGGTTGTATTATCTTAAATAAAACAAAAACACCTGACTTTACATTCTTGGGTGTAAAACTGGGTGTTTGTTTTGCAATCTGCTGATTTTCAGCGTTTGTTGCGGAGAGAAAGGGATTCGAACCCTTGATACCCTTTTGGAGTATACACACTTTCCAGGCGTGCCTCTTCAACCACTCGAGCACCTCTCCATTTTAGCGTTTGCAAAGATACGGCTTTTTACCATACTGACAAAGATTTTTGTTATCTTTTTGCAATTTTTGCTTTGCCCGAAAGGCTTTGCACTTTCAGCCGCATGACTTTTGTGCGGTGCAGGGCTGCGGGATTAAACTCAAAATGTGTCTTGTGATAATGGTCGGTTATCAGTTGCAAGGCACGGAGTTTGTCGTCTGCTTTGTCGATTAGTTCTATCTTTCCGCTGCCAATAATGCTGCGATAGTTCATTGTGCAGTAGCCTTTTTCGCTGTCGGAGAAAAGGTTGTGCGAACAATCTGCCTCAAAACTTGCCATGGGATTTTGTGCAATGAGTTCATATTTTCGTCCTTCGGCCGCTCCGTGAAAGTAAAGGAACAATCCTTCGTCCGTTTGCTCAAATCCAAAGTTCAACGGTAGCAGGTAGGGAACGCCTCTTTCGCTGTCGTTCAAGCCCAAGACGCATACATCGCATTCAGATAGTATGTCGATTATTTCATCTGTGTCTTTTATTTCTCTGTCGGAGCGTCTCATTTTGTTTTTGTGGTGTTTTACTCGTGATAATATACTCTTTTTATTCTTTCGGATACCGATGTGAAGATTTCATAGCTGATTGTATCTAAGGCTTTTGCCATATTATCGACGGGATTTTCTTCTCCGAAGATGACAACTCGGTCGCCCACTTTGGCATCTATGCCGCTCAGATTTATCATGCACATATCCATGCAGATATTTCCCACAATCGGTGCTTTGTGAGAGTTAATCCATACTTTGAAACCTCGTTCGGACAGGTGTCTGTTCACTCCGTCGGCATATCCTACTGGGATTACGCCTATGGTGGTGGTGTCTTTGGCTATGAAGTTCCTCATGTAGCTTACGCTTTCGCCTTTTGCAATCGTTCTTATCTCGGTCAGGCAGGTTTCGAGGCTGTGTACATATCTCAGGTGTTGCTCTGTGGCTTTGTCCCAACCTATTCCGTACATTCCGACTCCTAATCTGACCATGTCGAAGTGGGCTTGCGGAAAACGGATTATGCCGGCAGAGTTGCAGATGTGCCGTAGAATTTTGTAGTCGAAGGCTTGGGTGAGTGCGTCTGCAAAGTATGTGAATTTATTTATTTGAAGTGCTGTAAAATTGTCTTGTTCCGGACTGTCGGCACAGGCAAAGTGCGAAAAGACAGAGGCAATGTGAAGGTTGGGGTATTGTTTCAGTGTGTCAATCAGCCTTGGCAGGTCGGCTTGTTCAAATCCCAAACGGTGCATTCCGGTATCTGCTTTGATGTGTACTTTGAGTGGCAGGTTTTTTACCAAGTTTAGGCTTGCAAAGTTGTGAACAACAGGTTCTAAGTTGTACTCTTGCATCTTTTCTAAGGCGTCTGCTTCAAGTGTTACGACCATTATCGGTAGTGTGATGCCGTTGTTTCTCAGTGTGATGCCTTCGTCGGCAAATGCAACGGTGAGATAGTCTGCCAAGGACTGCTGCAACTGTCTTGCAACTTCGCTTCCGCCACATCCGTAGCTTGATGCTTTGACCATTCCCATAAGAAGGGTGTCGGGTTTGAGCTGAGATTTGAAGTATCTTACGTTTTCGTCCAAGGCACTGAGGTTTACTTTTAGAACGCTTTGATGACTCAGGGTTTCCAATCGCTTGGATATTCGTTCGAGTTCGGCTTTGCGTGAGCCTTTGAGGAGTATGGCTTTGCCGGCAAAGTCGCTTGCCGATGTTTTGAGCAGAAATTCGTCTGCCGAAGAAAAGAAGTGGTGTGGCAAATCAAAGACTTTGTCGTTGTTTACAAAGTCTGTGCCTATTCCGTAGAGAAATGAGACGCCTTTGTTTTTGAGAAGGGTGTTTATTCTGCCGAGTGTGAGTGTTGTATCGCGGTCCTTTTCTTGCAGGTCGGAGAGTATGGCAATTCTTTGCAGTTTGGGATTTTGGGTATTGAGGAAGTCGAGTGCGGCTTCGAGCGATGTGAAGTCAAGACAATAGCAGTCGTTTACCAAAACAGAGCCTCCGATTGATTGTTTTATCTGCATTCTCATGTCCAAGGCTGTGAGTTGTCTCATTCTCTGCTTGATTTTCTCAGGTTTTATGCCGAGTTGTTTGCTCAAAACGAATGCTGAGGCTGCGTTTTCGCAGCTCACCTTGTCAGAAAAGGGGAGGGGCAGGTCTTTTATTACCTCTTTGCTAAGATAGGATAGCAATTCTATGTTGTTTTGTCGGCAGAAGGTTTTTACTCTTTCAAACAACACAGAATTGTCTTGGCTGCATATCAGCGTCTTGCAGCCTTTGAAGAGTTGCAGTTTCTCGTTTATTTTCTCTTCTTCCGATGAAAAATTTACTCTGTGGGCTTCTCCGATATTGGTAATAAGACCTGTATCGGGCAAAATCATCTCTTGCAGTGCCTGCATTTGGTTTGGTGCCGATATTCCTGCCTCAAACACAGCTGCTTCGTGGCTTTGGTCAAGCTGCCAGAGCGAAATGGGGACACCAATTTGGGAGTTGTAGCTACGAGGAGTGAAACATATCTTTTTGTCTTCGCCAACAAGTATTTTGGTCCACTCTTTCACTATTGTTTTTCCGTTGCTTCCTGTAATTGCAACAACCTTTCCCGAAAAACATTTGCGGATATACTTTGCCACATCTTGCAGTGCTTTGAGACTATCTTCGACAATGAAAAATGTGGCATCTTTTCCTTTTGCACAATCTTCGTTTTGACAGACAAAAATCCGTATTCCTTTGTCGTATAGTTCGTTTATATATCGATGTCCATCGTTGTTTGCTGTTTTTATTGCAAAAAAAACGGTGTCTTCGGTCGTATTGAGCCGGCGAGAGTCAAAAAGCAGATTGGCAACCGAAGGTGCTGCAGATTTGTTCTCGTCAGTTGCTGCTTTACCACAGACTTTTATGGCATTGCAAGCCTCTGCAAATTCTTTCAGACTTAAAATCATGACAAAATTTTTTGCAAAGGTAGCAAAAAGCACTAACAATCATCATGGCTTTTTGCACCAAGAATAAGCACGGAAACCATTCTGCGAAAATAAAGCGGCGTATCAGAAAAATAAAACGCCGTTTCGCGAAAATAAAACGGCGTTTTAATCATCATAAAACGGCGTTTTGCAAACAATAAAACGCCGTTTTATTTTGTCAAAACTTAAAGCTCTGATTATTTGACGATTGCTTTGAGCTTTTCAGTCAGTATAGGAATGATTTTGTTTGCATCTCCCACAATGCCCAAATCGGCAACCGACATGATTGGTGCGTATTTGTCTTTGTTGATTGCAACTATAAATTCGCTCTCTTCCATACCTGCCAAGTGTTGAATGGCTCCCGAAATTCCGCAAGCCATATATAGCTGTGGTCTTACGGTCTTTCCGGTTTGTCCTACTTGTCTTTCGTGTCCGATTATGCCTGCATCGACGCAAGCTCTCGACGAAGAAACTTCTCCTTTCAACACTTTTGCCAATTCTCCAAGCATTTCAAAGCCTTCTTTTGAGCCGACACCGCGTCCTCCGGAAATCAAAATTTTTGCTTCCGATATATCGACCATGTTGTCGGTTGCTTTTACTGTTTCGAGAACCTTGACTTTGAATTTGCTCTTATCGAAATTAACTTTGTAGTCGATGACTTCGCCCTTGCGTGCGGCATCTGCCTCCATTGCCTTCATAACTCCGGGACGTACCGTACTCATTTGAGGACGGTGGTCGGGACATATGATTGTTGCCATGAGGTTTCCGCCAAATGCGGGACGGGTTGACCAAAGCTCTTTCTCTTCGGAGATTTCCAATTTGGTACAATCGGCTGTCAAACCGGTGGTTACTCTTGCCGAAAGACGAGGACCGAGGTCTCTTCCGATGGTTGTTGCTCCTATGAGGACGATTGAGGGTTTTTGTTCGCAGATTATCTGATATATTGCTTGAGCGTAAGGCTCTGTTGTGTAGGTTGCAAGACACTCATCATCGACAACCAAAACTTTGTCGGCTCCGTGAGCAATCAAATCGCCTGCAAGCTCTTTCACATTGTGTCCCAAAAGCATTGCATACACCTCTTGGTTCAAATCTTGTGCCAAATCGTGGGCTTTTCCCAACAATTCCAAAGCCACGTTTTGCAATTTGCCTTCTCTTTGTTCGCAGAAGACAAATACATTCTTATATTGTGATTTATCCATTACGTCGTTTCTTTTTTAGATGATGAACTTTTCTTTCAATTTGCTGATGATTAGGTCGGCTGCTTCTTCGGGTGAAAGTCCGTCATGGACCATTCCTGCCGGTTTCATCTCTTTTGCACCTGCTTTCTTGACCTTTGTAGGAGAGCCTTTCAAGCCTAATTTCTCTTCTTCGACATCAATTTTGTCTGTGTCCCAGATTTCAACTTCCTTATCCCAAGCCTCAACAATTCCTTTGACGCTCATGTAACGAGGTTTTACCGCAGAGGCAAGGCAGGTTAGCAAACAAGGGCTTTCAACCTCTACAATTTGATAGCCGTCCTCCAATTGCTTTTTGATTTTGAACGTTTTGTTGCCGTCAAACTCCAATCCCTCCAAATAACTTACCTGAGGAATGCCCAAATGCTCCGCAATCTGAGGTCCTACCTGCGCAGTATCGCCGTCAATCGCCTGTCTGCCCGCCAAAACCAAGTCAAAATCCAAAACTTTCAACGCTCCGGCCAACGCATTTGAGGTTGCAAGAGTGTCAGCTCCCGCAAACTTGCGGCTTGTCAGCAATATGGCACGGTCAGCACCCATTGCAAATGCCTCTCTCAAAATTGCTTCTGCCTGAGGTGGTCCCATGGTTATCACGGTTACCTCTGCACCATATTGTTCTTTCAATTGGAGAGCGTATTCCAAGCCTCCCTTGTCGTCAGGGTTGATGATTGAAGGAATACCGTCTCTTATTAGAGTTCCCGTCTTTGGATCGAGCTTAACCTCTGTTGTATCGGGAACCTGCTTGATACAAACTACTATTTTCATTCTATAATTCGATTTATTTTCTCACTACTCTAATTATTTCAACAAAGAAGCTGCAATCACCATACGTTGAACCTCGCTTGTGCCTTCGTAAATCTCTGTGATTTTTGCATCTCTCATCATTCTCTCAACAGGATATTCTCTTGTGTATCCGTATCCTCCGTGAAGCTGAACGGCTTTGGTTGTAACCTCCATTGCAGTTTGTGCAGCAAAGAGCTTTGCCATTGCAGCGTCTTTTGAATAAGGGATACCGTGGTCCTTTTTGTATGCAGCCGAACGAACAAGAAATCTTGCAGCATTCACATTTGTTTCCATCTCTGCAAGTTGGAATTGAGTGTTTTGGAATTGTGCTATACTCCTTCCAAATTGCTTTCTTTCCTTGGTGTATTTTACTGTTTCGTCCATGGCACCTTGTGCAATTCCCAAGGCTTGTGATGCAATTCCTATACGACCTCCGTCCAATGTTTTCATTGCAATGACAAATCCTTTTCCGACTTTACCCAAAAGGTTCTCCTTTGGAATGCGGCAGTTTTCGAATATAAGCTCACAAGTTGCCGAACCGCGAATACCGAGTTTCTTTTCCTTCTTTCCGATTGAGAAGCCGGGAGTTCCTTTCTCGACAATGAAAGCTGAAATACCCTTGTTGCCGAGGCTCTTGTCGGTCATTGCAAAGATGACATACACGTGTGCATAGCCGGCATTTGTGATGAATATTTTGCTACCATTTAATATATAGCTGTCTCCGTCTTCAACTGCGGTAGTTTGTTGCATTGCTGCATCGGTACCTGCATTAGGTTCGGTCAAACCAAAAGCTCCAATCCATTCTCCGCTTGCCAAGCGAGGGATATACTTTTGTTTTTGTTCCTCTGTTCCGTTTTCCATAATGGGGGCAATACACAAAGAAGTGTGAGCCGAAAGCACTACTCCGGTTGTTGCACAAACTCTCGAGAGTTCCTCAACCGCCATGGTGTACATTTGATTTGTGCCGCCCTGTCCGCCATATTCTTTTGGCACAGGGATACCCATCAAACCAATCTTGCTCATTTTCTCGACTGTTTCAAGCGGAAAACGCTCCTGATCGTCAATTTCCGCAGCCAAAGGCTTAACTTCGTTCTCTGCAAACTCTCTTATCATCTGCAAGAACAACTCTTCTTGTTTTGTTAGACTGAAATCCATATTTTGCTTAGTGTTTATTTATTTCAATAATGTTGTTTCAAAACTGCAAATATACGAAAAAAACACAATCGAACGCCTTTTTGTACTAAAATCCTTGCCGAAAAGCTCTCAAACAACCTTCTTGTACCACAAATAAATCGAACTCTGTCCTACACAAAATCATCTATGGTTAACGTGAGTTCGATGAAATATAACTCATTGAAAATTTGGTAATCAGCGAAATTCTTCGTAACTTTGTAGTGAAAAAAACAATAAAACAAAAGAATTTCGCTATGATTACCGAGGACAAAGTTACTGAAATTTTCTGTGT
>SFPR01000071.1 GCA_004551865.1 Bacteroidales bacterium
ACTGCATACGTAAGAGCCGTTTGTGAGAATGATAACTCAGAATGGGTAAGCACCACATTCACAACTCTTGAAGCAGAACCTGTGATAGTACCTCCGACAGTTGCAACCCTTGCAGCAACAGGTGTTACTCACAACTCTGCAACATTGAACGGTACAATCACAGCAGGTAATGAGACAATCACAGCTCAAGGATTTATGTACAAAGCAACTGCAGCTGCAGATTGGACAAGCGTTTCGGCAAGCGGAACAACCCTTGTTGCAACAGTAAATACTTTGGCAGCAGAAACCGAATACCAATTCAAAGCATTTGCAACCACAGCAAGCGGAACAGTTGAGGGAGCAGTTATGACCTTTACCACAACTGCAACACCTGTCATTGTACCTCCAACAGTTACCACCCTTGCAGCAACAAGTGTTACTCACGAAAGTGCAACATTGAACGGTACAATAGCAGCAGGCGATGAGACAATCACAGCTCAAGGATTTATGTACAAAGCAACTGCAGCTGCCGATTGGACAACAGTTGCTGCAAGCGGTACAACAATCACTTCAACCTTGAACAGCTTGAGTGCAGAAACCGAATACCAATTCAAGGCATTTGCAACCACAGCAAGCGGAACAGTTGAGGGAGCAGTTATGACCTTCACCACAACTGCAGCTCCAATAGTAGCTCCAAGCGTTGCAACACTTCCTGCAACAGGCGTTACTCACGAAGTAGCTACATTGAACGGAACAGTTACAACAGGCTCTGAGGCAATCACAGCTCAAGGATTTATGTACAAAGCAACCGCAGCAGCCGATTGGACAACAGTGGCAGCAACAGGTGAAACGATGAGTGCAACTATCAATGGTTTGACAGCAGAGACGGCTTACGAATACAAAGCATTCGCAACCACAGCAAGCGGAACAGTTGAGGGAGCAGTCGTAAACTTCACCACTCTTGCAGCACCTGCAACTCAACCAACCGTTGTAACGCTCGAAGCTACCGAAATTACTCACGAAGCAGCAACCCTTAACGGAACGATTGCAGCAGGCACAGAGGCAATCACGGCTCAAGGCTTCATGTACAAGGCAATCACGGCAGCCGATTGGACAACAGTGGCAGCTGAAGGAACAGCAATCACTGCAACAATCAGCGGCTTGAGTGCTGAAACCGAGTATGAGTACAAAGCCTTTGCAACAACCGCAAGCGGAACAGTAGAAGGAAACGTAGTTCTCTTCACCACTCTTGCCAACTCGGGCTTGAACTTGGCAGAGGGAGCAGTCGCAACAATGACCGTTTACCCTAACCCTGCAAGCGAGAGAGCGATAGTAGCAGTGAGCGGAGTTGAAAGCGGAGCGAAGATAGTTGTAAGCGATATGCAAGGACGTATCATTTTGACAGACACAATGGCTGCCGACACTTACGAACTATCGGTTGAGAACCTTGCAAGCGGCGTTTATTACATCAGAGTGATAGACGGAGCTTCAATACACACACAAAAGTTGATTGTAAAGTAATAATCAATCAATAAAACACTCCATAGGGCGGAACTTTCGGGTTTCGCCCTTTTTTTGTGCTGATTGCAAACCTCAAATTCGCAAGTTTTTTACTCCATCAGAAAATCAACGAGCTGAACAAGTCTGAAAACAAAACTCGCTTTTTTGAAACATCGGGGGCTTCTCCGATTGCAAAAAGCTGAAGTTTATTGCCGAAAAGACCAAAATCTTGGCATATTTTTGTATCTTTGCATATTGATAAATTTGTAACGATTGCACAGATGATAGATATAGTAATTAAACAGTTGATTTGTGAGGCTTTCAAAGAGCAGTTCGGCATCGGTGTCGATGAGGACAAAGTTGTGCTGACCTCCACCAAAAAAGAGTTTAAGGGAGATTATACTTTTGTTGTCTTCCCTTTCATGCAGCTTTGCGGATTGAAAAATCCGGTTGAGCTTGCAAACAAGATAGGTGATTTTGTGGTTGCAAAAACTCCTTTGGTGGAGAACTACAATGTGATAAAGGGCTTTTTGAATTTTGAAGTCTCAGACGATTATTGGAAAAATTTTCTCAGAGAGAATTACAAGAAAGATACATACGGATATAGCCCTGTGAGGGAGGATAAACCTGTGGTTATAGAGTATTCGTCACCCAACACCAATAAGCCTTTGCACCTCGGACACATAAGAAATAACCTTTTGGGTTGGTCGGTTGCCGAAATTTTGAAAGCAAACGGCTATGCGGTCAAGAAGGTGAACCTTGTGAACGACCGAGGCATACATATCTGCAAGTCGATGTTGGCATGGAAGAAGTTTTCGGGTGGAGAAACGCCTCAAAGCAGCGGAATGAAAGGCGACCACTTGGTGGGAAAATACTATGTTGCCTTCGACAAGGCTTATAAGCAGGAGGTGTCTGACATGCTTGCCAAGGGAATGGATAAGGAAGAGGCAGAAAAGAATGCACCTATTCTTTTGGAAGCTCAGTCGATGCTCAAAAAGTGGGAGGAAAAGGACAGCGAGACTATCGCACTCTGGAAACAGATGAACGAGTGGGTGTATGAGGGATTTGATACCACATATAAGAAACTCGGCATTAACTTCGACAAGGTTTATTATGAGTCGGAGACTTATCTTTTGGGCAAAGACTTGGTGAACAAAGGCTTGGAAAGCGGTGTATTCTATCGTAGAGATGACGGCTCTGTGTGGATTGATTTGACAAAGGACGGATTGGACGAAAAACTCCTTCTTCGCAAAGACGGAACGTCGGTTTATATGACACAAGATTTGGGAACTGCCTGCCTCAGACATGAGGACTTTGGTTCTGAAAGGTTGATTTATGTTGTGGGAAACGAACAGAACTATCACTTTGCCGTGCTTAAACTTGTATTGGAAAAGCTCGGAATGTCGTGGGCAAAGGATTTGTATCACCTTTCGTACGGAATGGTCGAACTGCCTAACGGAAAGATGAAGTCGAGAGAGGGAACGGTGGTCGATGCCGACGATTTGATTGCACAAATGGAAGAGACTGCACGCTTGCAGACCGAAGAACACGGCAAAACTGAAGGATTTACCACCGAGCAGGCACAAGCACTCTACTCGCAGCTTGCACTCGGAGCGTTGAAGTACTTTATTCTAAAAGTCGATCCGAAAAAGAATATGCTTTTCAATCCAGAAGAGTCAATCGACTTTAACGGAAATACAGGTCCTTTCATACAATACACGCACGCAAGGATACGTTCCATACTCAGAAGAGCCGAAAGCGATGAAGCAGTAGGCAATATGGCTGATTTTGACGGCGGTTGCTCTTTGAATGACAAGGAGAAAGAGGTCTTGTGTTGCCTTCATACTTTCCCGACTGTTGTTAGTCAGGCGGCAGATACCTATTCTCCAGCGTTGATTGCCAACTTTGCTTTCGATTTGGCAAAGAGCTTCAATGCCTTCTACCAAGACACCCCCATACTCAAAGAACAAGACAGAAGCAAACGCAACATGAGACTATGTCTGACAAGTTTTGCAGGCAACACAATCAAGACAGCAATGCACTTGTTGGGAATTGACGTTCCCGAAAGAATGTAAAAAGACAATGAGCATGAATGATATGAATACTCAAAGCGAAGGTGCAAGCTCCCTTGCCTCTGTTGAAGAAGGGGGAAGCGAGTTGCTTGTCTTCAATGATGACTACCACACTTTTGATTTTGTGATTGAGTGTTTGGAAACGATTTGTCATCTGAGCAAGGCACAAGCCGTAACCTGCACCAATATCATTCACTACAAGGGGCTTTGCGTTGTCAAACACGGAAGCTACGACAGCCTCAAACAGATGTGTCGTGAGTTGTTGCAAAAAGGACTGAAAGCCGAAGTAAGATAGGGTAAGAACAAAAAACAGAAGATATGGATTTAGTATTTATTTTGTTGATAATGATAGGCGGTATAGGCTTGCTGATATTGGAGCTGCTTGCCATACCCGGCACAACGATTGCAGGCTTGTGCGGAGTGGGACTGTTGGTCTATGGTATCTATGAAGTATTTATGGGATATGGAATGCTTTGGGGCGTTGTTGCCATACTCATTGCCCTTGTGATAAGCATAGCACTGCTTGCCTATTCGCTCAGGACAAAGACTTGGAAACGATTTTCCCTCAACAAGGAGATAGACTCAAAAGTCAATGTGATAGAAAACGACATACACGTTGGCGATTGCGGAGTTGCAATCACCAGACTTGCACCTATGGGAATGGCAGAGATAAACTCCCAACGCATAGAGGTTTATACTTCCACCTCGTATGTAGAACCGGGAACAGCCCTTGTTGTGGAGGCAGTAGAAGGCAACAAGGTGAGAGTGAGAGAACAAATCAAGAATTAAAATAACAAACAAAAAACAATCAATCATGGCAGCAGTAGTATTTATCTGTGTATTGGCATTCGTGCTTTTGTTGGTATTCTTCTATTTGGTACCAATCAATATGTGGTTTCAATGCGTGTTGAACGGAGTGAAAATTTCGCTCATTCAACTTATCTTCATGCGTTGGAGAAAAGTTCCGCCGGCAATCATTGTGAACGCAATGGTCAATTCAAAGAAAGCAGGCTTGAACCTCAGCAGCGATTTGTTGGAGGCCCACTACCTTGCAGGCGGACACGTTCGCAGTGTGGTGAACGCTTTGATTTCGGCAGACAAGGCAAACATAGCTTTGGACTTCAACACCGCCACGGCAATCGACCTTGCAGGCAGGGACGTGTTTGATGCAGTGCAGATGTCGGTCAATCCCAAGGTGTTGGACACCCCTTCGGTTGCAGCCGTTGCAAGCAATGGTATTCAGCTGATAGTAAAAGCCCGAGTAACGGTGAGAGCAAACATACGTCAGCTTGTCGGAGGAGCAGGAGAAGAGACCATATTGGCAAGAGTTGGCGAGGGTATAGTAACAGCCATAGGTTCGGCAAAGAGCCATGCAGATGTGTTGGAAAACCCTGACTCTATCTCCAAACTTGTGCTTTCCAAAGGCTTGGATACAGGAACAGCATTCGAGATATTGTCAATCGACATTGCCGACATAGACGTGGGTAAGAACATCGGAGCTCAGTTGCAAATGGATCAAGCCAATGCCGACAAGAACATAGCACAGGCAAAAGCCGAAGAGCGTAGAGCAATGGCTATTGCAGTAGAGCAGGAAATGAAAGCAAAAGCTCAAGAGATGAGAGCAAAGGTTATCGAAGCCGAAGCCGAAGTGCCAATGGCAATGGCAGAAGCATTCAGAAACGGAAACCTCGGAATAATGGACTACTACAAGATGCAGAACATCAAAGCCGACACCGAAATGAGAGAGTCCATTGCAAAACCAAACACCGAAATAGGTAAGTAATTCATCTTTACAATAAAATTTTACGGCGGTTCGTCGAAGCGAACCGCCGTTTTTGTTTTGCGAATGAGATTTTTTGTACCTTTGCCGCAAGTTTTGGCACAAGAGAAAGCCGCCAAAAGAGAAAACACAAATTTGGATTGCAGATGAAAGAGTTTACTATACGTTTGGAACGAGAAAGCGAAAGAAGAGAAGTCGAAAACCTTATCAGAGAAGCATTCTGGAATGTGTATCGCCCCGGTTGTTTGGAACACTATGTGATGCACACCTTGCGAAACGATGAGGCATTTATTCCCGAACTCAACTTCGTAATGGAAACAGAGGACGGCCTGATTGGTCAGGTAATGTGCATGAGAGCCGAGATACAGTTGGACGGAGGAGGAGTGCTGCCGATAATGACGCTCGGACCTATAGGCATTTTGCCGGCTTTTAAGCGACAAGGCTATGGCAAAGCATTATTAGACTTTGTTCTCGACAAGGCAACCGCCATGGGCTTTGGATCAGTGTGCTTTGAGGGAAATATTGACTTTTATGGCAAGAGCGGCTTTGTGTTGGCTTCAACCTACTCTGTTCGCTATCACGGTTTTGAGGGCGATGCTCCTTTCTTCCTTTGCAAAGAATTGAAAAAAGGCTATTTGGACAACGTAAGCGGAGAATACACAACACCGAAAGGCTACTTTGTAAACGAAAACGAGTGCGAAGAGTTCGACAAACTCTTCCCGCCAAAAGAAAAACAAACCCTCCCCGGTCAGCTGTGGTAAACTCAGAAGGAGAGACGCAGAAGCTCTTGTTCTGCCTTTCTGCCGATGATAATATCCCTCATATCACAAATCATTTCAGTAGGCAAAAGTAAGCAAAAATGTTCGATTGTTGCTCGGTAACTCGATTATTTTACCACTTACCGAGCAAGAATCGAATGTTTTTTGAAATGTTATTAGCTCGGAAAATGAACAGCAAAGGGGATTTGAAGCTGCTTTCTTGATTGATGTACAACCGATTAGCTCAAAGGGTGATTAAAGTTCCTTTGCACTCGATCCAATCGGTCGGGGTATTCGTTTTATTTCTATTTGCATCGAGCTGTGTTGTTACTTAAAAAGTTAAATAACAACTCTGTTCCATGTTTTTCGACGATAAAAATCAAGGATTTTAAGCGAGAGGTTTGAGGAAATTTCTCACCTATTTTGAGAGCAAAATGAGGCTTTTTCGGACTGAGGTTTTACCTTGCTGCAACAACATAAGGGTTTTTGCTCACTAACATGAAGTCTTTTTGAAAAAAGACGAAGTGTTAGCACACAAAAGACGAAGGATTAGTGAGCTTAAGTCTTCCACTTACTTTGCTTAAATCAGTGCTTATTTTGCAAGCGATTGAAACCCAAATGATTGTCAAGCGTTCAAATACTCGCAAAAATCGACCCCGACCTCGACCGACCCAAAAAATCGCCGGCATTTCGGCTTAAGAGACCTCCAAATGTTAAATAATTTGCCGAAAGAAAGTTAATCAGTATTGCGAAAGGTGAAATAATAATAACCTTTCTCCTAACAGATAACGCATAAGAACGCTTTTGCCCCTGCAGGGTGAAAATTATTTGGCACATCAACTCGGGGCTACGCTAACGCTCTGCCCCGAGCTAAGTGCTTTTGGACTTTCAGCCCGAAAATTATGGAATTGTTACCTCTGCTTTTCACTCAATGGTTTTCTCAAGAACTTGTATTTGCCATAGTCCGAAGCTATCTGAGGACTATCAACGATGATGATTTGGCTACAAATTTGTTATAAAAGCATAAAAGGAAGCCTTTATCATGCTTATTCCGAAAAATGTTAATACCTTTGCATTGAACTTAAATACAATTACAATGGACGATTTGAATCGATTAAAGGTTGTATTGGTTGAACAGAAGAAAACGGGCAAATGGCTTGCAGAGCAACTGGGCGTTAGCGTTACCACTACAAGCCGATGGTGTTCAAACGCTTCACAACCGGACCTTCAAACACTGAACAAGATAGCAAAACTTCTTCATGTCAATATGAAGGACTTGTTGGCAGATTAAATAATATCGAATTTAATAACCTCCGAGAAATGACACAAGAGAATGCTGATATACAGCCACAGGCTGAACCACATATCGTGAAGTCGCATGACATTCACATTGATGCCGACTATGCAGACTGGATTGCGGACATCAAGAGTCGCTATCGTTCTGCACAGGTAAAGGCTGCTGTCAAGGTTAATGCGGAGAAACTTCTGTTCAACTGGCAACTTGGTCGCGACTTGGTGCAGAAGAAAGCCGAAGAACGCTGGGGCGCAGGAGTGGTTGAGCAGGTAAGTTTGGATTTGAAACGAGAGTTCCCTGATGCTGATGGCTTTTCCACTTCCAATCTGTGGTACATGAAAAAGTGGTATCTGTTCTATGCTGACGGTGATGCAGAGGAAAAACTCCAACGGGCTGTTGGAGAATTGCAGTCATCTGTTAATCAAGCCGTAATAAAAAAGGCGTTCTGAGATGATCCAAAGCGATCCAAGGTTGTTCCAAAAGAACAAGATGAACTTTTGCAGATAATAAAGGAAGTTCCGTCAATTTCAAGAGCTGCTCTTTCAAAAAAGTTAAATATTAGTGAACGTCAAGTCAGAAAGATAATAGACCGATTAAAGGAAGATGGTGTATTAACGCGGTAAGGTGGAAATTCGGGAAGTTGGATTGTGAATAAGGAGTAATCATCAGTGATGTTGCTCTGACTTCTCAAATTTTCAATCAGAGACAAGAAAGAATATG
>SFPR01000025.1 GCA_004551865.1 Bacteroidales bacterium
GCTTTCAAGTCTTCTTCTTTGAGGACGTATGCCATCCTTGCCTGCTTCCTTCCTTTTTCGGGGTCGGAATAGAAGCCTGTTGCCGGTGCTAACATCACTGTTGCTCCGTTGTAGGTAAAGTCTTTCAACAACCATTCGCAGAACTTGTCCGAATCGTCTATCGGCATCTCTATTATCGAATAGAATGCACCGGTAGGCATAGGGCAACGGCAACCCGGAATTTGGTTTACTGCGTTTACCAGTGTTCTTCTTCTGCTGTCATACTCTGCGGCTACCTTGTCGAAGTATTCTTGTGGGGTGTCGATTGCTGCTTCGGCAAATATTTGTCCGAAATATGACGGACATAGTCTTGCTTGTCCCATTCTCAATGCTGCCGTCATGACTTCCTTGTTCTTGGAAATGATAACTCCCACTCTTGCTCCGCAAGCTGAATATCTCTTGCTGACAGAATCTAACAAGATTACGTTGTTTGAAATCTCTTCAAGCTCCATAACAGAGAAGTGTTTCTTGCCGTCGTAGCAAAATTCTCTGTAAACCTCATCGGCAAACAAGAACAAGTCGTGCTTTTTTGCCAACTGTGCCAAAGATTGCAGTTCTTCTTTGGTGTAGAGATAGCCGGTAGGGTTGTTGGGATTGCAAACCATGATGGCTCTTGTGCGTGGTGTGATTGCCTTTTCAAATTCTTCAATAGGCGGCAAGGCAAAGCCGTTGTCTATGGTTGAAGGTACTGTCTTGATTGTTGTGTCGGAAAGAAGTGCAAAGGAGTTGTAGTTGGTGTAGTATGGTTCGGGTATCAATACTTCGTCGCCCGGGTTGCAACAAATGGTGAATGCAAATTGCAATGCTTCACTTCCTCCGTTGGTGATTACGATTTCTTCGGGCGTAAGGTGAATATTGTGCTTTGCATAGTAGTCGCAAAGTCTTGTTCTGTAAGAAAGGTTTCCTGCCGAGTGGGTATATTCAACCACCTTCATGTCTGCCTTCCTCAAAGCGTCTATTGCTCCTGTCGGTGTTTCGATGTCGGGTTGTCCTATGTTGAGATGATATACCTTTGTACCTTTTGCCTTGGCTGCTTCGGCAAATGGAACTAATTTCCTGATGGCTGAAGCAGGTAATGTGCTTCCTTTTTTTGATATTTGTGGCATTATGTTCTGTTATTTTGTTGATTGTTTATTCTTATTTCTTGACTACTTCGCCTTTTATCTTCAAGACCACACGGCTTGTTGAGGCGTTGGACTCGACGGTGATTGATTTGTTGATTTGTCCCACGTTGTTGGTGTTGTACTTTACCGTGATTGTGCCTGTTTGTCCGGGCATCAATGGTTCTTTGCTCCAAGAAGGAACGGTACAACCGCAAGATGAACGAACCTTTGAAAGTATCAAAGGCACTTTTCCTGTGTTTTTGTACTTAAACTCGGTAACTCCGTTGCCGCCTTGTTCTACACGACCATAGTCATGCTCCAATTTCTCAAAGGAAATCTCTGCTTGTGCGGCGTTTGACTTCTGTTCTGTCTTGTTCGATTGTGCATTTGCTCCAAGTACAAAGGCAAATACCAAAACTAATGTTGAAATAAGTCTTTTCATTTTTGCTGAATTTTTTGTTGTTATCTGTATTATGTTTTTTGTTTTCTTCTATTCTTCTTCCACATATAGGACGTTACCCGTGATTGTAAGCAGTGTCCGCATCTTGTGTTTGTCATTGGTTTTTACAACCACGCTTCTCTTTATTTCGCCAACAATGTTTGAGTTGTAGCTTATTCGTATCTGAGTGGTATCTTGGGGCAAAATGGGGTCTTTGTTCCACTTTGCAACCGTACAACCACAAGAGGCTGTTATGTTTTCTATTATCAACGGAGCTTGTCCTTGGTTTATTACGTTGAATATCGCAACTGCTTCATCGCCTTTTTGTATATCGCCAAAGTCGTGCGACACTTTGTCAAACTTTGCCGAAGCATACCGCTGTGCGTCTATGCTTTGCGTCGGCTCTTGTGCCAAAACCATAGGCTGCAATGCCAAAATCAATATCGCAAACAGCAGGTTGCAAAATGCAGATGCAAAAACAGATTTCTGTATGTTCATCTTCAAGTCTTGGTTTTAATCAATCGGCAAAGTTACGACATTAGTTTTAATTGCCAAAAGAAATGAAAGAATTTTCTTTGGCAGGATAAAAAAACATGGTGCAAAGAATGATAATCGCATTCTTTGCACCACAAGTTCTTTTACGCTTAAATTAAGCCTTTTATTCTCTTAATAGAATATTGTAAAGTTGTTCTTTATGTCTGCTTTCATCTGCAATACTTGCAAAAGCATCTGTGTTTTTTGCATTGCCTTGGTTTTGTATTGCTGTTGTATCAACTTTGCGTCTTCTTTTACGGGTCTTGTGTATTGTCTGTCGATGTTTACCACATACACTCCGTTGAAGCCTTTTATCGGTTTTTGCATTCCTGTCTTCTTTGCTGCCGACAATGTTCCTATCACCCTCATCTCCGGACCTGCTGCGGCAAAGTATGGACTTGCAAAGTCAATTCCGCTTGCCGAATCGATTTGTACTTCGGCTGCTGCGGCAAAGGCATCTATTGTTTTGTTGCCTGCCAAAAGTTTGTCGGCTTTTTCCAACAATATCTGTGCTTTCTTCTCTATCTTTACTTGAGATTCGATATATGGTTTGACTTGTTCAAGCGGCAAGATGCCTTTTTCTTTGATTTCTTTCAAACCTACAACCACAAACATATCTTGTAACTGATATACTTCTGCAGCAACGTCGCCAACCTTGGTATCTTCGTTAAACGCCCAGCGTACAATTTCTCTGCAATATGGAGTTCCGTTCAACTGATAGTCCATTTCTCTTACGGTAGAGGTCAATATGTTGATGTTTTGTTTTTGTGCTTGTGCTTTCATCTCGGCAAGGCTCTTTGATGAACCGAGGAATATATCTGCCTTGTCCTTAATCTCGTTGATTGTCTTGTCGCTTGCTCTTACGCCCATGACAATCATAGCAACCTGCATCTTGGTTTTTGGCTCTGTTTTGCCTTTTACCTTTATCAAGTAGTGTCCTACTTCGTTTGGAAGGTCATATACAAACACGCCTCCGACGTTTGTGGCTCTTATTTGTGCAAACAAATCTGTCGGTATCTGTCCGTCAAGCACCCATTCCGAGTCTCCAAAGTTGTTCTTTGCCTCAGGATCGTCCGAAAACTTGGCAACATTTTGCTCAAAGGCTGCATCGTCAGCCTTGAACGCTCTGCTCAAACTATCGACAAGGGCTTTTGCCTGCTCGGGTGTGCGTTTGATGTCTTTGGAAGCCTTGTTGTTCAAAACAAGTATTTGAGAGAAACGAACCGAATCGGGACGCGATTGAACGTCTGTAATCTTTGCCATTATCCAATTTGTTCCCTGCTGGAACGGAGCAATGAAGTCGCCTGCTTTCTTACCTTTTAGCAAGCTGTCTGCAAAGACTGCCTTCAAGTCTTCTTCTTTGTAGTATGTGCTATCGTACACTCTGTCCGAAGACACGGAAACAAAACTTGGTATCTCTTCGTTTGTCAATGCTTGGAAGTCGGCATAGGTTTTCGAAACCGAGTCATTGATTGCCTTTACGTCCGAAGCCGATGGCAAAACGGAGAACTTGACAAATTCCAAGTCTCTCATTTCCTCGTAAATCTTATATTCGTTCTTGTGTTCTTCGTAGTACTTCTTGTAATCTTCGTCAGTAACCTTTATTGTGTTGTCTGCAACCGATTGATATGGCAATACTGCATATCGGGAGTCGGTTACCTTGTTGTAAACCTCGCTCATGTGAGTTGCAATCGCCTTTGGCATATAGAAACTGCTTGAAACAAGTGCGTTATACTTCTCTTGCAATCTGTTTTGCTTCACATAACGCTCAAATTCCGTCCAACTTGCTTTTTGGTCTTCGGGCAATTTGTCAAATTGTGCAATGTATTGTTTGATTGCTTGTGCATTATATTGACCTGTTTTGGGGTCTGAGAAGTTTTGTTTGACAATCAAAGGTATAAAATCGCCAAAAAACATATCGTTCAACTCGTCTTCAGAAACCACCAAGCCGAGCTTGTCACACTCCTGACGCAACAACTTTTGTGAAAGTAAACTCTGGTATGCTTGTTGCTTGGCTGCGAAACTTTGTTCTTGAGTAAGATTGTTTGTTCTGTACTGCTGTTTGAGGTTATTCTCGACATTCGTAACTGCAAGTTCATATTCTTGGAACGAAATATCCGAACCATTTATCTTTGCCAAGACTGTTGGTCTGTTACCACCGTTTCGTGTCCACAAATCACTGAAAATGAACGCCAATATCGCAACTGCAATCACCGCAACCGCAATCCCTGCTCTCTTTCTGATTTTTCCAATTATAGCCATTTCGTATCTGTTTATTTGTTCTTAAAATGTTGTTTTCATTTCTAAATTACGGCTTGCAAAAATAACAAGAAAATTCATAAGAAAGAAACATTTGCGAAAAAATCTTCGAGTATTTGGCGTTTTTCTTGGGCGTTTCGCTATCTTTGCAGGGTATTTTTAAGCCGTAAAACATGAAAAAAACAAAAGTAATTTCACTGATTGCAGGATTGTTGCTTGGTTTCTCAATGAGAGTTCCTGCACAAAATTTTCCTCAAGAAGACTACTTTGAAATGAACAAGGCAATCGAAATTTTCGGTTCTGTGTTCAAAAATCTTCATTCAAATTATGTTGATGAGCTAAACTCGGGAGATTTGGTCAAAACTGCCATTGATGCCATGCTCTCTAAGTTGGACCCTTACACAAACTTCTATCCGGAGTCTGATATTGAGAATGTGAAGTTGCAACTCCTTGGTCAATATGGCGGAATTGGAGCTTTAATTCACGCCCAAGGCAACAAAATTTTGATTTCCGAGCCATACGAAGATCTTCCTGCCCAAAAAGCAGGCTTAAAGGCTGCGGACGTGATTTTGAAGATTGACGGAGAAAGCTGCGAGGGCAAAACCACAAGTCAGGTGAGCGAAAAACTCCGCGGACAGGCAGGAACGGACGTCCGTCTGACCTTGGAACGAGACGGCAAACAGTTTGAAAAAACAATCAAACGCCAAGAAATTCAGCTTCCTAACGTATCTTATTATTCCATGCTCGACAATCATACAGGCTATATCAAGTTGGACGAGTTTACAAAGGACGCCGGCAAAAATGTTTTGGAAGCCTACAAAAAGCTCAAGGCAGAAGGAGCCGACAAATTGGTCTTGGATTTGAGAGGAAACGGAGGAGGATTGCTCAACGAGGCTGTAAACATCGTAAATATCTTCGTCGATAAAGGGCAAACCGTGGTAAGCAAGAAAGCAAAGAATGTAGAGAAGAGCGTAACTTTCAAAACAACCCAAAAGGCTTTTGATGCAAATGTTCCGCTTGTGGTTTTGATTGATGCTTACTCAGCTTCGGCTTCCGAAATCGTTGCAGGCAGTTTGCAAGACTTGGACAGAGCCGTGGTTGTAGGGCAGAGATCTTTCGGCAAAGGTCTTGTGCAGACTGTTATACCTCTTATATATAACACCCAGATGAAAGTTACCGAATCCAAATACTACATTCCGAGCGGAAGATGCATACAAGCCATTGACTATGCCAACAGAGACGAAAACGGAAGAGCAACAAAAATTCCCGATTCTTTGAAAACCGCTTTCAAGACCAAAAACGGCAGAACGGTATATGCCGGTTCAGGCATAGAACCCGATGTTTACATCGAGCCTGTTTATGCTTCCAACATAGCAATATCGCTTATTGGTAAATCAATCTGCTTCAATTATGCAACCGAGTTTGTAAAGAAGCACCCGACTATTGCTCCTGCAAAAGAGTTTGAGTTTACCGACCAAATGTATGAAGACTTTGTCGATTTTATCAAAGACAAAGATTACAGCTACACAACTGCGAGTGAAAAGACTATTGAAGACCTGCTCACAACTGCCGAAAAAGACAAAGTAAACCCTCAAACCATCGAAGAAATAAAGAGAGCAAAAGAGCTGCTTATTGCAGACAAACAAAACGACATCTACAAGTTCAAAGACGAAATCAAAGAATTGTTGAAAAGCGAAATCGTTTCTCGGTATTACTATCAAAGAGGAAGAACCGAGGTTGCCTTGAAAAACGACACAGAGCTTGACAGAGCTGTCGAGATTTTGAACAACACAAAAGAATACAAGGAAATATTGAGCAAATAACCCAAAAACGACAACAGAAGTGAAAAAGACATTTTGGCTGAGTGTGATATTTGCCTTGTGCCTCGGCACAGCAACTGCACAAAATTTCAGAAAGGACAACAAGATATTTGAAAAGACAACAGACAAACAAGAGAAAGAATATCTGCAATTTCTTTACGACTATATGCCTCTGAGCGATTTGGCAGACTATTCGGGAGAATTTTTCCTCAATCAGGTACGTTATGCAATCAAAGCGAGAGAAACATTCTCTTGGGGCAGGACTATACCGGAGGAAGTGTTCAAACACTTTGTCTTGGTTTACAGAGTAAACAACGAAAACCTCGATACTGCAAGAGCATTCATCTTTGAAACTCTCAAAGACAGGATAAAAAACATGAGCATGTACGATGCGGCATTGGAAGTGAACCATTGGTGCCACGAACACGTCAATTACAAAGCCTCAGACGGCAGAACCTCCTCTCCTCTTGCCACAATCAGAACCTCATGGGGCAGATGTGGCGAAGAGAGTACCTTTACCGTTACGGCACTGAGGGCTGTCGGGCTTCCTGCACGACAATGCTACACTCCGCGTTGGGCGCATACCGATGACAATCATGCTTGGGTCGAAGTATGGATTGACGGTACTTGGCACCACCTTGGAGCCTGCGAACCCGAACCCGAACTCGACATTGCATGGTTTGATGCCCCTGCAAAAAGAGCAATGATGGTTCACACCACAGTCTTCGGAAAATATGACGGAAAAGAAAAGAAAAACTTTGAACACCCACTTTACAGCAAGATAAACCTGCTTTCAAACTATACAACAACCAAAAATCTTGAAATATCGGTCAAAGACACTGACGGAAAGCCCGTAGAGAACGCACAGGTGGCTTTCGGGCTTTACAACTATGCGGAATACTATCCTCTTGCAAAGCTCTACACCGACAAAAACGGCAAAGCTGTTTTGGAAACGGGCTTTGGAGACTTGATGATTTGGGTGAAGAAAGACGGTAAGACAGCTTCTGCCTTGGCAAAGGCTGACACCGACAAGATGAGCCTCACAATCGAAAGATGCGACTTTGTTCCGCACTGCACTCACTACAAGCTCTGCCCTCCCGTTGCCAAACAAGTGAAAGCCGTGAGCGAAGAAAAAGCAGCCAGAAATGCTCTCAGAATAAGCTACGAAGACTCTTTGAGAGAAGCCTATTTGAAGACCATGCCGCGAAACTTCGATTCAGAAAAACGAAACGCCTATTTGGAGCAACAAAACGCCGTTTGGAAATTCTCTTTTCAAGAGTTGGAAAAGGCTGATAAACTGATAGAAAACTCGTGGGGTAACTACAAGCAGATTGAGAGCGTGTTGGCAAGCGGAGACGAAAATGCGATTGACATTCTTTCGCTTTTGTACGAGAAAGACCTCCGAGACATAGAAGCATCAACCGTTCTCAGCCATTTGAAAGCCTACAAAAACTACCCTGCACAAGACGAGAGTTTGAAGGAATACGTTCTCAATCCTCGCATTCAGCTCGAAAAAATAACCACTTACCGAGAGTTTTTGCAGAAACACTTTGCCGACAGAGCAAAAGACTTTATTGCCTCTCCGCAAAGCATAGCCGATTGGATAAATGCAAACATCAAACTCAACAAACAAGAAAACTATTACGGGGTTCAAATATCTCCCGAAGGCATACTAAGAGTTGGTCAATGCGACCCTCTTTCGAGAGAAATTCTTTTTGTTGCCATTGCAAGGAGTTTTGGAATTGCCGCAAGATATGAGTGGGCTGAGGGCAGAGCTCAGTATAAGACATCTGCCGAAAGCGATTGGACTTATCCGCAATTTGAAACAAAGAGCAGCGAACCTATGGGAACGCTAATCGTTTCCAATTCAAAGTCCAACAAAATCAAACCCGAATATTACATACACTTCACTCTTCAACGTTTGGAGAGTGATGAATATAAGACACTCGACTTTGAATACGACCCTAAGTTTGCTCAATTTCCCGAAACCCTTACAGTGCCTGCCGGAAAGTACAGACTGATGAGCGGAAACCGCGATTCGGACGGAAATATCTATGTGAGAGAAGAATACTTTGAGGTCAAAGCGGACCAAATCACCAAAGCCGAAGTGGTAATGGACGAAATACAGACCGATTTGAAAATCTTGGGAAAGATAAACATGAAAGAGAAAGTGCATCTTGCAGACAAAAAGACCACAAGTCTCAAAAACATTGCCAAGGACCAAGGCATGGTACTCGCAATCATAGACCCATATTCCGAGCCTGTGCGTCATCTTATGGCAGACATGCCTTTGGTCAAAGAAGAAATGGAAACTTGGGGCGGAGGAATAGCTTTTGTGTTTGCAAATACTCCCGAGCAAGCTCCCGAAAGTATGTATCCCAACCTTCCGAAGCAAAGCATCTTTGCACAAGACAAACACAAACAACTACAAAAAGCAATCACCGAGGCAACAAAATTTGATTTTACAGGCAACTATCCCCTTTTGTGTTTTGTTACAAAAGAGGGAGAAATTGTCTTTCTGTCAGAAGGATACAGGATTGGCTCGGGAGAAAGTCTCTTGAAGGTCATTCACCAACTCAACCAAAGCAACAAATAGAATGAAAAAGACGATAGTATTGATATTATTGCTTGTCGGAGCTGCCGTCTTGAACGCTCAACCGATACAAAAGTCTGAGGTAAAAAGCAGCAAAGAGCCTTGGAAGTTCGGATTGCAGGCAGGAGGCAGCTTGGACAATATCTCAATCAAAAGCGGCGGTGTTTCCAAGTTTGGATACAAGGCAGGCTTGGCGGCAGAGAAACGTTTGGTCTATAATCTCTACTTTCAACCCACACTCTGTTTTGCAAGCAAGAGCTTCGGTTATGAGATAGCCAACGGTTATAGCCTTGATGTCAATGCTCTTGTGGCAGAACTTGATGCCGGACTGCTGCTCAAATTTGGCGATGACCGATTGCAGAGAGGTTTCTTCCTATCTGTTACTCCTTACTATACCTACGGACTTGGAGGAAAGAGCAAGACAAAAGACCTCAACACTCATTCAGAAAGCTATCTTGAAGAAAAGGAATACTCAACCTTTGAAACTGCCAATCGTTATGACTTGGGATTTCGTATAGGTTGCGGATATGACTTCAACAAACACATAGAGTTTGCAGTCAATTACACACTCGGCATGAACCGTTTTTCAAATACTGCAAACTACCGTTGGAGAGGCTGGAACTTACACCTTGTTGTGTTCTTCTGAGGCGGCAATCTTCTTTGCCGCATTCACCCCGTCGATTGCCGAAGAAGTAATTCCGCCTGCATAACCTGCTCCCTCGCCGCAAGGATAGAGGTTTTTGAGCTGAGGGTGTTGCAAACTATCTTTGTCTCTCGGTATTCTGACGGCAGAAGAGGTGCGACTTTCCAAACCGATCATCAAAGCATCACGACTGACAAAGCCCTTGATTTTGCGGTCAAAGACTTTGAAGCCCTCCTTGAGCGTTGCGGCAACAAAGTTTGGCAAAATATCTTTCATGTTACACTCTTTCAATCCCGCAGGATAGGAACTCTCACAAAGGGTTGAGGAAAAACGTCCCGCAACAAAGTCGCTTATCCTTTGTGAAGGAGCAGTCTGACGATATATGTAGGCTTTGCGTTCACAATCTTGCTGAAATCTCAAAAGAGACAAAGCCCCATAGCGAGCGTATTCGGGAACATCGCTTTGAGCAACCGACACCACAATTCCCGAATTGGCAAAAGGTGAGCAGCGAAGTGAAGATGACATACCATTGACCACCAATCCGCCCTCGTATGTCGAAGAAGGAATGACCATACCTCCCGGACACATACAAAAAGAGAACACTCCCCTTTGACCCACATTGTGAACAAGGCTGTAACTTGCAGCAGGCAAGACGCCGCAATAGTCTCTGCCTCCATACTGAGAGCGATTTATCAGCTCCTGAGAGTGTTCTACCCTCACTCCCATGGCAAACGGCTTTGCCTCTATGTACCAACATTTGGCTGCAAAGAGTTCGTAGATGTCTGTTGCCGAATGTCCCGAAGCGAGAATGACAGCTTTGCCCTTTAACTCCTCACCACTTTGTGTTCTTACGCCATAAACCTCATCGCCTCTCACAAGAAAATCCACCACCTTGGTTTCAAAGTGATATTCTCCTCCGCAAGATGTGATTTTGTTCCTTATGTTCTTGATTATTCTCGAAAGTTTGTCTGTACCTATATGGGCATGAGCGTCCGTAAGTATGTTTTCGTCTGCTCCAAACTCCACAAAAGTCTCCAAAATCTCCTGAATGTTGCCACGCTTGTTTGAACGAGTGTATAGCTTTCCGTCAGAAAAAGTACCTGCACCGCCCTCTCCAAAGCACCAATTAGACTCGGGATTGAGGCTTTTGTTCCTTGCAATTTGAGCAATGTCCTTTTTGCGGTCCTCTACCCTCTTTCCCCTTTCGAGAATTATCGGTTTGATGCCGCATTCTATCAACTTCAATGCCGCAAACAGTCCGCAAGGACCTGCTCCGACCACTATGACGCTCTCTTTGTCGGAAACATCTTGATAAATAGGCTTTTTATCTTGCAAATCAGGCATTTGAGTCGAAAGCAAAACCCTTATGCGATAGACAGGTCGCTTTCTTGCATCTATGCTCCGCCTCAACACTTTGAAATATGCGACATCTCTTGTCGATAAACCACACTTTGAAGCCGCCTTGGCAAGTATTTCACCCTGATTGTATGCCGAACAAGGGTCGCAAACGACCTCTGTTTCCAACGTTTTTTCCATAATTATTCAAAGGTAAGACTGATGTAAAATATCTGTGTCTTCAATTTGTCCAACACATCTGAGTACATGGAATTGTAATCATGCACCAAAATATCGCTCAATCCGTAAGAGGTTTTGAGTTCTATGCCGAATTTGAAATAATTTAGGTAGAAATCGAAGCCTGCTCCGAGAGTATAGAACAGCTCGGAGTTATCTACTTTCATCAATATCTCATTTTCGGCTGCCTTTTTCCTCTTTATCGAAGCAAGGTCGTAGCTATATTTTCCTCCTGCAATGATATAGGGACGGAAGTTCCTCCATCGCTTGGCTTGCAGCTTAAATTCCAACGGCAATTCCAAATAAACCACCTCGAAAGGCACTGCCTGTTCGGAGTATTTGTCGTTTTGGAAAAGCGAATAGTTCAATCGTCTGTCCGCAAAGTTGAGTGAGGGTTGAAATCTGAGCCTTACATATTGGCACAACCGCAAATCGCCCGTAAAACCTATGACAAGACCGATGTTTCTGCTCGAATGGAAACCCAAAACGGTATCAATATACGGACGGTTCTCCTTTTCAATCATCTGAGTTGAAAGCTGATTGTAGCCAAGTACGAAACCATAATGTAGAACTTTGTCATCATAGTAGGGAAGATTTGGAGGCGACGACTGAGAACACACCCTCGCCGAACCACAAAGACACAACAACACAACCAATAACCATTTTATATTCTTCATGCTTTCTCCAATTCTGTCAATAATCTCGTTTTGTCAATAGGTACTACCCCTACATATTCGCACACCAAGCCTCCTGCTATGTTACTTATGTGAGCTACTTGTTCTGCTTGAAGATGCAAAGCCATGCAAAGGCTTGCAAGACTGATAACCGTATCTCCTGCACCGCTCACATCGGCAATCTTTCTCACGCAGGCAGGCAAGAGAACACTCTTTCTGTCCTTTGAGCCGAAGTCTGCAAGAAACACACCCCTCTCGCTAAGAGTTACAAAAACCTTCTGCACATTCATTTTGTCATAAAGGAGCTTTGCCGCCTCCATGAGAGATTGTTCTTCTGCTTTTATCTCGTCAGACTTCAAGCCTTCTTTGAGTTCTTTGAAATTAGGTTTGAAAAGGTCGGCATCTTTGTAGTAAGCAAAGTTGCGTTTCTTCGGATCGACACACACCGGGACCGACTTGGAGTGAGCCAAGGCTGTTATCCTCTCTATCACGTCCCTGCTCAACACACCCTTGTCATAATCTTGAAAAACCAAAGCATCAATCCTATTGTTATCAAAAAGAGTTTTCACCCTCTCTACAAACATCTCTTGTTCCTTTTCTGAGAGTACTCGGCTGTCTTCCTCATCTATTCTGAGCATCTGAGTATTGTTGCCAATGATGCGGGTCTTTATGCTTGTTGGTCTTTGCTCAGAAGCAACAAGTCCCTCTGCCGACAAACCATGTTGCACAAACAACTCTCTCAATGTGAGTCCCGTCTTGTCGTTTCCCACAACCGAACATAGCAAAGGCTTTGCCCCCATTGCAGCAATGTTGAGTGCCACATTTGCAGCACCGCCCAAACGATTTTCTTTCTCCTTTACCTCACACACAGGCACCGGAGCCTCCGGTGAAATCCGCCTCACATCTGCCCACCAATAAGAGTCTATCATCACATCTCCCACAACCATGATGGTCAGAGCCTCAAATTGCGAAAATATATCTGCGTAACTCATCTAAAAAACTTCTTTGCCTGTTATTTCACCCCTCATGTCGGAGTTTAACATCCTTATTCTTTCCTCCTTAGAGTTGTAGTTTGCCAACACAAACATCAACTTGGCCAATGCAGCCTCAGTTGTAATGTCTCCACCCGACACAACACCAATGTTCAAAAGCTCCATCGACGCCTCATAATGTCCCATCACCACACTGCCTGCCTTACACTGAGTAACATTAAGCACAATCACTCCCTTGTCTATTGCTTTCTTTATGGCGTTTATGAACCATGGAGAAGTCGGAGCGTTGCCACTGCCGTATGTTTCAAGAACAACACCTTTCAAACCCTCCACTGCGAGAAAGGCTTCGAGGTATTCCTGTCTCAAAGCAGGGTGTACCTTTACTATAATGACATTATCGCACATCTTATTATACACTTTGAGAGTTTTATTGCTCAAAGGACGCAAAAGATGTTGCTTATATATAATGTTGATACCCACTTTTGCAAGCGAAGGATAGTTACCCGAATAGAACGCCTCAAAGTGTTCGGCATTGAACTTGGTTGTTCTGTTGCCTCTGAACAGCTTGTTCTCAAAAAAGATGCACACCTCGCCGATTGCCACCTGCTCGTTGGCTGCAATCTCTATTGCAGAAATTATGTTTTCTCTTCCGTCTGTTCTTATCATTCCCAAAGGCAGCTGACTACCTGTGATGATTACCGGCTTGGAAAGGTCTTCCAACAAAAAGCTCAAAGCCGATGCGGTATAGCTCATAGTGTCTGTGCCGTGCAGAACGACAAAACCATCATATTTGTCATACTGTTGTCCGATAAGGTCGGCAAGTCTTATCCATACTCCGGCATTCATATCCGAAGAATCGATAATCGGGTCAAACTGCCAAGTGTCTATATTGCAATCCAACTGCCTCAAAACCGGAAGAGCTTCATAAATCTTTTTCATGTCAAAAGGATGTAAAGCTCCCGTTACCTTGTCTTTGACCATTCCTATGGTTCCTCCGGTGTATATTACCAAAATATTTTTCATAAATCTGCCAATATAATTCGGGCAAAATTACAAAAAAGTTTGCTTTATAAGGCAAGTTTGTTCGCCAATCAGCCAAAAAGCCTTACCTTTGCGAAGTTTTTGAACATTTACAGCAAGAAATAACGATGAGATTACTCATTCTGACACAGTATTTCCCGCCCGAAGTCGGAGCGCCTCAAAACCGATTATACGAACTTGCAATCCGATTGCAACAAAGAGGCGTCGAGGTCAGCGTTCTGACCGCAATGCCAAACTATCCTCAAATGCAAATTCACTCACAATACAAAGGAAAGTGGTATTGCAAAGAACAAATGCAACAAATGCAGATTTTCCGCAGTTGGATTTACGTTTCAAAGTCAAAATCAGTCATAAAGCGATTGCTCAATTACTTTTCTTTTGTTTTTTCCTCCCTTATTGTAGGATTGACAAAGATAAACAAACAAGACATTCTTTTTGTTGAAAGTCCGCCATTGTTTCTCGGCATAAGTGCATACGCCATTGCCAAAGCCAAGGGTGCAAAATTTGTTTTCAACGTGTCGGACTTGTGGCCCGAGAGTGCCGAAAAACTTGGCATAATCAGCAATCGTTTTCTTTTGAACCGTGCAACAAAGTTGGAAGAGTTCTGTTACCGCAAGGCAGACCTCATCAGCGGACAAACGCAGGGCATAGTGGCAAACATATCTGCCAGATTTCCGAACAAGAAAGTCCATTGGCTCAAAAACGGAGTTGATATCAAGCTGTACGATGCCGCAAAGACCGAAACCAAAGGACAATTCCGAAAAGCCAAAGGCTACAAAGACAGCGACTTTATCTTGTTTTACGGCGGCATAATAGGCTATGCACAAGGCTTGGAAGTCATCTTGCAGGCGGCAGACAAGCTCCGACATTATTCCGATATAAGGTTTATCCTCATGGGAAACGGACCTGAGAAAACCAAGCTCCAAGAAATGAAATCCTCTCTGCAACTCTCAAATGTAGATTTTTATGATGCAGTCCCAAAAGAGCAGATGCACGGAGTGATTACCGACATTGACGCAAGTATCATTCCTCTCAAAAAATTGGAACTGTTCAAAGGAGCAATTCCATCAAAGATATTTGAAAACCTTGCAATGAAAAAGCCCGTCATCTTGGGCATCGAAGGCGAAGCCAAGGAACTTTTTGTCAATCAGGGCAAGTGTGGTTTGGCTTTTGAACCCGAAAACTCAAGCAATCTGACAGAAAAGATTTTGGAACTATACAACGACCGCACCAAAGCGGCAACTCTTGGCGAAAACGGATTAAGATACGCCGCCGAGAACTTCAATCGCGACAAGATAGCACAAGAATTTTACGACCATTTGGCACAACTATGAAACTAACTACCATAATAGGAGCAAGACCACAGATAATAAAAGCCTCAGCTTTGAGCCGGGCAATCCGAAACAACTTTTCGGACAAATTGGAAGAAGTGATAATCCACACCGGTCAGCACTACGACCAAAATATGTCAGAAGTATTTTTCACAGAACTCGACATACCACGCCCGAAGTACAACCTTGCAGTCGGAAGCGGCAAACACGGCAAACAAACCGCACTGATGACAGAACGATTGGAAGAAGTGTTTGAAGCCGAACAGCCCGATGCTGTTGTAGTATATGGCGACACCAACTCCACCCTTGCGGCAGCCCTTGCGGCAAGCAAGATGCTCATACCCATTGTTCACATCGAAGCCGGCTTACGCTCATTCAACAAATCAATGCCCGAAGAGATTAACCGCATACTCTGCGACCACGTCTCCACCCTGCTCTTTTCGCCCACACAAACAGGCTACGACAACCTCATAAGGGAGGGTTTCTCAAAGCAACTAAGCCCCAAGGCAACAGCAGACCACCCAAACGTATATCACTGTGGCGACATAATGTACGACAACACCCTCTTCTTTGAACACAGAGCCGAAAACACCTGCCAAAAGTTCTCTTTCTGCCAACCCTCTTACGTTCTCTGCACCATACATCGCAACAGCAACACCGACAATAGCGAAAGAATGCAAAGCATCTTTGAAGCCGTTGCACAGCTAAGCCGCCAAAGACAAATCATACTCCCCCTTCACCCACGCACAAAGAAGATGATGCCGCAAATGTTGTCCCCAAATCTGATGAGAGAGTTGCAAGACAACCCGAACATAAATATAATAGAACCTGTATCATTCTTGGAAATGATATACTTGGAGAAGCACTCCTCGCTCATACTCACCGACTCGGGCGGAGTGCAAAAGGAAGCCTACTTTTTGAAACGTCCTTCGGTCATTCTGCGAAGCGAGACCGAGTGGCAGGAAATAGTGCAACAAGGCAGAGCCTTTGTGTGCGATGCCGACAAAGACCTCATCTGTCAAAAAGCCGAAGCCTTTCTCGGCGAACCGCCTGCGGACTATCCTCCCCTTTTCGGCAATGGCAGAGCAGGAGACTTCATCTGCCAAACCATACTTGACACTCTTTGAAATATCACAAGACAAAACAAACAACATAATACAAAGAAATCATGCACACATTGGAGCAATTACAAAAACGAGCAATAGAAATAATAGATGCACAGAACTATCTGGCCGAACCGCTCTCGCTCTATGAGCCGATAGACTACGGAATGAGACAAGGCGGCAAGCGAATACGGCCACTTCTCTGCCTTATTGCAGCCGAGCTTTGCGGAGGCGAGATGGAGAAAGCCGAACCGGCAGCCGTTGCAGTGGAGATGTTGCACAACTTCACCCTCTTGCACGACGACATAATGGACTGTTCACCCCTTCGCAGAGGCAAACCCACGGTCTTTCGCAAGTATGACCAAAACAAAGCCATACTCTCGGGCGATGCAATGTTCGCTTGTGCATTCAAATACTTGTTGCAATGCGACAAGGAAGTGATACCACAACTCACAGAGACCCTTACTCGGGGAGCAATCGAAGTGTGCGAAGGTCAGGGCTTTGACATGGACTTTGAGAACCGCCAAACAGTCTCGACAGACGAGTACCTGCAAATGATAAAGCTCAAAACAGGTGTCCTGCTCTCTACCGCACTGCAACTTGGAGCAATAACGGCAAAGGCAGACGAAAAGACGCTCAACCTCTTGGACACATTCGGCAAATATATCGGCATAGCCTTTCAGATAAAAGACGATATGCTCGACTGTTGGAGCGACTTGGACACCTTTGGCAAGGTGTGCGGAGCCGACATCATCGACCGCAAAAAAACATTCCTCTACATCACAGCCTTGGAGAGTGCAACCCAAACCCAACGGCAGGAGTTACTCTCGCTCTATGAGAACACCACACTCGACAAAGACGAAAAAATACAAAAAGTCAGAGCAATATACGAACAACTCTCAGTGGCACAAAAAGCACAAAAAGCAGTAGAAGAATACAATTCCAAAGCCTTTGAAGCGTTAGAGCAAATAGAGGTTGCACCCCAACGCAAAGCCACACTGATTGAAGTAGCAAAGAAGTTAATCAACAGAAATAAATAAAAGCAATGAAGAACATAGACAAAGAATTTAAGCTCTATGCCGTAAAGCACAGAGGAATAAGCAGCACAACCTTCGACAAGTACAGCCGTTATGTCTCGCCAAAGGCGGCATATATCAATCCCACAATCATAGAAGAGCGGACGCTCAACGTAGCACAGATGGACGTATTCTCGCGTTTGATGATGGAGAGAATAATCTTCCTCGGCACGGCTATTGACGACGATGTGGCAAACATCATTCAAGCACAGCTGCTCTTTCTCGAAAGTGTGGACTCTGAAAGAGACATCTTGATTTACCTCAACACCCCGGGAGGATACGTCAATGCAGGCTTGGGCATCTATGACACCATGCAGTACATTCGTCCCGACGTAGGAACGATTTGCACAGGCTTGGCAGCCTCAATGGGTTCGGTGCTTTTGTGTGCCGGAGCAAAGAAAAAACGTTCGGCACTCGAACACTCCAAAGTCATGATACACCAACCGCTTGGCGGAGCAGAAGGACAAGCCTCCGACATAGAGATTGCCGCAAGAGAAATCCTCAAAACCAAGCAAGAACTCTACTCCATAATCTCCAAACACAGCGGACAACCAATCGAAAAGATTGAAAAAGACGGCGACCGCGACCATTGGCTCTCTGCACAGGAAGCCTTGGAGTACGGAATGATTGACGAAATTCTTCACCCTAAGAAATAACAACAAGCAAGCCTCAACCGAGGCACGATAAAATCAAGCGAGGTCAGCCCCAAAGGAGCAGACCTCGCTTTTTGTTTCACCCTCGGCA
Organism: Bacteroidales bacterium; assembly: GCA_004551865.1. Classification (GTDB taxonomy): domain Bacteria; phylum Bacteroidota; class Bacteroidia; order Bacteroidales; family P3; genus Onthomorpha. Next base: position 17,964 of record SFPR01000025.1, read on the forward strand.
AATCCCATGCTTAGACAGAAAACCATTTAAGCAAAAGTCTTACACACCAAACATATAACTGCCTGCTGCCGGAGCGACATTTTGGATTTTTCAAACGCCATTTCACAAAAATAAATCGGCATCTTATCACGACAAAACGGCGTTTTGCTTCAACGAGATATATTGCTTAATAATCAGAGTGTTCGCAAGAAGCGGATTTGTGGAGAAAGAGCTGTTGTCGGGCAAGAGTTGCAAATGCTCCGGCACAAAAAAAGGAGTACTCTTTCGAGTACTCCAAAACAAGAAAAAAAGAACTTTAAAAAGTTTAGTTTATTCCACAACTATCTTTTGGCTCTTAGTGCCTTTGGCGGTGCTTACCCTCACCACATACACGCCGGACTGAACTCCGCTTAGGGTAAAGGTTGATGCCTTTGTCTGATAAACCCTTTGTCCCAAGGCGTTGAATACTTCCACGTTGCTGATTGCCTCTGCCGAAATGGCAACATGGCGGTTGCTGTTGGTGATTGTGATGTCTGTTTGAGAAACTTGGTTCAAGCCTACATTGTTTTGTATCAAGAGTTTGAAGCGGTCGGCATTCTCTCCTGCCGAAATGTTGGTCTCGTAGCGGCTACCCTCGTTCATTTCTATCGTCTGCTCTCCGTCAATAAGGCTGACCCTGTATCCTTCGGGTATCTTGTCGGCAACAAAGGTCATCAAAGTATCTTGCTCACTCCTTACGTTCAGTGTGGCATAGTATGGCAACTCTTTCACCTCTTCTTTCACAAGGTTCATTCCGTCGGTAACAAAGTACGGCTCGGCAACTCCTGTGGTGGCAAAGAGCTTGTTGGCATCGTATTTGTCATATCCCTGCTCTGCCAACGGATTGTGTGCAAAGAAGAACTTCACTTTGTCTCTCTTGTTTACCAAGCTCATCTCTATCCAAGGGTTTTGTGCAGTCTTGCTCTTGGTGTTGCCCACTCTCGGATAAGATGTCATTTGTGTTTTTTTGAAGGTTACGCTCTTGTTTCCGCTATTCGAGAAATTCACAAAGAAGCCTTCGCATACAGGCAATGAGCCGCTTGTGCCGTTTTTTATGTCAAACGTAGAGCCATTGAAGTTATATGTTACCCCTCCTTGAAGACCTGCCTCAGAATTGTCTCTCAAAAATTTTGCTATGTCCAACTTTGCAGGGTACGGATTGGCAAGAGACATCCAATTTCCGCCCGAAGAAGTTCTAACATCTCTTGTAACTGTTATATCTGAATTGTTCAAAGAGTAATCTACTGTGTTGTCTGTATTGTAGTCGTTGTTGAATGTAATCGTACCACTGTAAAACGGCCAAGCAAAATAGCCCTCTGCCTGTGGCACTCTGTCGTTGATTGTTGCCCAATCGTTGCTCCATACTCCGTTTGAGTAGTCATAGAGTACCACCGCAACGTCGCTTCCGCTCACGGGTTCTATGCTTTCCAATCTGTACTTGCTGTCTTGGACGCTGGTAAACGGAGCTCCGATAAACTTCCACGTGTCTTGAGTTGCGGTAAATGATATTCTGACCTTTCCCAAGTCGTTGTCGTCGGTTGTATTGACCAATTCGCCGTTGTTGATAAGCAATGTGCCGTTGTTTGTCAAGGTGTAGTTCTCCGTAAGGACGAGGGTTCTGTCGAGTGTTACCTCAACTCCGTCGTTGATTGTTATCGTTCCAATTCCGTCGGGAATGCGTCCGTCCTGCCATGTGGACGAATTGCCCCATGTTCCTGTTTGTATTGCAACAAACTCTCCCGGTGTTGATGTGGTAAAGGTTATTGTTGTCGGTGTACCATAGTACTCATTATCGTTTTCTGCTTGTTCTCGTTCTCCGCACTGCTCATAGATTGATACCTCGTACTGAGTTTCAGGCTTCAAGTTGGTAAATGTTTTGGAAGTTTCGCTATATCCGACCTCTATATCGGTATTACCTTCTTCCGAAAGCTCTCTTATCTCATACATGAACAGCAATCCGCTCAAATGTGGATTACCTTGTCTCCACGAAACTTTTGCTTGCAATGGTGTGATGTTAGTAACTGTAACATTGGTAGGTCTGTAACAACCCTCAGTTGTAAACTCTACCATCTTGGAAGAATACTTCCCCTGCTCCTGATTACAATAGCTTCTCACTTCGGCAGTGTAGTGAGTTGCCGAAGCTAAACCCGACAAAGACAAAGTCTCTCCGCTTGCCGTATAATTTGTAGTATTTGTTCCGTCTGACAAAACCACCACATAACCCGAAGCAAGACCGTTCAAAGTTGCCGAAGTCTGGGTAATCGCACTCACCTCAGGGGAAATATCAAAACAAGGAACAGGAATTGTAAAGCTCAAAGCTGAAGAGCTGCTTGTTGTCCACGTATTTCCACTTTTAGTTTGCAGATATTCAATTATTGAGACTGTCAAATTATTTCCTTGTGCGACCGATGTGAATGTGTAACTATATTCATTGATTGAAGCATTTGTTGCATTTATTGTATTATCTGTGTTTACTGTCCAATACTGTTTACTCTTATTGCCTATTGTCCAATCATTTCCCTTTGTCCAAGTAACCGTTACATCATAATTGTTTCCGTTTGGTGTCAGTGTCCATGTAGGATTCTTTGGTGCATTAGGGTCAGATATTACGAAAGGATACTCATCTGTCCAATCAGAATAGTTATCTCCGTATTTTGCTCTTACTTTTACGGTATAAGAACCAAGGGCTATCGGTGTTTTTGTAGAAGATGTAGATGTATATTCGGGTGTAATTGTTTCCGTTGTGCCGTCTAAAAGGGTTTTAATCACCATTTCGTAATGGTCGCCTTCGCCAAGCGTAGGCGTGTATGCGTTCCAGCTTATGGTAACACTTCCCACGTAAGTAGAGCCATTGTAGCTTGGTGCTGTTGTCAATCCGCTCACTATTGGCAGGCTTGGTGTTGTGAATACTTTTTCTGTTGCTTCACCATAGTCATCTCCGTCATCTCCGCAGGCTGCCGAAAGTCTTACTTTGTAGGTTGTGTTTGGTGTAAGGAAATTAAAGGTACAGGTATGCGGTTGTTCGGAAGGAATGACTTGTTCTTTTACTGGTACTGGGTTTCCGCCTTGGAAGAGTTCTGCTTTCACCGTTTCGGTATTTGTCCAAGCGACTGTTGCCGAGGTGTAATCAGGTGTTACACTCATGTCTGTAATAGTAGGACAAGAGATGACAAATGATAATGTTGCAGGAACAGAAAGCGATGTTTCGCTACATTTTGCAACAACCGACAACACATAGTTGCTTGGGCTTGTGGTAAGGTTTTCATTTGTTATCGTAAAGTTTGTATTTGTTGTTGCTGTTACTGTAATGTCTTCCGTAAGGTTTCCTCCCGATATGCTGACGATCCACGCCGTTTCACTGCCTCCCGCTATCCAAGAGCAGGTAAGGCTTCCGGGAGCAACGTCGCTTATTGTCAAACCTGTTACGGCAGCACAAGGTTCGGCAGGCTTGCCGTCAGGATAGAGTACAATCTGACCATCGACAACATCAAACTCCGCTCTCTCGCCATCGGCTCTTCCTCCATTCAATGCTGCTACTATTTGCTCCAACACATCTACCGTTTTGTCATTCGACTCGTGCGTGTTGCTTAGTACAACCCTACTATTGGTAATATCGGATTCTTCACTTCCTTGAGGTATATTGCTATTATTAGTTGTATTACCTGTGAGAGTTCCTTCTGCACAGCTGTTCTTAACCGTTGCCGTTCCTGCTCCCACTGCAACAGAAGCGATGCCGCTTGCCACCTGTCCTGCCGTAATGTCAGCATTGACATAGCACAAATCTATAGTTACTGTTGAACCTGCCGAGCCTGCACTGCTTCCTGTTGTTCCTGCCATACCGACAATGCCTCCTGCAAAGCCTCCATAACCCAAGTTTACTTGCCCATTAGTATTGCCGCTTGGCTGAATGGCTTCCACCTGTCCCGAAAAAGTACACGCCTTTATCGTTCCGGAAGAGCAAGAGCCTATCAAACCACCTACCCAGCCCACTCCGACAACATTGCCCGAGCCGGAACAGTATTGAATTGTCGTATTGTCTGCCTGACCTATCAAAAGAGCTGCATCGGCTCCGCCTCCGTTGCTTGCATTTATGTATGTGGATACAGAACCTGCCACATTACAGTGGTCAATGAGTGCATTATTCCCGCTATGTCCGCAAAGCAAAGCAACATTCATGTTGTCAGGTTTTCCACTCAATGCCGTCATCAGAACTTCTCCATTGATATTCATATTTTTGAGAGTTCCTCCTCCTTTCACACAACGGAACAAACCATAATCACCACCACTATGAATATCATTACTACTATTATGACCTATTCCTGCAAATGTTGCTTTGTAAGAAATGCTGTAACCATTTCCGTCATACGTTCCGCTAAAATCTACATTTATAATAGAACTTGTTACAGTTCCCTTGTCGCCCAAGTCGATGTCGGCAGTCTGAATGTAGGACTCACTTGAAGAATAAGTAGTGCCTATTTTCAGAAATTCTTCTGCTGAATTGATGATAATGCGTCCCTCGTTGTCTCTATTCTGTGCCGCTACTGCAAAGCTCACAAAGAGAGCTGCCATTACCCAAAGTAACTTTTTCATTTTTCGCTCCTCCTATTCTTTTGTGTTGTTTTTTGAATTGTGATACAACCTCACGCCTGCATAACCGCCTGCCATTGCAATAAGCAACAGGGTCGCCGGTGTAAGAGGACTTTGGACTTCTCCTCCTGGCTGGTTAGAAGTCACCCTTCTGATACCAGAATTACTGATGCCGACCGAGCTGGGATTACCAGTCGGTGTGGGCTGAGCAGTAACGCCCATTCCGAGCATAAAAATGACAGATAATGTCAAAAATACTTTCTTTCTCATTTTCCGTTCAATTTTCTGTGGTTTATTTTTCTTGTGGTTTGACAGATGCAAAAACAAAATTCAACTCATCGTCTTTCGCTTTCTGCTTCCGTTAAACGATTGCAAAAATAACACGATTTTATTTCCATTCCAAATTCTTTGATTTGCAAGTCGTTCACTTTTAACATTAGAGTTTTTATCATTTTTCATGAATTTAAGTTATTCTTCGGGGGGGAAATTAGTCGTTTTCTCGATAGAATTATAAGCCTTTTCAAAAGGTGAGATTTTGAGGCTTTATTCCAAAAGGAACTTTCTTTTTATCGAGTAACTTTTAACATTTTTTCCTTGTTTCAAAGCCCCAAAATTTGTGCTTTTACATCTTGATTTACCCCAAAAATCGCACAATTTACATTTGTAAATTCGATAATTATGCGTTATGAATCACATATATACACCCATAAATCAAAACTATAATTCTTCCACTCGACAAGAGAATACATCATGTCGAAAAATCTGTTACAAATGCACAGAGTTTTCGACTACGTTTTGCCATATCGACAAAAAAAACAACCCTTGTAGTCGAAAAAGTTGTTACAAATGCACAGAGTTTTCGACTATGGAGACTATAAAACGCAATAAATATTTGAATGAGCTTGTTTCGCTGAGAGGAAACGGAATGATTAAGGTGATAACCGGAATGCGTCGTTGCGGCAAGTCGTACTTGTTGTTTAAGATTTTTGTGTCATATCTGCAAGAGCAGGGTGTTGCTGACGACCATATAATAAGGATTAACCTCGAAGACTTCAAAAATAGAGAGCTTCGCAAACCTGACAAATTGTATTCGTATGTGGAGAGTTGCATTTGCGACTCGGAAAAGTACTACATCTTGATTGACGAAGTACAGATGCTTGAGGATTTTGAGG
>SFPR01000026.1 GCA_004551865.1 Bacteroidales bacterium
TATCCCCAATAAGGTCTAAGTCCCACGTTTTTGTTTTTACGTTATCAGTACAAGGAAAAAGTAATCTTTAAGGAAAATTTTGCAGAACTTAGGGGACAAGTTTTGCGACAAAATTAAAATGTTTAGTTTATTAAAGAAATTCGGTTTTCAGAACAGAAGAACCATTTCATCATCCGGCGGACATTGTTTCCGTCTTTTGAAAACCCTCGAAGGACACAGGGATTGGTGTACCTTCGTGTCATACAACAAAGAAGGGAATTTGATTGTTTCAAGTTCCACAGACAGAAGTCTGAAAGTGTGGAATGTTGAAAGCGGAGAGTGTATCAAGACTCTGAAAGGTCATACCAACAAAGTCAATTCTGCGGTTTTCTCCTCAGATGGGAGATTTATATTGTCTGCATCTTCGGACAAGACTATCAGAGTGTGGAATACCGAAAGCGGAGAAGAGGAATATACGATTGACACTTCCATTTCTGATGTTTGCACCATGGCTGTGTTTTCACCCGATTCAAAACTTATTGCGGCAGGATGCCATGACCACAAAATAAAGATATATAATGCAGAAACCAAAGCTTTAATTGGTGAATTGGAAGGGCATGAGGAAATGATAAACAGCTGTTTCTTCAACTCCGACGGCAGTCTTATCGTTTCGGCTTCTGCTGACAAGACGGTAAGAGTGTGGAACATAGCGACAATGGAATGTATCTGTGTTTTGAGAGGGCATAGCGGTTATGTGTGGTCGGCTGTTTTTGCTTGCAATGACCAATATATTGTGTCGGCTTCGACAGACAGAAGCATCAAAATTTGGGATTACAACAGCGGAGAGTGCGTCAAGGTTCTCAAAGGACACAAAGGCTGGGTCAGATTTGCATCTGCTTCGGATGATTTCTCTCTTATTGTTTCTACTTCGTTGGATAACACAATCAAAATTTGGAACACAGAAAGCGGAGAGTGCATTCAAACGATTGAAGACAACAAAGATTGGGTGTATGCCGCAGTTTTCTCTCCCGATGGCAAGCACATAGCTTCTGCTTCTCGGGACAGAGAAATACATATCTATGGTTTGAAATAAATAAAACAATAGTATAAGAAGACATAGTTTCTACATCTGATTTTGAATGTGGCGTTTTGTTTGCAAAAACAGGACGCCATTTTGTTTTTGTTCCGCACTAAACCACTATCTTTGCAAGCATAAAACTAAGATTATGGAGAAAGGAAAGGTGTTTTTGTTCCCGACACCGATTGCACAGTGCGATGTGGAGGATTGTCTTCCGAAAAAGAACTTGGAGTTGCTCTTGTTGTGTGATTGTTTCGTGGTGGAGGAGTTGCGAACGGCTCGACGATTTTTGAGAAAAGCGGGCTACAAGAAAGATTTTGAGCAGGTGGAGTTTTTTGTTCTCAATGAACATACGGTGAACGATGATTTTTCGCCCTGCATCGAGATTTTGAAAAGCGGAAGGCACATAGGTGTTATGTCGGAGGCAGGATTGCCCTGCGTTGCCGACCCGGGCAGTGTGTTGGTTGCTCTTTGCCAAAGAGAGGGCTTTGAAGTCGTTCCTCTCTGTGGTCCTTCTTCGCTGATGATGGCTCTTATGGCAAGCGGCTTTAACGGACAATCGTTTGCCTTTGTGGGGTATCTGCCCGCCGAACGCTCCCAAAGAGAAAAGCGAATAAGGGAATTGGAACGTGTGGCATATCGTTTTTCGCAAACACAACTCTTTATTGAAGCTCCATATCGCAACAACAATCTCTTGGAAAGCATTCTCGGAGTATGCAATCCTCAAACCATGCTATGCCTTGCCACAGACATAGGAGAACAAAGCCGGCAAATAATCACCAAAAGCATAGCCGAGTGGAGAAAAACGAAAATCGACTTAAACAAAAGGAATACCGTATTTTTGATAAGCAAATAAGGAGAAAGACAAATGAACAAACCATTGGCAGAAGTTTTGAGACCCGAAAGCCTGAATGAGTACATAGGTCAATCGCACTTGGTCGGAGAGGGTGCAATTCTACGCTCCGCCATAGAGAAAGGGGACATTCCTTCGATGATTCTTTGGGGTCCTCCCGGGGTTGGCAAGACTACTTTGGCAAACATAATTGCCAACACACTCTCTGCTCCTTTCTATCAACTCTCTGCAATAAACAGCGGTGTGAAAGAGGTAAGAGAGGTTATCGAAAAGGCAAAACAAAGCGACAATGCGATATTGTTTGTCGATGAAATACACCGTTTTTCAAAAAATCAGCAGGATTCTCTTCTCGGAGCGGTGGAACAGGGTATTGTGAGACTGATTGGTGCAACCACGGAGAACCCTTCGTTTGAGGTAATCTCGCCTTTGCTTTCACGATGTCAGGTTTATGTGTTGAAATCTTTGGAAAAGGAAGATTTGTTGAAGATTATAGAGCGAGCAACAGGCTATTACAAGCAAACATTCGGAAGAAATATAATTGTAAAAGAAGCTGAGGCTCTGCTCAGAATAAGCGGAGGAGATGCAAGAAAGCTGATGAATGCAATAGAACTTGTGGTTGCTCAATTCAAAGGCGATTGTATTATCGACAATGAGGTAGTTTGCTCGATTATTCAGCAAAATCTTTCGATGTATGACAAGAAAGGCGAGAACCATTACGACATAATATCGGCTTTTATCAAGAGTATAAGAGGCTCTGACCCCAATGCGGCTGTGTATTGGCTTGCAAGAATGATTGCTTCGGGCGAAGACCCTTTGTTTATTGCAAGACGTATGTTGATACTTGCCTCAGAAGACATAGGCAATGCAAATCCCAATGCCCTTTTGTTGGCAAATGCGTGCTTTGATGCGGTAAACAAAATCGGCTATCCCGAGTGCAGGATTATCCTTTCGCAAACTGCGGTCTATCTTGCCACAAGTCCCAAGAGCAATTCGACTTATCTTGCCATTAACAAGGCATTGGAGCTTGTGGAACAGACGGGCGATTTGCCTGTTCCGCTGCAAATTCGCAACGCTCCGACAAGTCTGATGAAGCAAATGGGATATGGAAGGGATTATTTGTACTCTCACGATTTTGCGGGACACTTTGTGCAGCAGCAATTCATGCCTGACGCTCTGCAAACGGTGGAATTGTATTCTCCTTGCGACAATGAGCGTGAGAATAAGACGAGAGAGCATCTCAGAGCGATGTGGCAGGGAGTTTATAAGTACTAATTGATTGAAAGATGAAGAGAGTTTTTGAATTTTTGGACGCTTTGCAGCAAAACAACAACAAGGTTTGGTTTGACGGCAACAAGGCTTGGTATTTGGAGGTGAAGGCTTATTTTGAGGACTTCGTCGGTGAGCTTATCAACAGAATAGAAGAGTTTGACAGTTCGATATACGGACTGAGTGTTTCGGACTGTACTTACAGGATATATAGGGATATACGTTTTTCAAAGGACAAAACGCCTTACAAAACTCACATGTGTGCATACGTTTGTCCCAAAGGGAAGAAATCAGGCTTCGGAGGATATTATTTTCACTTGGAAGCAGAGGGAGGAAACTATATAGGGGATAACATTCTTGCCACGGGAGCGGTGTGTATGCCCAATCCGATAATCCAAAGTATCAGAGAAGATGTGTATTCTCTCTTTGAAGAGTTTGAAGACATTGTTTTGCACTCGGGAGACTTTGCTTTGGATACTTCAAACAGGATGAAAACAGCTCCGAAAGGCTTTCCGAAAGACTGCAAGGCTGTGGAGTTTCTCAAATTGAGGGACTTTCTTTTGTCAAAACACATCGACAGAGAGTTCGTTTTGGCAGACAATCTTGCGGAAAGGCTTGCCAAAGAGTTTGAAAAGACCAAGCGTTTTAACGATTTTGTCAATCGTGCCATTGCTGCACAAATACAATAGCCTATGTCGGGGATTAGTTCGGTATTGTTACCTGCTGCAAATGTGAGTTTGGAGAATACGATTACTTATAATCCTTCTTTGTTTGCGTTTGACGACAAGTTAATTCTCGCTCCCATGCAAGGGCTGACATCTCTTTTCTTTCGCAAGGCTTATCACGAGTGCTTCCCGGGCTGTATCGACTATGCGATAAGTCCTTTTATCTCTGTAACAGACGGACTTATCACTTCAAAGAGCCGAAAGTTCAGAGATGTGTTTCCTTTTGAGAACAAAAATTCGTTGGAGGTTGTTCCGCAACTTTTGGGCAGCACTTCACAAGGGATAATCAGCTACGGAGCAATCCTGCAAGAGCTTGGATACCGACAATTCAACATAAACTGTGCCTGTCCTGCCAAGTGTGCGATAAAACATGGCAGAGGCTCGGCTCTTTTGAAAGACTTGAAACGATTTGACGGCTTTTTGAATGATATTTTCAAGAATGTACATCAGGCTGTTTCGATAAAAATCCGCATAGGTTTCGATTCAAAAGCCGACATTGCCTCTTTGGCAGATTTAATCAACGCTTACCTTTGAAATATGTGGTGATACACCCACGATTGGCTGTAAACCTCTATCAAGGCAGCCCCGACTATGAAGCATTCGGCTTTTTGGCAGAAAGATTGCAATGCAGGGTGGTTTATAACGGCGATATTTTTTCTCTTGACGACTTTTTGCAAGTAAAACAACGCTTCCCGATGATTAAAGACTTCATGTTGGGTCGCGGAATACTGCAAAATCCTTTGCTTGCAGCCGAAATAAGAGGGTTGCACTTTGATAAGAATATGCTAAAAACCCTCTTTTTCAAACTTGAAGACTACTATCTCAAACTCTTTCTTGAAGTTGGCGAAACAGAACGCCCTTTTGACGAAACAGAACGGCGTTTTGACAAAACGAAAGGGCGTTTTATTTTGCCGAATCGCCAAGATAAAATTGCAAAAGCCCTTTCGGACAAAATGAAAGAGCTTTGCAAATATATGTTCGGAAACAATTTCAGCTCGATTGCCGAAGCCGAAAGCCTGTCGGAGCTTAATGCTATCGTAACTCGAATGTTCCTATAATGTTGTGGTCTTGATACCTTCCGAGAAACATGATTTGTTTTAAGGTTGTAAGATAAAGGGTTTGGAAGAACGGCATTTTGTTTTTCTTGGTGTCGTATGCCTTGCTCCAACGGTAACTTCCGTCTGAGAATATTTGCACAAAGTTTACCTGAGTGCGGAGCTTGTCGGCATTGTAACACTTCTTTGCCTCAAATGCGTTGCCGTCGTAGTTTTTGATGTGGTCGTTAAACATTATATATATACCATAACGGTCTCTTGTCATGGCAAAGGAGTTGTATGCTTCAAAGCCTTCAACGTCTTTTTGTCTCTTAGGAATGTAGGCATTGCCCGACACCATGCCGTGTTTGTCGATATTGGTGATTATAATATCTCTGAAATAGACGGCTTCTTCTCCCGTTGGTTTGTCGCCTCGTCTTTTTGGCGGAATGATGTGAGAGATGAATTTTTGTTCTCCGACCATTATCAAGTTGTCTCCAATCATCGGAACCAAAGCTCTTATTCCTGCCGTCATGTCTGAGGGTTTCGGCAATCCTTCTGCAACCATTTCATCATTCTCATAGTCTCTGAACTCGGCGGTTGAGGATTGTTTCAAATAGCCTCGGCGATTGTCGTAAAGATATGCAAAACTTCCTGTTGCAAGAGTTGGTTTGTCGTTTGTCGTTCCGTAATATCCTGCCATGAGGTAGTCATCTTCCATATTGAAAGCACATTTTATGTCGGTGGGCCATGCTTTTTCGAGCTGCTGTTCGTATGTGCGTTCTTCGTATTGGGTAAGCCAAACAAGATGTGCCTTATCGTCGGTGTGCTTTACTTTTTTTGCCGTCGAATAAGAACGTATTGCGAGCAAGACTTCGCTACCGTTGTTGTTTACAGCAACATCGCACATTTGGTAAGCGTCGTTGTTGATGTTCAATCGGTGAGTTTTTTCCCACAAAACGTTCATTCTCTGGTCATAGACCCTGATGTTGGCAGAGCGTCCCTTTGTTGTGTCGTTCTCAAAGAAGCAAAAAACCATTTTTGTCTTGTTTTCGGAAAAGTTAAACAAGTAGGGCTTTTCGCCTTCTTGTGCAAAATATTTGAAAACGTTGATTTTTTGCGGCTTATCCATCAATCTCATGTCGCGAAGATGGAAGTACTGTGTGTACAAATGGGCTGTTCCCGTCGTGGTTTTGGATATTGTTTTCTTGCTTCCTTTTTTCTGAACGGGCTTGTCTTCATTTATTCTGCTGAGGATAAATCCCACGCAATCGCCTGCCCTCCATGTTTGTTCGATTTTGAAAGACTGATGAGGGAAATCAATCTTTACGACCTTTTCTACGTTGCCTGATTTGTCCGTTCGGGCAAAATAGTATTGCAACTTGCTCTCCCCCTGTCCTATATACTCTTCCAAACAATACCAAAGATAGAAAGCATTGTTATCTTCTGCCACTATCTCTGCGGCTTTGCAATCGTCCAAAATGTCATAGAACCTTTCGCCCCAACGAATGTCCATTTGTGCAGAGGCTGTCAGGAATGTAAACAACGAAATCGCTATTAAAAGAACTTTTTTCATGATTTGATACTTACTTGTTTGAGTTGGCAAATATACAATTTTTTTTGCTGTCAATTAAACTTGCCGTGTTTTTGTTGTCAAAAGGAGTACTTGAACAAAACAAAATCTTAGATTATGATAAGAGATAGACGAAGAAATTTGAAATTGCTGCTATTGTGTGCCGTATGTTTGCTTTTTGGCAATATGGGTACGGTAGTTGCACAAAATGCGAGGGCAAGTCTGAGCGGCAGTGTCTCAGATGCTCAAACCAAAGAGGTGTTACAATATGTCAATGTGGCTGTTTTATCGACTAAGGACAGCAGCATGATTAACGGTGTCATCACAAACGAAAACGGAAAGTTCTCCATAACGAACATGAAGTTGGGAAAATTCATTGTAAAATTTAGTTTCATAGGATACAAAGACGTTTTCAAAAACGTGGAACTAAAAGGCGGTAATGTGAATATGGGTAATATCGCACTTTCTCAGTCAAGCGAAATGTTGGAAGGTGTTGAGATTGTGGCAGAAAGGCAGATGATGGAGTACAAACTTGACAAGAGGGTGATAAATGTGGACAAAAATATTGTTTCGGCGGGAGGTTCGGCAAGCGAAGTGTTGGAAAATGTGCCTTCTGTGTCGGTTGATGAAGAAGGAGAGGTCTCTCTGAGGGGTAACTCCAACGTCAAGGTACTTATAGACGGCAAGCCTTCGGAACTTTTGGGAAGTGATTTGGCGAGTGTCTTGGCTCAGATACCTGCTTCGACGATAGAGAACATCGAAGTGATAACCAATCCTTCTGCAAAGTACGATCCCGACGGCATGAGCGGAATTATCAACATCAAACTCAAAGAAAAAGGCAACATGGGGCTGAACGGTATGGTCAATATCTCGGCAGGAAGTGCCTTGGATAAGTTTCTGCCGAAAGCAAACGGCTCTGCATCGGTAAGCTATTCAACAAAGAAATTCGGATTTTCGGCTTCGATTGACGGAAGATACGACCAAAGGGGAAGAAGGTCAGATAACATGAAGTTGCTATTTGGTTCTGAACCGAATAGTCTTGAAGCATGGATGAGAAGTCGAAGAGACGGAACAGAAGAAGGTTATAGCGAAGGAATGAAATTGGGATTTGACTGGTACATCAACCAAAAGAACACACTCACTCTTTCTTATAACGGAAGAGGACACAATACTATTTCAGACCATACTGTAATCAATAACACAAATCTTATTGACAGCATGAGCTATCGCAGTTTGGATCAGATAACTGACGGAGACCACAACGGACAATTCCATACTTTCTCTTTGAACTACCAAAAGAAATTCAACAAACCCGACCAAGAACTCATGGTAGATGCAAACTGGAACATCGGTCGCTTCAACCGCGAGAGTACTCAGAAGATTGACTACCTAAACGATATGTTTGACACCGATTATGCTTTCGATAAGAAAGATGTAACCAAGGCAAACGACGACAGAGCTGTGGTTAAAATCAACTACACCCACCCTTTTTCAAAGGAATTGAGATTGGAAACGGGTTATAACCTCAACTACTCAAACCGACACTCCGATTATGATTATTATTTCAATGGTTTGTCCGAAAAAGATACAGCCACAAGTTATGTTTTCCACTCTACAGAATATATACACGCCCTTTATGCAACGGTGGGTTATACTCATGGTAATTGGAGCGGTCAGTTGGGTTTGAGAGGAGAAATAGTCAGAAGTACCGCAACCAAGACTATGGAAAACAAAGCGAACACTTCGTTTGACAAAAACTACATCTCTCCTTTCCCTACGCTGCACTTGTCTTACCAAATATCACCCATGCAGTCTGCTCAGTTCTCTTACTCTCGTCGAATCAATCGTCCAGATATGCATTCGATGATGCCGAATGTCGATTTGTCCAACCCTGAACACATTCGCTTCGGAAATCCGGACATAGACCCCGAATACACCAACTCTCTCGAAATAGGATATTCTCATATCTTCTCAAAAACTACGATATTCGCCTCTGCATATTATCGTCAGACCAACAACAGAATTTCTTGGTTCAATTTCTTGTGGACAGAAGCGAATGCAAGACGCTATGGCTTCGATTGGGTTCTCGACATTGCAGGAGACGAAGTTGACAAAGGCAAACTTGCAATGACAAGTCTCAACATTGACAAAAGTTCCAACTATGGTATCGAACTGATTATTGACCAACAGATAACAAAATGGTGGAAAGTCAATCTGAATATGAATTTCTTTGGAAGTTATACTGATGCCACTTTGGTGAATGAGACAGAAATCAACTCTTTCAACTGGGATGCCAAATTGAACTCTACAATGAATTTGCCACAATCGTGGACAATTCAACTATCTGCTCAATACTCTGCTCCGAGACGAACAATTCAGGGAGAGCAAGACTATTTCTTCTTTACCGACCTTGCAATCAAGAAAGCTCTTAACAAGAAAGCCTCACTATCTCTTCGTTACTCTGATATATTCCGCACAATGAAGCGTAAGAGTACTACAATAACCGACGATTATATCTCGTTCCAAACTGGCAGACCTTACAGAAGAGCTATCACTCTCAACTTCAGCTACCGATTTGGCAACAATGACGTGAACAAGAGGGCTGTCAAGAGTTCCAAACGCTTGGACGACGGAAGCGGAAGCAACAATGCCGGTGCAGAAAGCGAAGATTAGATGAAAGTATTTGACCCTATAAGAAAACAATATGTCGAACTTACTCCCGAAGAGCAAGTTCGACAATATTGTATCAATGTTTTGACCAAGCAGTTTGGCTATCCCAAAAGTGCCATTGCCGTCGAGGGGAAGATAAACCTCAACTCGATGACAAGACGTTTCGATATACTTGTGTACGACAAGGCTTTGAAACCTTTTTTACTTGTCGAGTGCAAGCGAAAGGAAGTAAAGTTGACTCAACAGACCATAGATCAGGTCGTATCTTACAACTTTGCCATTCAGGCTCCTTATATCATGATAACCAACAGCCTCACCACATATCTTATAGAGTACAAAGACGGAGAATATGCTTTTTTGGACACTCTGCCTGCCTATCGTTAAAGCAGCTTTGGTCCAAAACACAAATCAAATAGGGCAATTAAGGTAATACAAACCAAAATTTTCTTCATCATTCATACAAAAACGCGGCGGACTTCAACCAATGAAATCCGCCGCTCTTTGTTTTGATTTATCAGAAGTGTCTATTATGCGTACAATTCGGTGAAGATTTTTCTCAATTTCTCACACTCTCTCAATTCTTGAAGGGTAATTTCTGCGTGTCCCTTTGTATAACCGTTGCCGACTATCATTGTAACATCGCTTCCGACGCCTTCTGCTCCGAGAGCTGCCTTTGTGAAGGAAGTAGCCATTGAGAAGAAGTAAACAGTTCCCGTATTCTTGGTTACAAGTATTGAAGTCATTTCAGTATCAGGAATGTTTACATTGTTGATACAAATATCTGCCATTTGTCCGTTGGTCAATTCTTCGATTTTCTTCATGACAGGAACAGGCTGAGTTGCGTCTGCCGAGAACACAACGTCGCAAAAACCAAGCTCTTCCATTCTTTTGGTAGATTTTTCGCTGTGGCATATTCCTATAACCTTACCTGTAACACCTGCTCTCTTCTTTGCTTCATAGCAGCAGAGCATTCCGGATTTTCCGCCGGCTCCTATGATAACCACGGTGTCGCCCGGTTTAACCAATTTGGCAGTTTGAGCAGGAGCTCCTGCAACATCGAGGGCACTCAATGCAAGATTTTCAGGCAAGTCTGAAGGAATCTTTGCATAAATACCGCTTTCAAACAATATAGCTTTACCATCTATGTCCACTTGGTCAATCTCCGGACGTATGTCTTTGATTTTGTCAATTCTTAGCGGAGTAAGAGACAACGAAACCAAGGTTGCGATTTTGTCGCCGACCTTCAAATCGGTTTTTCCAATCAAAGCATCTCCTATTTTCTCGACAGTTCCGAGCAACATACCGCCCGAACCTGTTACAGGGTTACGATGCTTTCCTTGTTTCTCGACAATGCTCATCATAATCTTGGCAATTTCTGCCTTGTCTCCCTTTGCCTGCTCCTCAATTTGAGTAAATGATGCGGAGTCTATGTTTAAAGTTTGTACATCGATAAGGATTTCATTGTCATAGATTTCATCCATGTTGTTATCAATCTTGTTTGCAGGTTGTGGCAACACACCCTTTGGCTCAATTACACGGTGAGTTCCGTATTTACATCCTTTTTTCATCTTGATATTATATTTGAATATTGTTACTTTCTCGCTTCGAGTTTGCAAATATACGTTTTTTTTCAGACATGGTGTCTTTTTCTCTCACAAAACGCCGTTTTGCTGAAATAAAACGGCGTTTTGGCAAAATAAAACGCCGAGTTATTTTGCCAAAACGGCGAGTTATCCAAGGGATTTTCAAGCAAGAAATCAGCCTTTACAAATGGTTGATTTTCAAAGTCTTCGTTTTCTCCGAAAAAAATCGCCGTTTTTTTCCGAAGAAACGCCGTTTTTTTTGAAAAAAGTGGCGTTTCTTTGTGAGAAAACGGCGATTTTTTGGAACGATTGCACATAAGATGAACTTTTCGGCTTGTTGTCTGTCTTTTGATTGCAAGACTTGCGGGACACAAATCAAGTCTTTCAATAAAAAAACAATAATAAATTTGGTTATGTGCAAACTTATCCGTACCTTTGTCGGAGTTTTTCAAATCAAACCTTGGAAGTTATGAAAAAAACGGTATTATTCGCAATGGCAGTGTTGTTATGTTTTGGTTTAGTTGCTCAAAACAGCAAAAAGAAAAAGAAAAAGCCTGCTCCGAAACCAACAGCTCCGGTGGAAATTGCTCTTCCCGAGAGATGTTCCGACTGTTTTTTTGCAGTAAAGTTGCAAGCTGACGTTCCATACGGTCCTACCGAACCGCTGCAAGGTCCGGGCTATGTGAACGAAGTTCATAGAGATGCACAGACAAAAAATGTTTTTGAGCAGGAACACAATTCCATTTGGTATAGTTTTGACATTCCTTACGACGGAAAGTTATTGATTGACATAAAACCAAAAGCTGCGACAGACGATTATGATTTCTTGGTCTATAAATACACAGACAAGTACTTTTGTAACCGAGTTGAAAAAAACAGAGTAAAACCCGTAAGAAGCGTTCAGTCTGTGTGCAGTTCGGATGTTCAGGGCAAGACAGGATTGTCCCTCAAAGGCACGATGGCTCATATAAACAAGTCCTCCGATGTTGCATACGGCAAATACATTGACGTAAAGGCGGGCGAGAGTTATGTGATTGTTTTGGATAATCTTACAGACGGAGGATTGGGACACACAATCACCTGCGAGGTATGGACAGATTTTGCACCATTGTACATACACCCTATGGATAGTCTTGCAGCCCAGAGAACAACTGCCGACATCTACGTAAAGGAAATAGAAACCGGCAGAACGGTCATTGAAAAGAAAGACGCAGGTGCTGTAAAAATCAAATTGCTTCCCGAACGCAGCTACAACGTAAGCCTTGGCAAGGAAGGATACTTTCGTTTCAACAAAACGATAACCTATCAACAAGCAGCGGCAAAAGACTCTGTCTTGACCGCACGACTTGTTCAAATCAAACCCGGCTCAAACATTCCTCTCAATGGCGAGTTGTACTTTGACGAAAACGAACAAGGAGAAATTATTTTGATGAAAGAATGCTACTATGCACTCGATGAAATTGTCAAAACGCTGAACGAATATCCCCAAATCAACGTGGATATTATCGGAAGAATTGCAACAGAAGGATTAAACGTCAGAAAGGACAACGAAATATCGAAGAAACGTGCCGATGCAATCATGAATTATCTTGTTTCGCAGGGCATTAGCGAGAACCGAATGAGAACAAGAGGCTCCTCAATCAAGGAATTGGAAGCACAATTAAAAGATCAACAAAAGTTAAAAAACAAAATAATTACACCTCAGTGTGAAATAAAAATCGCAAACAAACGTTAGCAAGGTGTATTTGTAAGATACGATGTCCCATAGTGTAGCGGTAACACAAGAGATTCTGGCTCTCTTATCTCAGGTTCGAATCCTGATGGGATAACATCGAAAGAGGGAACGGCAAAACGGTCGTTCCCTCTTTCTTTTTGCACTATCAATTCTTTCTTTTTGCACTATACGTTACTTGTCTTGAAAAGAAGCTGCCTCCAAGTGAAGATACACTTCGGCTTTTCCCGATTGGGTTTGCTCTTTGTCGGCACAATGATGAAGCATAAAGCCGCATTTTTTGAGTACTGCAAGCGATTGAGCATTGCCCTCAAAGACACAAGCCCACAATCTCTCCAAAGACAAATCGCAAAAGGCGTGGCAAATCAGTCGTTTGGCGGCCTCGGTTGTCAAGCCTTTGTTCCAATATGGTTTTGCGAGCCAATAACCTATCTCAGCTTCGTTTTGGTTCATCGGAAGGTGTCCCTGCTGCAACAACAAGCCCACACAACCAATCGGTTCACGAGTTTCTTTCAACACCATGGCGTATATTTCGGGGCAGGCAAAAACAGTACGAATTATTTCCCTGCTTTCTTCCTCTGATTGGTGAGCCTGCCAACCTGCCCTCTTCCCTATTAGTGGTTCTTTCGCATAGCGGAACAGACTTTTTGCATCTTCAATTCTCCAAGCTCTCAACACAAGTCGCCGAGTTTCCAAAACAATTTCACTCATTCTTCAAAACATTTTTGCGGCAAAGGTAAACATTATTTTGAAACTCTTGTTCAAGAAAGCAACTATGCATATCGTTATAAATCACAGCCTTAACAAACATACATACTTCCTTTCGAAGAGAGAGCGAAAGCCGAACAAAGATGATTTTTCTCTCCTTGAAATGTTCCGACCTTGTCTTATGGCAGTTTTTTCTTACCTTTGTCCTCTCAAATTATGTTGAATTATTACAAATTTTTATGGTAAAAAAGACCCTTTTATGCCTATTTGTGGCAGCGGTTTCAACTCTGACCGCATTAAGTCAGCAAGAAGAAATGTCCTTACGCTTTGATGCAAGGGCAGACTTTAATTGTCAATCGGACAAGAACAGCACTCAGAGTGGTTTTTCGGGAAAAAATCTCAACTTAATACTCGATGGCAAAATCAATTCCAAGTTGGAATATCATTTGAGGCAGAGACTGAACAAGCCAATCTCGACTTACGATATGCTTGATGCGACCGACTGGATTTATTTGAAGTATGACATCGACAATAACTTCTTTGTTTCTGCCGGAAAGCAGGTTGTGGCGATAGGAACGTTTGAATACGACTATGCTCCGATAGATTGCTATTTTCTTTCAGACTTTTGCAACAACATTCCCTGCTATGAACTTGGCATAAACCTTGGTTTCAGAGACAATGCGGGCAGAAACACTCTCCAATTCCAAGTTGCAAACTCTCCTTTTGCCTCTTCGTCGCTCGGAAGTCTGTATTCGTACAACCTTTTGTGGAACGGCGACTTCAACTGGTTCAAAACGATTTACTCTCTCAATATGATAGAGCAGCGAAAAGGCGACTTTATCAACTATATCGCCTTGGGAAACCAATTCTCTTTTGATTGCTTTGTATTGGAGTTAGATTACATCAACCGCTATCACGAAAAGCAGGAGGGCTTTTTTGATGATTTTTCATTGATTGCCAACCTCAAAGCCTCAATCGGCGACAAATGGAGAGTGTTCGTCAAGGGAGGATATGACATGAACAAAGCTCAAAGTCCTGTTCCCTCAAACAATTTTTACCATTGGGACTATTGTGTAAGCCCGGGAACAGAATACGGATTTTATGGTGCAGGTTGCGAGTTCTTCCCTTTGAGAGGAAAGAACGATGTGAGGCTTCATGCCTACCTTTACTCAAACAACCAAACGCCTTCAAAGCTCTATTTCAACATGGGACTGACTTGGAAAATGCAAGCGATAAACAGATAGAACAAAACGACAAACAAATATGAAATTCAAACAATTAAGTTTTTTGACACGAAGAAGCATCGAAGCCTTGTGCTTCCTTGTTGTCTTCTTTGCCATATTCGGCTATTTGGCTCACAGAATGGGATTGGCAAATATGCTCAACACCATAATGAAAACGGCATACGACCTTTTGATGAACACCGTTTTCTACCTCATGGCGATAACCGTGCTTTCGGGAGCGCTAAGTAAGCTGCTCACAGAGTTCGGAGTGGTGAGATTGTTGGAGCAGATATTGCGTCCTTTGATGAAACCGCTGTTCAACCTTCCCGGAGTGGCAGCTTTGGGCGGCGTCTTGACCTTTCTTTCCGACAATCCTGCAATCATAAGTTTGGCAAACGACAAAAATTTCAGCCAATACTTTAAGAAATACCAGCTTGTGTCGCTCACCAACTTCGGAACGGCATTCGGAATGGGCTTGATAGTGATAGTTTTCATGACAGGCTTGGGATATGGCTCAGGAGCTTTGATAGGACTTATCGGAGCGGTGGGCGGTTGTATTGTTTCGACTCGTCTGATGCAGCGTTTTACAATAAAGGCTTACCCCGAAATGAAAGAAGCTGTGAATGCCGAAGGAAATGAAGAGAACATTTCTTTCAAGAGTGAAGGCAACATATTCATGAGGATTTTGAATTCGGTGTTGGACGGAGGCAAAAGCGGAGTATCAATCGGCGTTGCAATCATTCCGGGAGTGCTTGTGATTTCGACTTTCGTCATGATGCTCACTTTCGGAGCCTCAAAAAGCGGAGAATATACTGGAGCAGCATACGAAGGTGTGGCTTTGTTGCCATATCTTGCAAACAAAATCAGCATAGTCTTCGAATGGTTGTTCGGATTTACTCATGCCGAATTGGTGTCTTTCCCAATCACCTCGCTCGGAGCCGTGGGTGCTGCCTTGAGTCTTATTCCAAAGTTTGCAGCCGAAGGATTTATAGACGGAAATGCAATAGCTGTTTGTACCGCAATGGGAATGTGTTGGAGCGGATTTCTCTCTACACACACCGCAATGTTGGATTCGTTGGGATACAGAAAGCTCATTTCAAAAGCCATTCTCGCCCACACAATCGGAGGATTTGTTGCAGGAATTGTGGCACACTGGGCTTTCGTCCTTATCAGCCTCATCTGATGTACCAAAAAACCCTTTTGAACAAAAAGAAATCGGAGAACCAATAACCAACATTTGAACACAAGACACAAAAGCGGCGATTTGCAAGCTCAAATTGCCGCTTTTTTGATTTGACAAAAGACAAAACACCACAGCAAATGTCCGAAAAATGGCAGATATATGCCGATTGGAATCCGTGGCACGGCTGTACGAAAATCAGCCCGGGCTGTTTGCACTGCTATGTCTATCGACAAGACAGCATGTACGGCACACAGACAGCTTCAAACATCGCCCGCAAAACGGCAGCCTTCAATCTGCCGATAAAACGCAAAAGAGACAAATCGTGGAAAATTGAAAGCGGAAAAATAGTCTTCACCTGCTTCACCTCAGACTTCCTTCTGCAAGACGCCGACCCTTGGAGAAAAGAGTGTTGGCAGATGATACGCCAAAGAAACGACCTGCGGTTTTACTTTTTTACCAAACGCATCGACCGTTTCATGCAGTGCATTCCCGACGATTGGAACGAAGGATACGACAATGTGCTTGTGGGCTGCACAGTCGAAAATCAACAAATGGCAGACTACCGACTTCCGATATTCAAAGCCCTTCCCATAAAACACAAAAGCATAATTGCCGCACCCCTTATCGAACATATCGACATAAGAGCCTACATCGACAGCGACATTGAGGAAGTTGCCACCGGAGGAGAGAGCGGATTGCAGGCAAGAGTCTGCAATTTCGACTGGATTCTCGACCTGAGAGAACAATGTGTGGCAGCAAACGTACCATTCAGATTTCACCAAACCGGAGCAAGACTGCTCAAAGACGGCAAACTCTACCGCATTCCTCGCCGCTATCAGCTCTCTCAGGCACACAAAGCCAATATCGACTACCGCATAGGCAAATTTTTTGTTCCCGAAACCGCCAAATATCAATGGGAAGGAAGCGACTACCGAAGCCCAAACGACAAGGCGACAATTTAACCTCGCCAAACAAGCAGCATAAAACGCTGATTATCTTTGACAAAAGGCCTTTCCGCCATTTGGTAATAGTATTCCCAAAAATTTTTCGGTTTGGTAATCCGATTACCACGCCGTGGTAATGGTATTTTTTCGGCGTGGTAATGGTATTACCATGGGAAGGTAATGGTATTACCATAAGGCTGGTAATACTATTACCAACAAAGCAAGAAGATAAAAACCAAAATGCCAATTTGGAAAATGAAACGCCGATCTATTCTGACAAAACGCCCTTTCAGAAAAATAAAACGGCGTTTCGTCAATGTCGAAACGCCGTTTTACAGAAGGATTTCGGAAACTATGGCTTTGTATTCGGGGGTGTATTCGCCGTTGCAAGTGCGAATGGTGAGGGTTGCTTCTTCTCGGCGGACGGCTTTCGGGCTGTATATATTGACTACTCTTATTATCGGTCTGTCTTCTTTGGGGAAGATTTTGACTTGTCTTGATATGTGTATGTTCTTGCGGGCAAAGAGCTGTTCGGTTTCTTTGCTTTGGGCTTCGGGAAGTATGATTGCTATTTGGGCTTCGGGGGTTATGATGCGTGAAATACCCTCCACAAGCTCGCCAAAGGGGAGCTTGTCGTTGTGTCGTGCAAGGTTGCGGCTTGCCTTGGGGGCTTTGAGGCTATCGACAAAGTAGGGCGGATTGCTGACAACAAGGTCAAAGCGACCGATGTGGTCTTTGTTTGCCGCAAAGTCTTGAAGGCTTGTCTCGATTGCCTGCATTCGGTCGGCAAAGGGGCTTGATGCAAAGTTATTTCGTGCTTGTGCCATACTCGGAGTGTCGATGTCGATTGCGGTTACCGTGGCTTGCGGGTTGAATTGGGCTGCCAATAGTGCCACAACTCCACACCCTGTGCCTATGTCGAGTATATGTTTTGCCCGATTGCGAGGCATGAGTGATGAGAGAAGGACTGCATCGGTGCCGACTTTCATTGATGAAAGGCTGTGGTCGAGTGAGAATTGCTTAAACGAAAATTCCATGTCTGCTCTTACAAAAAAGAGTTGTCCGCTTGTTGCGAACAACTCTCATATTTGTCGGTGTCAATACTCTTAGTAAGTATCTTTTACTCTTCGAGATGCAGCATACATTATTCTCAACGCACCTGCTTTTCTCAATTCTTGTTTTACGTCGGTTACGTCTCCCATTTTCACTTCCTTGTCGCACTTGATTGTGGTTGTGAGGAAGGGTTTGTCTTCTTCGCTTCTTGCAGCTCTTTCTGCTTCAACAAAAGAGACAATGTCGTTCAACTCTCCGAATTGGTCGTTCAACTGAAAACGTGTTGCCGAACCGTATTTGCGTTCTTCAATCGGTGTTCCGATGTAGATGTAACTTACAAGCGACTTCTTTTCCAACTTTTGGATTTCGGAGGCTTGAGGTACATTTACTTTGACCATGAGAGAGCTTTCTCTCATTGTGGTAATCACCATGAAGAAGAACAACAACATAAAGATAATGTCGGACATCGAACCCATGTTCATCTCAGGTAACGAGCCTGAATTCTTTTGCTTAAATTTTGCCATTACTTGTTACCTCCTATGTTTTTAGGTTCTGCTTCCGAAATAGCAATCGGAATTGCTTTGTCTATTGCTTCTCTTTGTGCTTCGCTGCAATCGACGTATGCTTTTCCAAATTTTGTTTTTGCCATTTCGTCTCTCAATTCATTGACTGCTGCCGTAAGCTCATTTTGTACCATAAGATACATTTCGTATGAGGTTCCACGGTCATTTTGCAATGAGATTACTCCCTTCGATACCTCAACCGTTCCCAACAAAGGAATGTCCTTTGTCATCTTTTCGGGAAGATTGTCTAAGTTGTTGGGGTTTGAAAGAAATTCTTTTGCTCTTTCTTTCAACAAGTTAATCTCTCCCAACTCTCCGTTGAAAAGGAGCTGGTCGTCTTTGTTCACCAAAACAACAAAAGTGTTCCTTCGGTGAATGTCAGGCGGCTTGACGTTCGGATCCGATGGCGGCGGAAGTCGTCTTTGTATTCCCATGTCCGTGTTGATTGAAGATGTCAACAAGAAAAAGGTCAGCAACAAAAACGAAATGTCCGACATGGACGAACTGTTAAGTGCCGGTAATTTCTTCTTTCCTCTTGCCATTTTACTTCAATTTTTTTGCTATTTCCGCATATACAGCAGCCAAAATTACGCCTGCAAACAATACATACACGGTGTACATGCACGCTCCGATAAGTTTGGAACTTGAATAGTCCGAACCGGTCTTTTCAAATACTTCTTTAGGAATATCTGTTCCCGAAGACAATAGATAAGACACTACGAACACAATAACCAATGCTCCCACGCCTATCAAGATACCCATTTGTTTCTTTGGGTCTTCTATCAAACCTTTTATGATTTGTGTTAGTGCAAATCCTAATGCTGCCACTATGCTTGCTCCAAACAATACCATGACACTCCAATATGATATGTTCCAAAACATCATGGCTGTCGATTGTTCTTCAATAGGCATTGCCTTGTCAAATGAGATTGCATAGCCGACTGCACATATAGACGCAATAACTCCGATAGCTATTGCTATTATCCAATATATTTTTCTAAAATCTCTTTTCATTTTACCTCCTTGGTTATTACAAAGTATTTACTCTTTGCCTGAACAAACAGGCTTTTGGGTCGTGGTAAATTACTTTTTTCTGTTTTTTACCAAGATGTCCATGAATGTGATTGAAGAGTCTTCCATTGTTGCAACCAATCCTTCTATCTTAGATAGTAAGTAGTTGTAGCAAACTTGAAGAACCAAAGCTGTTATCAAACCGAAGACTGTTGTCAAAAGGGCAACTTTCATACCTCCTGCAACAACGGTTGGAGATATATCACCTGCTTTTTCAATGTCATCGAACGCTTGAACCATACCGATAACTGTTCCCAAGAAACCAAAAGAAGGTGCGATTGCAATAAACAAGGAAATCCAAACCATGTTGCTTTCCAATCTTGCCATTTGAACTCCGCCGTATGAGGTCAAAGCCTTTTCAACATCTTCCAAACCGTTGTCCAATCTGTCCAATCCTTGGTAGAAGATTGAGGCAACTGGTCCTCTTGTGTTGCGACATACGTCTTTTGCTCCTTCGACATCGCCTGCCACAATGCGTTCTTCAACTTTCTTCAAAAGCTTGTCTGCATTTGTGGTTGCAAGGTTTAGATAAAGGATTCTTTCAATAACCAATGCCAAACCCAAAATCAAACAAACCAATACCGGAGTCATCCAACCAACACCACCTTCGATGTATTTTTTCTTGAGGGCTTGGTGGAATGAAACTTCTTCTGCCGGAGCTGCAACTTCCTCAGCCTCTGCAGCCGGTTGTTGTTCAACTGCAGATTCTGTGGCAGAAACACTTGTCGTTTCAGTTTCTGCATCTTTTTGATTTTGTGCAAAAACTGCATTTGATAAACCTAACGTCAATAACATAACCATTGACAAATAAGCACATACTTTTTTCATCGCGTTTTTTGTTGTTTTATTATTACTTAAATTGAACTTCTTTTCTCCTCCATAGGATTTTGCAAATTTACAATCTTATTTTTGAAATACAATCTTTATCGGCGAAAAAATCGCCAAAATGGCGTTTTTTTGTCTTTCACTCTTCTTGAACTGATTGATTTTCATTGCTTTTTATTGAAACAAGAACTTTGTCTATTCTTGTCGAATCCATATCTACTATCTCAAATACGAACTTATCCCATTCGATTTTCTCGCCTTCTTTTGGTATGACACCGATTTTTGAAAACAGCAGACCGCTTATGGTGTTGTAATTGTTGTCTTGATAAACATCTTCCATATCAAAATGGCTCAAAAAGTCGTAAAACGAATACTGTCCGCCTATAAGGAAAGTACCGTCTGCTCTTTCCATAAATTCGTCTTCGTCATCTTCTGTCTCAAACTCCGAAGAGTTGCCGACAAGCGACTCCAAAATATCATTCATCGTAACCATTCCCTCAACCATTCCAAACTCGTCTATTATCAATGCGTAATGTATTTTGTTCTCTTTGAAAGTCTCCAAAGCATCATAAACACTTACGCTTTCGTGGAGGTATTGCGGTTGTCTCATTATGTCTTTTATGGTCTTGTTGTTGTCTGTATTTTTGAACAAATCTTTGAGATAGACCACTCCAACAATCTTATCGAGAGTTTTGTCTGCCACCGGATATATATAATGTATCTTTCTGGCAAGTTTTTCTTTGATTGAAGAGAGTACATCATCAACATCGAGCCACTCAAACTCTGTTCGGTGTGTCATAAGCGACGAAATGTCTCTGTCTCCCAACGAAAAGACTCTATCAACTATGTCTTGCTCGACTTCTTGTATCTCTCCGTCTTCGGTACTGTCATTTATCATCGACTTGATTTCTTCTTCGGTAACGGTGTTGTTGTGTTTCTTTATTCCGAATATTGAAGTCAGTGCCTGAGTAGAAACAGACAGCAACCACACAAAGGGATAGAACAGCTTGGTAAGCAAGTTCATCGGTTTGATGATTATACCCGATATTTTCTCAGGGCTGTTCATTCCGAGCTTTTTAGGAAACAATTCTCCAAGCACAAGAGTAACGTAGGTGATTACAAGTATTATGACCACTCTTGCGATTGCTTCGGCAGAGTAAGGGTCAATCCCAAATCTCTCAATAAAATTCCCCAATGGTTCTCTGAGACTTTCGCCCGAATACATACCCGTAATCAAACCGACGGCTGTGATTGCAATCTGAACGGTCGAAAGAAAGTTGTCGGGATTTTCCGCAACATTCAAAATTTGTCGTGCTGTCTTGTTTCCTTTCTTCGCCTGAGCGTCAAGTTTCGACTTTCGAGACGAAACGACCGATATTTCGGACATTGAAAACAATCCATTGACAAGTATGAGTGCCAATATTATCAGTAATTCCACTTCGATTAGTTATTTTTTCCTGTCGAAAGGTCGTTTTGAGTTTGCTCTGCCACGACCTCGGACGACTTTTTGTCATTCACAAACAAGGTAATTAACAAAACGACAACTCCCATTGTTATCGCAATGTCGGAAATATTGAAGATAGCATTGAAGAATCTGAAATGTGTCCCTCCCCATATAGGCAGCCAATCGGGCAGAACGGTGTCGATAAGAGGGAAATAGAACATATCCACAACCTTACCCAAACCAAGCGGAGCATAACCTCCCTCGGGCGGAAAAGCCTGAGCCAAAGAGAAGAAGGTACTCTCAGAAAATATCAGCCCATAGAACAGAGAGTCCAATATGTTTCCCACAGCTCCTGCAAAGATAAGAGTAAAACTATATATGGTAAGCGTGCGAGCTTTGCTCTTTATCAACTTCACAAGGTACCAACCAATCAAACAAGATGCCACAATCCTGAAACCGGTCAGCAGATACTTGCCCACTTCTCCCCCAAAGGACATTCCGAACGCCATTCCCTCGTTCTCGATAAAGTGCAACTTGCACCAGTCTCCCAAAAGAGAAACCTCTTCACCCAATGTAAAGTTCAGTTTCACCCATATTTTTAGAATTTGGTCCGCAAGGAGAATTGCAATAACCAAGACAAATGGTTTTTTCAGCTCTTTCACTTTTTGTGTTGGTTTAGTTTTGCCTCAACGCTCAAAGTTGCATGGGGAACAAGGCGAAGTCTTTCTTTGGGAATAAGTTTGCCGGTAACCCTGCACACTCCGTAGGTTTTGTTTTCAATCCTGATTAGAGCCGACTCCAAGTCTTTTATGAATTTCTGCTGACGAGCGGCCATGTTTGCATTATATTCTTTGCTGCTGACGCTGCTTCCCTCTTCAAGGATTTTGAATGTGGGAGCTGTATCGCTGATGTCGTTGGAATCATTGGCAAATGCCTCGGTAAGCGTGGCTAAGTTTTCTTTTGCCCTTGCCAATTTTTCAAGAATGATTTCCTTGAACTCTTGCAATTCTTCATCAGAATATCTCACCCGTTTGTCTTCCATTTTTGATTTATTTTTTAGTTTCTTGTTGTCTGTTTTCGCAATTTTGACTTCATTCATTCAACAATCAAGGAACAACAGCTGACATGAAACGACATATCTGCCATTGTTCCTTTTGCTTATACCTATTTATTATATAGACATTATCTCTTTCTCTTTTGAAGAGGTAACCTCATCGGCTTTTTTGATATACTTATCGGTAATATCCTGCATTTCTTTCTCCAAAGACTTCACCTCATCTTCGGGAACTCCGCTGTCTTTCAACTTCTTTATCTTTTCCAAAATATTACGACGAACGTTTCTTATGCTCACCTTGGCATTTTCAGCCTCAGCCTTTGCCTTTTTGCAAAGTTCTTTTCTTCTTTCTTCGGTTACGGGAGGCAAAACAATTCTCACCACATCAGCTTCAACCTTTGGCACAAAGCCCAAGTTGGCAGCCTGAATGGCCTTTCCTATTGCACCCAAAAGGTTCTTATCCCATGGTTGCACAACTATTTGTTTCGCATCGGGAGTATTGATGTTTCCAACCTGATCTATCGGAGTCATCGTTCCATAATAATCCACCTTAACTCCGCCCAACATTGCAGGCGAAGCCTTTCCTGCACGCAACTTACCCAATTCTTTGTCCAAGTGTTGAACGGCATCGCTCATCAAACTGTCCGCTTCGGACAACATCTTTTTTGCATCTTCATTCATAGCAAGTAATTATTTTATCTTTTCTTGTTATTATTTGGTTTCACAGTTTCAAAAACAAGCAAGCCGATTTTGCAAAATGCACTTTGAGACACCGGCAAAACAAAACGGCGTTTCAATCTGTCAAAACGCCGTTTTATTTTGCCAAAACGCCGTTTTATTTTTCTCAAACGCCAAGTTAGATTTCCAAGTCTGCAAAGAGCAACTTTCTTGCAAAGATTTGGCAATTTACGACCAACAATCAACATTGTTTCAGCTTGTTATTTTTTGGTCCTACTGCCTGTTTCGCCCTGCAAAGATACGTATTATAACGTGAAAAACTAACAAAAAGTACCTTTTTTGAGCGTTATTTAGTAAGAAATGAGTAATTTTGGGCATTGAAAAGAAATACTTATGGTACGAAAACAAATTCCAAACTGCATAACCTTGGCAAATCTGCTCTGCGGAGTGCTTTCGGTATATTATTTGTTTGAGGGCATGGCTCCTCTTGCCGCTCTGCTGATAGTAACAGGGGCAATCTTTGACTTTTTTGACGGATTTGCTGCCCGTCTTTTGGGAGTGTCTTCACCAATAGGGAAAGAATTAGATTCGCTTGCCGATGTGGTAACATTCGGACTTGCACCCTCTTTGATAATGGTCAAATCTCTCGAAACAACTCTGCCCGACACTCTTTCGGCAAAAGCAATCTCGCTTCTGCCTCTTTTCATGGTTTTGATGTCTGCCTATCGCCTTGCAAAGTTTAACACAGACGAGAGACAGACAACAAGTTTTATAGGACTGCCAACACCTGCCAATGCAATGCTTTGGCTTTCCGTTCCCCTTATAGACCGACTTGCCTTTTCAAAAACTCACTTGTGGGGATTTTATGACGAAAGAATTTACTCGGCAATAGCAAACTTTTTGACCAATCCGTGGTTTATCTGCATCGGCTCGGTCATAATGGGCATTCTTTTGGTGAGCGAACTGCCGATGTTCTCGCTCAAATTCAAAAACTTTTCGTGGCACGACAACAAAATCAAGTTCAGCTTCCTGCTGATAAGCATTGTGTTGCTCTTTGTGCTGAATTGTTTTGCCATACCATTCATTATTTTGACATATATCGCAATATCAATAATCACAAACATAGTTAAGAAATGAAATTCAACGTAGAGATTGACGTAATGCCGTTGAAGGCATTGTTGGACCCTCAGGGTAAAGCTGTAACATCAAGCATGCAAAACATAGGATTGGGAGTTATCAGCAACGTACGCATAGGCAAGCACATAACCCTTGAAATTGAAGCTGCCGACCAAAGCGAGGCAGAAGCAAAAGTAGAAAAGGCTTGCAAGGAACTTCTTCACAACCCTATAATGGAGAGTTATACCTTTACAATAAAGCAGGCATAGGAAAAATGTTTGACGTTTCGTCCGTTGCCATAGAAGATTTTGACTATCCGTTGCCCGAAGAGAAGATTGCAAAGTATCCTTTGTTGCAGCGAGACAAGGCAAAGTTGTTGTGTTTTGGCGAGAATGGTTTGCCAAAAGATCATTTGTTTTGCGAACTGCCCGAGTTGTTGAGTAAAGATACCCTCTTGATACTCAACGACACCAAGGTGGTGTATGCTCGTCTGTTTTTCCAAAAAGAAAGCGGCTCGACAATCGAGATTTTCTGCCTCGAACCCATAGAGCCTTGCGAAATGCAGCTTGCCTTTGCCCAAAAGCATAAGTGCAAATGGAAGTGTCTTGTGGGCAACAACAAGAAGTGGAAAAACGGAAAGCTGAGCAAACACGCTCAAATCAACAATCAGGACATCACTCTCTCGGTTGAAAGAGTGGAACAGAAAGAAGAGTGTTGGATTGTGGAATTTGAGTGGAACGGCAACAAGAGTTTTGCAGAAATTTTGCAGACTATGGGAGTTGTTCCGCTGCCTCCCTACATCAAGCGGCAGGCAGAAGAGACCGACAAGAGCGAATATCAAACCATTTATGCAGACCAAGATGGTTCGGTGGCAGCTCCGACGGCAGGGCTTCACTTTTCGGACGAGACATTCGCCTGTCTGAAAGAAAAAGGTATCCGATATGACTTTGTTACTCTTCACGTGGGAGCAGGCACTTTCAAACCCGTAAGCACCAAAACCATAGGAGAACACAGCATGCACACCGAAAAAGTGTGTGTAAGCAAAGAAACGATTGCCGACTTGATTAGCTATTGCGACAAAAAGATAGTATGCGTCGGCACAACTTCGGTAAGGACAATCGAAAGTCTCTATTGGCACGGCGTGAGGCTGCTCAACTCCGACGGAGCGTACAAAGACATGGACGTAAAGCAGTGGGAACCCTACCAAAAAGAGGTTTGCGTTTCCCGCTCCGAGGCATTGAAAGCAATACTTCAAAGCATGGAACAAAGCAATCGGGAAGAACTGCAAGGACAAACAAGCATCATCATTGCACCTTCCTATCGCTACCGAATAACAGACGGCATGGTTACCAACTTTCACCAACCCAAAAGCACGCTTCTGCTTTTGGTCGATGCAATGATTGGAAACAAATGGAAGAAAGCCTACGCTCACGCATTGGAAAACGACTATCGTTTTCTCTCATACGGAGATGCCTGTCTGTTTTTCAAAGAAGAAAAATCATAATTAAGTTACACAAAAAATCAAACGCCGTTTTGACAAAACCAAACGCCGTTTCAGTGAAATAAAACGGCGTTTTGGCAAGATAAAACGCCGAGTTGATAAACAAAAACAATAAAACAATGAAATTCAAGAGAATATTGCTCAAATTGAGCGGCGAATCTCTCATGGGAGAGCAAGATTACGGCATCAGTCCCGCAATGCTCGCTCAATATGCCAAAGAGATAAAAGCGGCAAAGGACAAAGGAGCCGAAATTGCAATCGTAATAGGAGGCGGAAACATATTCCGAGGCTTGCAGGGAGCGGCAAAAGGAATGGACAGAGTGCAAGGCGACTATATGGGAATGCTTGCCACTGTAATCAATTCAATGGCTCTTCAAGCAGAGCTTGAAAAGCAGGGAGTGAAAACCGAATTGCTCGGAGGCTTGGCAATAGAGCCTATTTGCAAAGAAAGTTCCGGCAAGAGAATACAGCAAGCCTTGGCAGAGAATAAGGTAGTCCTCATAGGTGGAGGCACAGGCAATCCGTACTTTACCACAGATACCGCATCGAGCCTCAGAGCCATAGAAATGAAAGCCGATGTCATTCTCAAAGGAACGAGAGTTGACGGAATTTATACCTCAGATCCCGAAAAGGATTCTTCGGCAACCAAGTACAGCACCCTCACCTACGAGGAGGCATTGAGCAAACAATTAAAGATCATGGACCTTACCGCATTTGCTCTCTGCCAAGAGAACAATATGCCGATATATGTTTTCGACATGAACACCGAAGGCAATCTCCAAAAGGTCGTTGAGGGAGAACACATCGGCACTTTGGTTTCAAAAACAGAGTGAACGACAAATCAGAAAACCAAATAAATAAGTAAATAACAACAAAAACAGAAAAGAAAATGAGTACAAGACAAAAAATTGCTGCCTTTTTGGTAGCTCTCATGAGCGTCGGCACATCATTTGCCTGCACCAACTTTCTTATAACAAAGGGTGCATCGAAAGACGGCTCGACAATGATTACCTATGCAGCCGATTCCCACACCTTGTATGGCGAATTGTATTACAATCGTGCCGCACAATATCCTGCAGGTACTATGTTGCAAGTGATAGACTGGGATTCGGGTAAACCTCTTATCAAAATTCCGCAAGTTGCAAACACATATACAACGGTTGGAAACATGAATCAGTGGGGTCTTACCATAGCCGAAACAACCTATGGGGGAAGAGACGAACTTGTAGATACCACAGGAGGAATTGATTACGGCAGTTTGATTTACCTTACTTTGCAAAGAGCAAAGAATGCAAGGGAAGCGATAAAGCAAATGGCAGAGTTCATGGAAACATACGGCTATTACTCCTCGGGAGAGAGCTTCTCGATTTCCGATGGTGAAGAAGTGTGGATTATGGAAGTCATAGGAAAGGGTGCACCTGTCTATACAAAGAAAGGAAAAGTCGATAAGCGTTGGACAAAGGGTGCAGTATGGGTTGCAATGAGAGTTCCGGACGGATATATCAGCGGCCACGCAAACCACGCCCGCATAACAACCTTCCCTCAAGAAGTAAAAGGAAGCTACAAATCCATTTCATCAAAGAAACTCAAAGAAATATTCCGTCCCGAAGTCGAAGTGGTATATTCTCACGACGTAATCAGCTTTGCACGCTTGAAAGGATATTACAACGGTGAAGACAAAGACTTCTCTTTCAGCGACACCTATGCACCATTGGACTTTTCGGGAGCAAGAGGTTGCGAAGCAAGAGTATATGCTGCCTTTTTGCGTTGCAACAAGTCCATGATAGAATACGAAGACTACGCTATGGGCCACAATCTCACCCACAGAATGCCGCTATGGATTAAACCGGAACAAAAACTTGGCGTAAAAGACGTAATGGAACTCATGAGAGACCACTACGAAGGCACTCCTATGGACATGACAAAGGACTTGGGTGCAGGACCTTTTGCTTGCCCTTATCGTTGGAGACCAATGGGATTTAGCGTCAATGGAAAGGAATATGTACATGAAAGAGCTACTTCTACACAACAAACAGGCTTTTCTTTCGTAGGTCAAACCCGTTCTTGGATGCCTGAGGGAACAAAAGGTATCTTGTGGTTTGGTGTCGATGATACTTACTCTACGGTTTATGTTCCTATGTACTGCTCGATTGCAAAGGTGCCTCACTGCTTTGAAGAGGGCAACGGAAACATGACAACCTACTCCGAAACATCTGCTTTCTGGTTATTCAACCTTGTAACCAACATGGCATACTCTCGTTACTCAGATATGATTCAAGACATAAGAAAACAACAAAACAAGTTGGAACTTGGCTTCATTGACGAGGTAGCTCAGGTCGATAGACGCCTCAAATCGGAAAGCGACCCTGCAAAACGCATCGAGATAATGACACAATTCTCTACCGCAAAGGCAGAACAAACCATGATGACTTGGAAGAAGTTGAGCCAATACTTGTTGGTGAAATACATTGACGGCAATGTGAAGAAAGAAAAAGACGGCAAATTTGAAGAAAGTCCTTACAGAAAAGGTCAATGTGTCTTCCCTGAACAACCAAAGTACCCTGAAAAATGGTACAAAATGATTGTTGATGACAACGGAAAGGTATTGGAAGTGCCTAAAAGCAAGTAATCTTCCGAGATAATTTCGATTGAAAAACAAGCCATCAAAAAGTGGCAAAAACAAAACGGCGAATCAGCAAAATGACTCGCCGTTTTATTTTGCCAAAACGCCATTTCAGTCGGACAAAACGGCGTTTTGTTTTTCTAATCTACCGTCTTTTTGAATTTGAACTTAGGTTCTTGTTTGTTTATCAGACGTTTGATGTTTTTGCGGTGCGTCCATATTATGAAAAGTGCAACTATGATTGAGAAACACAGCTTGATTGTGTTCACATCATAGTGCAACCATATACTGCAAGTGGCATAAAAAATCGGGAAACTGACTGCCGCACTCATCGAAGAGGCGGAAATGTAGTGTGTAATGATAAACACCACCACAAAGACGGCAAGCACAAGCGGTATTATCTCATGAAATAATCCTATTACCACTCCGAGCATTGTCGCAACGCCTTTTCCTCCTTTGAAGTGTGCAAAAACAGGCAGTGCATGACCGATAACGGCAAACAATCCCACCACAAGCTGGTAGTAAATCAAATAGTCTTGATTTATTTCTGTCAAACTGCTACCGAAAAACTTGGCAAAATAGACCGCCAACCAGCCTTTGAAGACATCAATAGCCAAAACGAACAATCCGGGAAGCAGTCCCAATACTCTGATTGTGTTCGTCGTGCCTGCGTTTTTGCTACCTTTTTCTCTTACATCTATGCCATAGAATGATTTTCCAATCCATACTGCCGACGGAATGGAGCCGAGCAGATATGCAACCGCAAGTCCCATGGTCAAAGCGGTTGCCAATGGTAAGTCGTTTAGTGTCATGTTTCTTTATTCCTCCGTATTTTCTTGTTCGTCTGTTTGTTCTTCGTATTGGTCTCCAAGTTCGAGATTTCTGATAAAGTTACGTTTTTCGGCAGGTGTTGCCAATCGATAGGTGTAAACCTTGCCCGACTTGGTTTCACTTTCTCTTTCTTTTCGCGGAGTGTCGTTTATTATCGAGTTAAAGGTCTCGTTGGACGAAAGAACGCTCATTGCAGCTCCGTTATATGTGAAGAAATACCAATGATCGGGGTTTGCCTCTATGTAAAGCCTTATCTCGGTTGTCAGAGATGTCTTTATGAGTTGTATTTTGGTCTTTATCGTCTTGTTGATTTGATAATTGCCCACATAACCAAGCTGAGCCATGCCTGTACCTACATAACTTCTGCGAACGGGGTCCCACGATAGTTTGATATTTGGGAAGAACAGAGTGTTGGCAATCTCTTTCGGTATGCTTTTCCACTCACCTGTTACAAGCAAGTCTTCATACCAGTCGTTGCCTTTCTCCTCTCCATATATGTAAGTAAGGTATTGTTTGTATGCAGAGCTTTCCAACTCTATCGGACTGAGGTTAAGGTCTTCGTAAAGCTCAACTCCCATAAGGTCGAGGGCTTGTTGTGAGAACGGAAACTTAATCGCAAGGCTCATATTCAGACTTGCCTCGTTGTTTTTATCGACCGAGATTGTTCCATAGTTGTTCATCTGTACCGCAGCGTCGATTGGCAAGCCCATTTTGATGTTTCCCTCTCCTTTGATGTCGCAAGAAGTCTTGCCAAAGGTCAAATAGCTTCCGAAGGTCGAGAAGTCTTCAATCTTTTCTTTCGATGCAATGATGTAACGTTTCTTGTTTTTGTCGTAAGTCAAGAATCCCTTTGCCGACATCATCACATTGTCGCCCTCAATGTCGGAAGTAAGGAAGGCGATTTTTGGTTCCATGTTGTCAGGATTGAAAAGTACCGATGCTGTTATGCGGTTATTTTCAACATCGACGGGAGCTTCCGAAATCGGAATGAAGATTGAGTTCGGATTTATTTGAGCGGCAAACTTTATCCACGCATTTTGGTTGTCGTAACAGTCGGTTGCTATCTGTACTCCGCCCTCAAAGTGGAAGTTTGTGTCCTTTGCCTCCACCCTTACCTTGCCAAAGAAGTTGAAAGCACTGCTTAGAGCCAAGGGATTGTCTTTTTCAATCTCACCCTTGCCGACAGAGTGTCCCCCGAGAGGGTTCAGCTCACTGATAAACAAGGAATGCTTCTTGTTATTCTCATCAACATAGTCTATGTAGCCGTTTGCAGAGTATATTTGGGCAGATGCAACATGTATTCTTGCGTTGTAATATTCGTGAAGTTTGTTTTCCACATCCACAAGCAGCCTTGCATCTTCCAAAGTGTCCATTTGAGCTCCGGGATATATGGTAAGAGTTCCGTCTTGCGGCCTTACGGCAATGTCGGCACACCTTAGCAAATACACATCGTTCGCCATGAGTTTGTTTTTCGTCAAATCCAATACCGCATCGGGCGAGTTGAAGTACAATCCTCCCTGATTGGGGTGAACAGAAACGAATTTGGCTCCCGGTTGTTCCAAATCGACAAGCGTAGAGAGCGACTTGGTTGCAAAATCTCCCGCTTTCGGACTTTGACTATCCAAAAGGGTAAGCAGTTTGCTCTCCATATTCCAATCAAACTTATCGACATAGCAACTATATTGCAAGAATGGCAAGTCTGTCTTGCTCACTCCTTCGTTTGAAGTAAACTCTCCGCTCTTGGTTGCGAAGCTCACCTTGGCTTTGACGTTGTCTGCCTTGAAAGCAACGCTGTTTCCGTCCAAGGCATTGAGAACAAAGTTTGCCGTATCGGCAGTATAGTAATCTGTATTGAACTTCGATTTCTCACTTTGCACAATCATTTCCTCGCTCTTGGTGCTTCCGTTGCCTGTCAGACCGTCCGGACTTACAACAAGGCTGCCCGAGTGATATGCCTTGCCGTCATACATATTGAAAGGCTCGGCTTTTTGTTCCACAAGCATATAATCGGCTTTCGGATACCAGTGTTCGGAAGTTTTTGTAACCTCAACCTTGGCAAAAGCGGCCGATTTGCCCATCGCTCCCTTTGAAAAACAGTTGAATTTGTCCGTTATGCAAAACGCAGAGTCGGGATGAAAAGTGAACATCTTTGAATGGCTTCGAGAAGCCACATAATCCAAATAGCCGGTTCCCAAAAGACCATTGCAACTCAGGTCTATGCTATTGTAATACTGCCCTTTGCCTCCGTAAGCAGCCAAACCTGTCGAAGGAGTCTGTATCTTAAATCCCAAAGAGTAGTCTTTCATTATGACCAAAGGCTCATGTATTGGCTCAAATATGCCTGCCGAAACAAGAACTCCCGAAAACCTTACGCTGTCTGTCTTGAAACTGAACAAGTTTTTGACTTGAAACGAATCCAACTTGTAGTAAAAACTCTCTCTGTCATAGACTCCGTTTTGTATCTTGGGAGAATCATAATACACATAGCTGTTTCCCGAAGAGGTCATGACGGGATAGCCCTCTATCTTTTTGAGACTGCTCTTGTTATCAGGCTCGTCAATCAACATATTGCAGTTCAGGTGTTGTATAGGGGTCTGCAACATCACCAACTTGGTCGAATCGTCAAACATAGGCACATAAAAATTCAAGCTGTCGATGTTCGGAAGTTCCAAAGAGAAGTTTTCGTAAGAGAATTTGCAGTCTTTACCGCTCATCTTGAAACGTCCCGCCATCACATCGCCGTCAAACTCAAAACTTCTGTTCTTTTGCATTCGTATTTTTCCGTTGTGAGGACGTATAACGACGTTGTGAGTGTCGCTCAAGGTAAATCTCTCAATTCCGTTCATTCTCAATTCCATGTCAAGAACGTTCATTTCGGCATTGGGTTCTCCCTTGGCTGCTGAAACAAAGCGAAGTGCGTCATAGTCTTTTCGTTTGCGATTTGCCGAAATGTAGTCATAGAGTTTTGGTTTGACGATTGCCGTTTCGCGATAGCTCTCATATATGATAAATCCGTTGAGTGCAAGATTCATAATCATGAGTTTGGCTTGCACAGGGTCAAGTTTTATGAAGTTGGCAAACTGTTTGACCGTAAATTGTTCCTTTCCGGTTTGTTTGACAAAGGCTTGCACTCTGTAGAGAGGGTGTTGCTCGTCAATGCCTTGCAGTTTGTTCCACTTGTCTTCCGAATAGTAATTGTTGCTTTCAAATGTTGCAAAAGTTTCTCGGGCAGGTCCTTTGATAGCTGTAAATTCTATCTTGTAATCATCAAGATTGGCATACACCGCCTCGGTGTAAATGTCGATGCAATGGTAAGAATCGACCCACGGAGAGGCAGAAATACCCTCACGATAGTCATTAAAGAAAAGATTACGGTTGCTCTTGTTGAAGTTCATCTTCGTACTCGGGTGATAAATCGAGTCATTATTAGTATAAATCGTTACTTGGCAGTCCTTGGTTATGATTCCCTCACGGCTGAAAGGGTGTTCAATCGCTCTTGCTCTTATATACAGCTTACCTTCTCGGTAAAACCTCAACTCGGCAGGTACTTTCTCGTCTCCCGTTCCGAGGAATTTGCCTCCCTGTTGGGTAAATCCTCCAACATAATCAACATCGGGATAGAGGTTTTTGATGATTTCTTCTTTTTTGTAGGAATAAAAGCGGGGGTAACTGTCGTCTTTGCCTGCTTTTCCGTCGCTGCAAAGGTCTTCAAACCTGCCTTTGAGCTTGTGAGAGAAAAACTCCTTGTTGGTAAACGAAACACTATCGGCAAAAATCGTCGCTCTGTTGAGTGCAACCGTATATTTGTCCAACTCGACAAAGACATCATCGACCGAAAGTCCCGTCTTTTCCCACGAAACCAAGCCTCCTTCTCCCTCAAAGCTGTTCTCCATGAGGTAAAACCTGCCTTTTGTTCCATATATGGTATTGGAATCGGTAACCGTTCCGTAAGTAAGGTCGGTTTCAGAATTGATTTCGGCATACACACCTCTCACACTATCGTTGCGAAAGACGTATCCGCCCGCATCTCCCATGCTCCAATGAACAGTTTTCGACAAATAGAGATGTCCTCCGTTCAAAAGATTGTAAGTAGATACCACAGCAGCATTGTATATCTTCAAATTGTGTTCGGCAATGTACTCTTGCATTCCTTTGAGCCACTGATTGTAACTCTCGGGACTTTGATTTGAACTTTGGAAAGCAATCTGTGTTTGAATAAACTCAAAAAATCCGCTCCTCGCTCTTGCATTCTTCTTGAACATAAGCTGAGAGAGCTTCACTATGTCCTTGCGATGTTGAACGCTGAAGTTGTTCCACGCCTGCGAATAGTCGTTCAACAAAACTTCATACGTCTTTTTCAAATCGCCTTTGAGGTTCACGTCCGAAAAAACCATTTCGCCAAGCTCCTCCATGTAGGTATCGGTATTGCCGCTAAACCCCTTAAATCTCTGAGCGTGAAGATTGTCAATGCACAAAAAACACATCAACAATCCGAAAACACAAATTAACTTTCGCATATTCTCTTATTTTACTTTTCTAAGTTGCATCACTGCCCAATCGTCTTTTGTTTTGCTCTCTTGCAAAACCAATCCGTAAGCCTTACACTTTGATTCCAAAACAGGAATGTCGGCTTTGTAAAATCCGCTCAACAAAAGGCTGCCGCCTTTGACAATGCTCTTTGAATAAATCTCCATATTGTCCAAAAGAATGTTGCGGTTTATGTTGGCAATAAAGACATCGTACTCTTCCTCCTGCTTCAAAAGACCGGCATCTCCCAAGAAAATATCCACACTCACTTGGTTTCTTGCCACATTTTCCTTCGCATTTTCGGCTGCCCAAGTGTCGTTGTCTATGCCCACACACTTTGTTGCACCCATTTTGGAAGCCAAAATTGCCAACACACCCGTGCCACATCCCATATCCATCAAACGTTTTCCCTCAAGGTTTTCGTGTGAAAGCATCTCTATTATCAGCGATGTTGTTTGATGATGAGCTGTTCCGAAAGACATTTTCGGTTCAATCACAATGTCATACTTCACATCGCTCTCACAAGGATTGAAAGGAGGACGCACAAGACAAAAATCACCAAAGCGAACCGAAGGATAATTTTTCTCCCACTCCGCATTCCAATCCTTTTGTTCTATCTGCTCACTCTCCCACTGCACATCAAGACCCTCAACAAAGGCAAACTCTTCTGCAACTATCGTTTTGAGGTCTTCGGACGAAAAACAATTTTGCGGACAATAAGCCTCAAAACCGTCTTTTGTGTCCGCAAAACTATCATATCCGTAAGCAATCAACGCATCTTTGAAGACATCTGAAATCCACATATCTTCTTCCGTCAGGCTGCCCTTGATGCCAAGACGGATATTGACCTTTATGTAATTCATTTCCTTTTAGAAACTTCTTGCAATTTCGATAAAGTCAGCCGCTTTCAAAGAAGCACCTCCTATCAAACCACCATCGACATCGGTTTGTGCAAACAACTCTCTCGCATTCTTTGCATTGCAACTTCCGCCATAGAGAATGGATACCTCCTGAGCCACATCGTCAGAGTACTTTTCTGCCAACATTGCTCTGATAAAGGCATGTACCTCCTGAGCCTGCTCCTTGGTTGCTGTTTTTCCCGTACCTATTGCCCACACCGGTTCGTAAGCAATCACGGTACGCTTGATTTGCTCACAATCTAAGTGGAACAAACCCTCCGAAACCTGAGAACGGATAAGCTCAAAGTGAGTTCCTGCCTCTCTTTGTTCAAGACTTTCACCAACGCAAACAATAGGATTGATGTCAGCTTCCAACAGTTTGTTTACCTTTTCTGCCACATCTTGATTTGTTTCGTTAAAGTACTTTCTTCTTTCGCTGTGTCCTACGATGCAATAGTCGATATTCATGCTCTGCAACATCTTTGCCGACACTTCACCCGTGAAAGCACCATTATCAAACTTGGATACATTTTGAGCACCCACAAAAAACTCCACGTCTTCCGAAGCATCGCCCACCAATTCCAAGTAAGGGAAAGGAGGGCAGACAATGACATCCACATCCGTATTGTCAAATTCTCTCAATCCTTCGGCAATATCGTTAATCAACTCGTCTGCCTGAGAGAACAATTCATTCGATTTCCAGTTTCCTGCAACAATGTTTCTTCTCATAATCTTGTATTTTAATGTATTATCGTCAAGTATTCGTTTTATTGAAATGCAAACTTACGAATAAAATCCGAAACGACAAGAAAAGCCGACCAAATTGCGAAGAAATAAAACGCCATTTCAGCAAAATAAAACGGCGATTTATTTCACTGAAACGCCGTTTTGTCCGCCTGAAACGCCGTTTTGTTTTTCTTAAAAACAGCAATTGTTTAACGCTTTTGCCCTTTCCGTGCGACTATTTCAAGGTATCATTCACTCGGGGGCGACGCTTACGCTCTGCCCCGAGCTGAGTTCTTTTTGGCTTTCAGCCCGAGGGTTGTGCAAAGAGGCAATAACCTCCTGCCACGCCATGAAAGGGCAAAAGCGTCCCTCGACATAGGTCGAAGAGCAGAAAGTAAACTCCAAAACACTGCAACTGCCTCTTGCAAACTACGCTCAAAGAACATATTTCATAACAATAACCACTCCGAAAGGCAAGCTGAACAAAAAGTTTGTCGTTCAATAAAGTCAAGACAAAGACTTGCAAAATCGTTTTGCGAATGTTTATTTAAGTCGTATTTTCACTCCCCACATTCCTCCGCCTTGCTGTTGCATATCGAACGAACGTATCAACTCCACTCCCAAACAAGAGAAGATATTGTCTATTCCCGCTCCCACCTCATAGTAAGGCTCACAAGTGCCGAACAATGCCTTACCATAGATAAATTCATTGACTTTTAGTTGTTTCAAGAAAGGGATTGAGTTGAGTATTGTTCCGCAAAAGTTAAGCTGCAAGGTAGTTTGCATATATTCTTTTCGGAAAAAGGTGTTGTCTGCCGTGAGTAAGTTCATGCCATAGACCGATGCTATAATGGTATTTGAGAAAAGGGGCGAAAACCAGTAGTGATTGTCTGAGTTTCCGAAGATTTTGCCGCCTTTAAGGCGGAAATCCACTGCCATACGTCTGCCTATAAAAAGTCTTTCTTGCAAAAGGAATGAGGCATTTGTGTGGTTTTGGTCGGAATAATCGGGATATATGTTTGCAAAAACCATGACGCCTGCGTATGTTTCCAAGGGATAGAGCATGGAGTTGAGTGATGAGATGTTTTTTCTCTTGCGTTGCGGCTTGAAAGCGACCTCAGCTCCTGTTTTTATATAGTTTTGAGGTTGCGAAAGGGTTTCGTATATGTGGGAGTTGTGATGATACATCGACGAATAGAGCCGTGAACAGGACACAAATGGCGATACTGACAAGGCAAAGGGAAATTCATAAAGGTATGTCAGG
Organism: Bacteroidales bacterium; assembly: GCA_004551865.1. Lineage (GTDB taxonomy): Bacteria > Bacteroidota > Bacteroidia > Bacteroidales > P3 > Onthomorpha. The sequence continues at coordinate 36,727 of SFPR01000026.1, forward strand.
TTTGCCGTTTGTTCATACATTAAATAGTATGAACTACTCTCGGTCATGGAGTTGTAAAACGCATCATAGTCGGGACAAGAGGGTATGGTGGTGTTGTCTTTGTAAGAAAGTGTGAGGCAGTTTGCAGGAAAGGCGTAAACCGAAGAGGGTTTGCGTTTGAAACTTACAGCTGCCGAAAGACCATATTTGAATTTTCGGTCAAAAGTTCCGTATGCCAAAAATCCTTTGAGTGCAAACCGACGACTGAAAGAGGCATTTGTGCCTGCTCCTATCTTAATTCTCCAACCCTCTATGGGGTTGTGGCTGAGGGTTTGTTCCAATGGTCCCAAGTCTATTGCTCCAAGGCTGAGATAACTTCCGCTCAAAAGTCCCGACATTCTCTCTTGCAAGAGTAGCTTGCTCACTCTTTCCAAGTCTTTGTCGCTAAGGGGTTTGTAAGTCGGCTGAGAAAATAGTCGGTTGGTGCAAACTCCGCAGAGAATAAGGCTTATGATTATAATTCTTTGTACTTGTGTTTTCATTTCTATTTTAAGTTCTTGCAAGCCAAAGCTGCCGTCGAGAAAGCGATTTGCAGATTAAATCCTCCCGTATCGGCATCTATGTCCAACACCTCGCCTGCAAAGTACAAGCCTTTCACCTTTTTTGACTGCATGGTTTGAAGATTGATTTGGGACAAATCGACACCTCCCTTGGTGATTATGGCTTCATACCAACCCATATCGCCAATTATTTCGTCTTTGTTGTCTTTCAAATATTCCACAATGAGGTCTGCATTGTTCATTCGTTGGTTTTCTTTTGCCAAGAGGGATTTGCGTTTCTTGGTTATGAACTTGTAGTCGGCAATCAGCTCTTTCGGAAGCCATGCTCTCAACACACTTTCTATCGTTTGCCCCATTCGCTGTTGCAAAACGTCTTTCACCTCCTGCAACAGTTTGTCTTTGCTCACCTTGGGTTTCATATCTGTTGAGACAAAGAGCTTTTCGCCCCTATATAAGTTCTCTGCAATTTTGCGACTGAGCCTCAAAATCACAGGTCCTGCCAATCCGTATTCGTCCAAGTGTATGTCGCCAAAGTCTTTTGCCAATACTTTGCCGTCTTTGTTCGATATGCTGACGCAAACGTTCTTTACAAGGTAGTTTTGCAGGCATTGGGGGTGAGCGTTGAGCGTTCTCAGTCCCACAAGAGTAGGCATTGTTGTGGTGATTTGGTGTCCGGATTGTTTGGCAAGCCTTATTCCGTCGCCGTCAGAGCCTGTGTCGGGATAGCTTTCACCTCCGCAACAGAGCAAAACCTTGTCGGCTCTGAAAACTTCTTTGTTTCGGCACACCACTCCCGATATGCAGCCTTGCTCAATCAGCAGTTTTTCGACAGCATGGTTGCACATTATTTCCACATTTGCCGAACTCTCTATCTTGGAAACAAGAGTTAAGAAAACATCTATGCTTTTACCGCTTTTGGGAAACACTCTTCTGCCTCTTTCTTCGACAAGCGGCAAACCCAAATGCTCAAAATAGTCTATCGTATCTTGGTTTGAGAAAAATTTGAGTGCCTCTTCCGCTCCCAAACCTTCGTTTGAGCAATGTGTCATAAAGTCCCTTTGGCTCAAAGTGTTGGTAAGATTACACCGACCCTTGCCCGTCAATCGCAATTTGAGACCGCACTGACGCATCTTCTCCAAAATGAGGACCCTTTTGCCACAACCCGAAAGCAGGCTGCCTGCAAAAAGTCCCGATGCACCACCTCCGACAATTATAATGTCAAAGTAGTTTTGTCTATTTTTTTGTCTCATAGCCAAAAGACCGTAAGTCTCTGTCGCTGTTTCGCCAGTCTTTTCTGACTTTGACTATCAGCTCGAGAAAACACTTCTTTTCGGTGAACTCTTCGATGTCTTTTCGAGCTTCTGTGCCGACTTTTTTTATCATTGTGCCACCTCTTCCTATCAAGATACGCTTTTGGCTGTCTCTTTCGGTGAAAATGATTGCTCTTATGCGGTTTATCTTGTCTTCTTCCTTGTATTCTTCGACTGACACTTCGGTCGAATAGGGTATTTCTTTGTCGTAGAACAACAATATCTTTTCTCTGATTATCTCGCTGACCAAAAATCTCATGCTTTTGTCGGTCAGCATCTCTTTGTCGTAGTATGCAGGCGAAAGAGGCAGGTATCCTTTTACCAATTCCATCACTCTCTCTATTCCCATTGAGTGAAGGGCGCTGCAAGCCACCACTTCTGCTCGAGGAATTTCGCTTTGCCAATGAGCTATCGCACTATTGACTTTCTCTTGCTCCGAAAGGTCAATCTTGTTTATCACAACCACAACGGGAATCTTGCTCTTCTTAATCTCTTGTAAGATGTTCTTGTTTTTAAGCTCCTCTCCCATGTCGGTTACCACCAAAAAAACATCGGCATCGCTCAATGCACCCTCCACTTGTTGGAGCATACACTGCTGCAACTTGTAATGAGGAGTCAAAATACCCGGAGTGTCCGAAAAAACTATCTGAAAATCTTCTCCATTGACCAATCCCAATATCCTGTGTCGGGTTGTCTGACATTTTCTTGTGATAATGCTCACTTTTTCTCCCACAAGGGCATTCATGAGAGTAGATTTGCCCACGTTGGGATTGCCTATTATATTAACAAATCCTGCTCTGTGTTCCATCAATCGTCGTTTTATATAATTCCTTCGCTAATCAAATCGTGAATATGGACAATTCCCACATATCTGTTCTCGCTGTCGGTTACCACAAGCTGAGTAATATGAAATTGTTGCATCATGTTGAAAGCCTCAACTGCGTATGCATCTGCATTTATGCACTTTGGATTGCATGTCATTATGCTTTTTGCCTGCTGTGTTCGGGTGTCTATCGTTGCAGATGTGTTTAACATTCGTCTCAAATCGCCGTCTGTGATTATTCCTGCGACTTTTTCGTTTTCGGTAATCACGGCACAGCCGAGTCGTTTGCTCGAAATCTCAATTATACTCTCGGCAATGGAAGTGTCGGGCGAGATTTGAGGTTTCTCATTTCTCGGATACAAGTCTCCAACCCTCAAATAAAGACGCTTACCCAAACTTCCGCCCGGGTGATACTTGGCAAAATCTTTAGCAGTGAAGTTTCTGCAATACAGCAAGCACACAGCAAGAGCATCACCCATGACAAGCTGAGCCGTAGTACTCGAAGTAGGAGCAAGATTGTTCGGACAGGCTTCCTTTTCTACGAAACA
>SFPR01000027.1 GCA_004551865.1 Bacteroidales bacterium
CTTGACGAACCTACACTTCGCATAGCTGTTGGTAAAGATGACTCTCACAAAAAACTTTGGCGTTTCACAGTAAAAGGAAAGAAAGTAAGCAAGTGAAATAATCTGTTCTCATAGGACTTAGCAGGCGTCGAATCGGCGTGGATGGCGAAGGTGTGACAACACTTGTGGCATTCCACGGATGCCCTTTACGATGTCAGTATTGCCTCAAGGATCAAGGGACAGGTTCCTGATTCTTGTCTGTCTTGTGAATATTAAATACTCGGGGAAGAGTTCAAATTCATCAAGGGAGCAAGTAGGGAGTCTTGTTTAGCCTTCTGAGGATGATTTTCATACCATTCCCTAATTGAATATAGAAAGATTATGTACCTATCCCCTGACCCTCATGACCTTTGTAGCAACAGGGAAGGAAGATGGAATACAAGTGCTGTATAAAGACGAAACAATCCGGGCTACGCAATTTCTGCAATGGTGCACATACGTCAGTTTGCCGTTCGTGGCTATATCGTAGATAAAAAGTGCATAGAGAACGGCTCGTTTAACAATATGGCAAATGAAAGGAGCAAGGGAATATAAGCAGACGGAACTCGGATTGCTGCCGGAGGGTTGGGAAGTGGCAAAGTCGGGGATATAGGTTATTTCCTCAAAGTGAAAATATAACAGCACCCCGAAAGTAGGGCAAAGACTTTCGGGGTGCTGTTTATTTGTCTGACAGTTTCTCTGTTTCTGAGAGTGTGTCAGAATGGTTTATCTTGCAATGACAATCTTTCTTGCTGCGGATTGGTTGTCGGAGGTGAATATCAGCCAATAGATGCCGGCTTTTAGTTTTGATACATCTATCCTCAAATTGTTTTGGCTTGCAGAAACCTTGTCGTTCAACAACACTTGTCCTTTGTTATTGACCAATTTGAAGTTTGCTTCGCCCGACAATTCGTTTGCAAAATCAATTTGTACCATGTCGCTTGCAGGGTTTGGATAGGCTTGTCCTATGCCTTCGATTTCCGAAGCACTGATTGCAGGATTGGAAACATAGACGCTCTCTTCGCTAATGCCTTCAACTTCGCTGCCGAAGACGGTTGTATAGTATCCTTGCGGTGCTGTCATCGGTTTGGTTATCGTTTTGCCGTTGTTAGATGTCGCACTGATGTAATATTGCAATGTGTCTCTGCTTGTTTGCGGCAGGTTGATTATTCCTGTGAACATATTGCCTTCGTCTGCTGTCAAATCAAGTTGTTGCCACTCGGTTTGGTTGCTTGTGCGATAGTATATCGAGGCTGTTTCTATGCCGCTTCGGTTTTGTGCAATCACTCTGTAAGTTGGAGCATTGCCGCTGTTGGAAGTGTTCCACCAACGAATAGGGTCGTGATAAATCCTTACAGGGTTTTCGGCAGGGATTTGCTTGGTGATGCAATGAATAGCTCCTCCAAATCCGTCAAACTCTCTTACGTCTATTTCGCAGAACTCATATCCCGGATAGCGTTGAGACATTATCTTCAATGCTTCCTTGTTGCCTGTGATGTCGCCTGCTGCTGTTCCGCTGAGGCTTTCGTTGTAGAATACAGGCTGCATGATTGCATCGTTTACAAAGGTATGGTTGGAGTAGGAGCGTGTGTAGTTTTTGTTATAGTCTGATTGGGAGGTGTACCATGAGCCGTTGTTCTTTGCAGGAAGAGGAATGCGTGTGTTGAAGTACTTGCTTCCGAAAATTGTTTCCAAATTGCAAAGTGAGTCCATGTTGCTTTCAACTCTCTTTGGGTCGGAAAGGTTTGCCATGCTTTCGGGGTGTTTGGTCGATACAAAGGAGTTTTCGTCCCACATGTCGCAATATAGGTCTATGTGTCCGGTGCCTCCGTCATATTTGAGGGCAGGAAGAACCACGCAACGCGAAAGATTGAGAAGGTGCATCAAAGAATCTCTCACCTGTTGGTTGCTCAAAGGTGTCTTGCTCTGCATATTAAAGCCATAAGGGGTGTTCTCGTCCAAATAATATAGTCCGTAAGTGTCTTGGTTCAGATCATAAACAGCATCGGAAGTAAACAAAGAGCCGACGCCGTCCAACAATATATTACCGCCTTCATATTCTATTGTATTGGTGAATACTCTAAATCCTGCTTGTTCTCCAATTCTTTTTGCAATTTGGTCATCGAGCGGTCTGCCTCCGTAATACTCAAAGTCCATAAAGCCGATGCTGTCTTGCTCTCCGTAGTAGAATGCAACAGGACCGCAGTCTCTATACCAGAAAGAGTTTCCGGGATTGATGAAAAAGCGGTAGTTGGTAAGAGGAGTGCCTCTTTGGCTCATGAAGTTCTTGATTGTGGTGGTGTCGTCTGCATTCCAAACGTTTATCCACACTTGTGCATGCTGCTGAATCGAGTTGGCAAGGTTTGCAAAGAGCTTTGCATACGGGCTTGACATCGAAACATCGGGAGAGGAGGTTACAGGTTCGAGAGTATAATCTGAAGCGTAATAAGAAACTCCCAATCCGTCAAAGAGTTGTTCGGCAGGTTCGTTTCCGCTTACGGTGTAGGTGTTGTAAAACCATGTCATTAAAATTGCCTGAACTTCGTCGCTCTCAATCGGGAAGACCATATCTTCGGGTACTTCCAAAGGGGTTTTTACTCCGTTGTCGGATTGGTTGGCTGCTTTGGTAGCAACTGACGACAAGTCTTTCTTTGCAGGCATTCTTGAGTGAATTGCTTTGCGAATGATGTTCATTTCTTGTTCAGAAATGTTGTCTTTTGTTTTTGCTTGTCTGTTTTGGTCTTGGCTTTGGGCAAAAGCTCCGAAGCCGAGCAAGAAACAAAAGACGCAAGTCAAAAAGGTTGATTTTTTCATTGTGTTATTTGTTTGTTTTTTGATTTGTTATCTGTTGATGTTTCGACAAATTCTCCCGATTAAGGTTTAGTTTTACGGTTTATAAAAGCTCACAACAATGAGATTGTGGCTTGTTTTGTCAGTTGAATTTCCGCTCTTGTAGCATGGGAACAAACTTAAAATCTCCGAAGGCTTCCTGCTCGAAGGTATTTTCGCCTGTTTTGGTAATTCGATACATAGTCTGAGTGTCATTTCCTATCGGAATAACCATTACGCCTCCGACTTTCATCTGTTGCAAAAGTACCTCGGGCAATTTGTCTGCTCCACAAGTTACAATGATTTTGTCAAACGGAGCATAGCGTGGCAGACCCAAATATCCGTCTCCGAAGAAGCACTTCGGATGACATTTGAGAAGTGAGAACAACTCTTGAGCTGAGTTGTGCAATGGCTTATATCGCTCTATTGTATAGACCCTTGCTTTCATCTTGCACAGCACACAAGTTTGATAACCTGAGCCTGTACCGATTTCCAACACCTTGTCATCTTCTTGTATGTTCAACAGCTGAGTTTGAAAAGCCACGGTGGAAGGCTGTGAAATGGTTTGTTCGCACAAAATGCTCAATGCTCTGTCTTGATATGCCAACACATCGAGAGAAGAGTCCAAGAAAAAGTGTCGCGGAACCTCATTCATGGCTTGCAAAACCCTTTCGTCTGAGATGCCTTTTGTTCTCAGATAATCAATCATCTGTCTTCGTAATCCCTTATGCTTGAAACTATCGGTTATCATTGCGTATTGATGTGTTTTTCGGCTTGCGAAGGTACAAAAAAACGGCGTATTTCAACATTTTTTGTCAAAACAAATGCTATTTTAATGCTGTTTTATATTGGGCAAATTGTAATAAGATTGTGTTGTTTGACGTTACCCCAAAAAAGTATTTTGAGATGGATAAAGTCAAGCGATTACTGACATTGTTGTTTGTACTTGTTTTTTTTGTGCAGTGCGATGATTTTGAGGGAGAGCAGGAAATCCCTTCTTACTTGAGGATAGATGGTTTTAATTTGGTATCAAATCCTGATATTGCCATAGTGCAAGACGAGGACTTTTTGACCTGCGACATAAGAGATGTGTGGGTTTATGTGGACAATGAGCTGATTGGAGCATACGAATTGCCGTGTGTTGTCCCTATTTTGAAACAGGGCAGGCACAAAGTCGATATTCGTCCCGGTGTTTTCTACAACGGAATGAGCGGAACAAGGGAAGCCTATCCTTTTTATACCACTGCAATAGACACAATCGACCTTATCGAGGGACAAGAAGTAAGGTTTGAAAATCCGACAGTGATGTACAACAGCACAACAGCACAATTTGCTTCGAGCTACGAGATGTTTGAAGATCCCTATCCGGACTTTCGTCTTGCGGCAACGCCGAACGAAGAGGTAATAAAGATGCAAATGTTGTCAAATAGCGACAGTGTGAAATACGGAAACTCTTGCGGAGTGATTTACTTTGCCGAAGGGGGAGAAAACAAATACATAAGTATCGATTCGATTTATTGTACCAACAAGAACGGAACGGTCTTGGAGTTGGATTATCACTCAAACATTCCGTTTGAGGTGGGAGTATATGGCAGGAGTTCTTCGGCAAGTGCGTACCAATACGTAAGCTCGGTTCGCCTTGCAGCCAATGAGGGCAAGGGTTGGCAGAAAATGTATATTCTTCTGAACAAAGTGTGGGGCAATTTGGGCTATCCGAACTATTATCACATATATTTTGAAGCCTTTAACCCCGATAAAAAATCCAATTCATTCATTCATCTTGACAACATAAAGGTTGTACACTACCCAAATCAATACTAAAAACACTCAAAGCCGATTTTGATGAACAAAAACTTACAGACTGCCAAATATGTCCTTTCGGACTTGTTTGCATCTGCCGTCTCATGGGTATTTTTTTTCATATTCAGAAAAAACAGCATAGACAACGGCACGTTTGAAGACATGAACTCGGTCTTTACAGACACAAATCTGTATGCCGGATTGATATTTGTGCCTCTTATGTGGCTGATATTATACTATTTGCAGGGGACTTATCAAAATGTTTACAGGAAATCGAGACTTAAAGAACTCGGACAGACAATCATGATAAGCATTTGCGGAGTGATTATCATCTTTTTCACTCTCCTGCTTGACGACAAAGTAAGCACATATCGCAACTACTACCTTTCGTTCTGCATGTTGCTTGCTCTTCACTTCACAATAACCTACATTCCTCGGCTTATAATCACCAGTTGTGCCGCAAGCAAGATACACAACAATCTCATAGGTTTTCCGACCCTGCTTGTGGGCAGCGGAGACAAAGCCGTGAAAACCTTGGACAACATTAACAATCAGGCACTCAGGGCAGGAAACCAATTCATCGGCTATTTGAGCCTGCAAAAAGAAAGTCCCAACTCTCAAATTGACATTCCCTATCTCGGAAGTGTTGAAGAACTTTCTGCGGTAACCGACAAATATAAGGTGGAAGAAATAATCGTTGCATTGGAACAAGACGAAGAAAATGAGATATACAATATCATAAGCTCGGCAGGGCAAAGTGTAGAAATAAAAATCCCTGCCGACAGGAAAGACCTTCTTTTGGGGAACGTGAAAATGAATGCCATTTTTCACACTCCTCTTATCACCGTAACACATGGGCAACTTCTCCCTGCACAAAGGGTGGTCAAGCGAACGTTTGACATTGTTGTGTCATTGCTTGCCATGGTTGTGCTTGCACCGGTTTATCTTGTTACAGCCATTATCATCTATACAACAAGCAAAGGACCGATTTTCTACAAGCAGGAGAGAATAGGCTACAAGGGAAAGCCGTTCTATATGCACAAGTTCCGCTCAATGTATGTCGATGCCGAGAAAAACGGACCTCAGCTCTCGACGGGAGACAAAGACAGCCGCATAACACCTTTCGGACACTTCATGCGAAAGGTACGGTTGGACGAGATACCTCAGTTTTATAATGTATTGAAAGGCACAATGAGCCTTGTGGGATACAGACCCGAAAGACAATTTTTCATAGATCAGATAGTGCAGAAAGCACCCGAGTACAAATTGCTTCACAGAGTAAAACCCGGGATAACATCTTGGGGACAAGTCAAGTTTGGTTATGCAGATAATGTGGAGCAAATGGTAGAACGATTGAAGTACGACCTGCTTTATATCGAAAACATATCGTTGGCAACCGACATAAAGATACTTCTCTATACCTTTATCATCATTCTGCAAGGCAGGGGCAAGTAATGCTTCTCTCAGTTTAAGAAAGCAGCTCTTGTTTCCGTGATTTGCACTCCGAAAAAGTCAGATTTGATTCGAAGAGAAGCCGAAATGTTTCCGAAAAAATCGGGGAAATGTGAAATTTTTGCTTCAAAACAGTGGGGAAAATGTGAAAAATTAGCTGTTTTAGGGTCGGGAAAATGTGAAATTTTTGACGTTTTTGGCTCGGAAAATGTGAAAGTTTGTATCTTTGCAGTCTCTAATTGGCTGAAAATATGGATAAATTGCTAAGAAGAAAGATTGATGCCTATCTGTCAGAGTGGAAAAACAACCCCTCAAGAAAGCCGCTCATTGTCAAAGGCGCTCGTCAAATCGGGAAAACTCTTTCTATTGAACACTTTGCCAAACGCAACTACAAAAGCGTAATTCAGATTAATTTTGTCGAACAACCAAAATACAAATCCATATTCAACGACGGATTTGAGGTTGATGCGATTTTGAAAAATATATCGTTGCTTAATCCCGATTTTACCTTTATTGAGGGCGACACTCTCTTCTTTTTTGATGAGTTGCAGGCGTGTTCCGATTGTGCAACTTCGTTAAAGTTTTTCAAACTTGACGGACGTTTTGACGTCATTTGCTCCGGCTCTCTCATGGGGCTGAATTATAGTGAGATTACCTCAAACAGCGTCGGCTACAAAGAAGATTACGAAATGTATTCCATGGATTTTGAGGAGTTCCTTTGGGCAAAGGGATACGACGAGGGCTTTGTTGATGAACTCTTTCGGCACATGAGGGAGGTGAAACCTCTTTCGGACTTGCAGATGCAGGTCATGACCGAATTGTTTCGCGACTATGTTTCAATAGGAGGAATGCCCGAAGTGGTGAACTGCTATATAAAAAACAAAAATTTCAGCGGTACTCTCTCAATACAAAGACAACTGCTCTCAGACTATCAAGAGGACATAACCAAGTATGCAGAAGGCTTGGACAAAGCAAAAGTCAAGGCGGTATATAGCCACATTGCCACATTCCTTGCAAAAGAGAACAAACGCTTTCAGGTTACCAAAATTGGTAAAAACGCCAGAAACAGAGATTATATCGGCTGTGTGGAATGGCTATCCGATGCAGGAATTGTCAATGTGTGCTATTGCATGAACTATCCCGAACTTCCGCTCAAAGGAAACTACGACCCGAAACGTTATAAGCTCTATTTCAAAGACACAGGCTTGTTGATAGCCTCCCTTGACGAAGAAGCACAAGAAGATTTGAGGGCAAACAAAAATCTGAATACCTACAAGGGTGCGATATATGAGAACATTGTAGGCGATATGCTCTCAAAGCAGGGCTACCAACTCTACTATTACAGCAGCGACAAGCCGAGCGTGGAAATGGATTTCTTTGTAAGAGATGCCGATTCCCTCATTCCGATAGAAGTGAAAGCCAATGACGGAGCAACAGCTTCTCTCAACAAATTGCTCAAAGGGGATAAGTATCCCGACATTCGCCACGGAATTAAGTTTTGTTTCAAGAATATAGGTTTCAACGGCAGCTTTTATACCTTTCCTTACTTCATGGCATTTCTTTTGAAACGCTTTCTGATGCAAACAATATGAGTTTTTGACAAAATAGAACGGCGGTTATCTGTCTTTGATGCTCCAAAGGCTCATCGTACAACTTGAACAATCAAATTCCAAGCGGTAAGTGTGTTTGTTGTCCCTTAGAAATAGTCTGCCTTCAAAGCCTTTTGAGAGCTTGTCTCTTTTTAAGCACTGACCAATGTTGTATCTTATGCAGTTTTTTGACCTCATCAGCTCTGTTTCTTCCCTTGCAGGAGCAGTCTCCAAGGCTTTTTGTTCTACGCTTACTCCCATTGTGCGGTAGAACTCTTCGCTCAGAGAGTTGGAAATGTTCTCTCTGTAATCTGCCTTGTCGGTTATGTATTCCGAAGGCTTGTTCAGCTTTTGTGAATGGACGGCTGAGTTTTTTGAGAGCAGTTCTCTTTCCAATTTTTCGCAGCACCGGCGTCTCATTTCTGCAAGCACCGAATTGGGATAGAAGTATTTCTCTTGGCAATCGCAGACCAAGTCGGTCAGTTCAAACACCGTCGAACCCAATTTGCCGATTTGGCGTTTGAGATTGTCGATATAGCCCTCTTGTTTGGAGCATATTTCGAGATTGAAGTCGGTTTTGACACTTGACTTTGTACCGTTTTCGGCTTCAAAGCTCAGTGTTCCTTTGCCAAGGTGGGCAATGATGCCTATCTTTCTTTTGTTTTCTTTTGAGCAAATGAGCTTTTCAAACTCGGTGTCTTTGTTTCGATAGAGCAATGTGCCTGCCGGAGGGTTTACTTTGCGACTCGGACGAATGCAACTGCCCGACACCTCATTGACCAAGAAGCCTTCCGGATTGTCGTTTCGGTCAAAGAACAAAATGCCGTCCGAAGGGTGCAGTTTTTCTTTGGTGTTTATTGTGATAGTTCCGTTTTTGCATTCGACCACTCTTCCGATTGCTTTTCCGATGCTTTTTGTGAAGGCGGGATCACCGGTTTTCTCTCCCTTGCCTTCAAGGTTAAAAATGGTAAATCCGCGATTGAAGCTTCTCGACACATCGGGAACAAAGTTCAGAATGCTCTTTCCGTATGAGGAACGTGAGTATTGTTTGTTCTTTGTGCAAAATTTGTCTATCAGAGAGCTGTAATATGCCGTTACATTGCTGACATAGCCTGCGTCTTTGAGCCTTCCCTCAATTTTGAAGCTGACAACGCCTGCTTCAATCAGCTCTTCAATCTTTGCAGAGGCGTTAAAGTCTTTTGTACTCAGCAGACAGCTGTCCTTGATGAGCGTTTCGCCCTTGTCGTCGAGCAAATCGTAACGACTTCTGCACGATTGGCAACACTCGCCTCTGTTGGCACTCCGTCCGCTCTGGTAAAGGCTCAGATAACACCTTCCGCTGAAAGAGCAGCACAAAGCTCCGTGAACAAAAAACTCCAATTCCATATCGGGGCAAGCCTTGTGAATGTCTCTAATTTGCCCGATTGTCATTTCGCGAGCAAGAACCACTCTTTGAAATCCGAGCTTTTCAAACCATTTGACTTTCTCTTTGGTCGAGTTGTCTGCCTGAGTGGAGGCATGGAGCGTCATGTTGCATTCGTTCATTTGCACATACGCCATGTCTTGAACAATGATTGCATCAACCCCTGCGGCATATAAGTCCCTTACAGCTTCTCTTGCCTGCTCTATTTCCTCATCATATAATATGGTATTGAGAGTAACATAAACCTTTACGCCGAAAAGGTGTGCATAGCTTACCACCTGCCCAATGTCTTGCAAAGAATTACCTGCCAAAGCTCTTGCTCCGAATTTCTCAAAACCCATATAGATTGCATCGGCTCCCGCATTGATTGCCGCAAAAGCAACGTCTTTGTCTCTTGCAGGGGCGAGAAGCTCCAATTTTCTTGTGTTTGGAGAGTTCATCAGCCTAAGACAATGCAATTATCATTAGCACCTGTGCCGACAACACTCTGAGAAACATTGTCAAAGGATAGACCGAAGCGTATGCAACCGAAGGAGCATCATTTGGAGACTGCTCATTGGCAAAAGCAAGTGCAGGAGGGTCGGTCGTGCTACCTGCCAAAAGTCCGCAAAGAGTGAAGTAATCCATTTTCATCTTCATTCTCGCAAAAAGACCCACCAAAAGCAGAGGCACAATGGTGATTAGAAGTCCGTAAACTATCCAGACATATCCGCCGGAGGCTATGGAAGAGAAGAAATTTTCTCCTGCCGACAAACCCACTGCCGCAAGGAAAAGCGAAATACCTATTTCCCGTACCATCATATTGGCAGAGGTTGTGGTAAAAGTAACTATTTTGTAATAAGGACCAAATCTTCCCATAAGGATTGCCACAATCAGCGGACCGCCTGCAAGTCCGAGCTTCACACTCTGAGGCAAGAACGGAAACGCAATGGGAACAGAACCCAAAACAATTCCCAAGACAATCCCCAAAAATATGGGAATGAGGTTGGGAGAGTTCAATCTCTTCATCGAATTGCCCAACATGGAGGTAACTTTCTCCACATTGCTCTCTTCTCCGACCAAAGTAACTCGGTCGCCTGTTTGAAGTATCAAATCTTTTTCGGCAATCAAGTCGATACCATTTCGATTTATTCTTGTGATTGTTACTTTGTACATCGTCCTTATGTTGAGAGAGCCTATCTTTTTGCCGTTCAGTTCCGATTTTGTAACGACTGCACGCCTTGTAACAAGAGTGTGATTTGGCGTTTCCCAATCTTGTTCGCCCATTTGCACCTTCTTGCCGAGCAGAATGCACACAGCTTCTTCGTTATCCTTGTTTGTAACCAATCGTATGGTGTCTCCTTGTTGCAAAACAGTATTGTCGTTTGCCACCTCCACACTTCCGTCGGCGTGTTTGACCCTTGAAACCACCACCATGGTCTTGAAATTTCTCGTTATTTCGGATAGATGCTTTCCCACAACGCCTTGGTTCTCTATAAGGACGTTAAATTTTGCCATTTGGTTGTTTGCTTGTTCCTGCTCTTGCTTTGAGGTTTCGTTTTCGGGCTTTATTTTGCAGATTACTTTGATAAGATATGGCACAAGTATGATTCCCAACACTCCCAAGGGGTAAGCAACCGCATAAGCCGAAGCAATGTTATTCTCGCTTTCCAATCCGGAGTCGGCAAAGGTCTGTTCGGCAGCTCCGAGAGCAGGAGTGTTGGTAACAGCTCCCGACATCACGCCCACCATTGTGCTTAAATCCTCATTTGTTGCAAGATGTATGATATATGTAACCCCAACCGACAAAACAACTGCCGCAACTGCCAAAAGATTGAGCCTCAATCCGCCTTGTTTGAGGGAAGAGAAAAATCCCGGACCAAGTTGCAGACCAATAGAATAGACAAAGAGTATCAATCCGAAGTCTTTTACAAAACTCGAAATGAGGGGATTGATTTCCAAACCGAAATGTCCGAGAACTATTCCGACAAACAAAATCCATGTTATTCCCAAGCTGATGCCGAATATTTTGACTTTGCCGAGAATGATGCCCACCGTGATTGTGAAAGCGACCAAAATGATTGACGAAGCAACAGATGTGCCGAAAACTAAATCATACAACCAACTCATAAGACTTGCAATAAAGAAATTAGAACAAAATTATCGGAAAATCACAACAGCAATCGCTTGTACATCTGTATTGTGTTTTCCATTCCGAAATAAAGAGCATCGCTAATCAAAGCATGACCTATCGACACTTCTTGAAGATTGGGTATCATGCTGTTGAAGTATTGCAGATTTTCGAGGCTCAAATCGTGTCCTGCATTCAGCCCCAAGCCGACTTCTTCGGCTTTTCGAGCTGCCACAACGAACTTTTCTATTGCTTTTTCTCTGTTTTGGGCATAGTTTGCTGCATAACTCTCGGTGTAAAGCTCCACTCTGTCGGCTCCGCAACGCTTTGCACCCTCAACCATTCGGCAATCTGCCTCCACAAAGACCGATACACGACACACAGGCTTCAATTCGGCAATGATTTTCTTCAATTCGTCTTCTCTTGCAACCGTGTCCCAGCCTGCATTTGAGGTGAGAACATCGGGAGCATCGGGAACAAGAGTAACCTGTGCAGGTTTGATTTCTTTGATAAGGGAAATAAAGTTGCTGCAAGGGAAACCCTCAATGTTGAACTCTGTTGTCAGCACACCTTTGAGGTCTCTCACATCTTTATATCTTATATGTCTTTGGTCGGGACGCGGGTGTACGGTTATGCCTTCTGCACCAAATTTTTCACAATCCACAGCCATTTTAATCACATCGGGAACGTTGCCTCCGCGAGCGTTTCTTATTGTAGCTATCTTGTTGATATTAACGCTTAATCTTGTCATTATTTTCAATATGTCTTTGTCCTGAAAATTAGAATTTACAGCTTGCAAAATTACAACCAAAATCCCTATTGCACAAGTGCCAAACACATTTTCACCAATAAGGTTTTGTCTTGTCGAAATAAAAAATGAAAAAAGTTACGTCTCTTTATGCCTGTTTCCAAACAAAGAGACGTAACTCCTCTGTCTTAATCCGAATAAGTATTGCTTACTTTTTCAGAGTGTCCAACTCCTCTTGTGTGAGATTGTTGCCGTCTGCCAATATCTTTGTTGCAAGTTCTTTTGACCATTTGAACTTTGATATTGCTTCTTGTTGCCATAAAGAATGTGCATTTTGCCGTCAAGAGTTTTGATAAGCGTTTCCCAATGTTGTAACTCTTCTTGAGACCATTCCAACGACATTATCTGTTTGAATCTCTCCATGCAAAGAGAATTGAAGCACTCTTCAGACATTTCGCTTATTGCTTTCATGTCTTCATTTTTGCTCATTTTGCTTATCTCTTCAAGAGATTTACATTCGGAATCACTTTTTGACGAACATGCTAAAGGGATAAATGCCACAGACGCAAGTATCATCATCTTAAATAACTTGTTTGTTTTCAATGACGAAATCACGAAAATTTGATGCTGTGTTTTCATATTACTTGGTATTTAATTAAAATTACGGTGGTAAAGGTACGATTTTTTTCAAATATAGCAAATAACAAATAGGAAAAATCAAAATTTTTTATTCGGACATCTGATTTTTTTGTAGTTTGAGTAGCGGATAAACAAATTGAATTCATGATTGTAAATCTTTGATTAGCAGTCTAAAACACTGATTTTCTATTTGATAAAAACGAAACGGCGATTTGTTGAAATAAAACAGCGATTTGTTTGAGCGAAACGCCGTTTTGGAAAAATGAAACGCTGTTTTGATTTTTGCCCTTTGAAATTTCAGTAAAACGGCTTTTTTTTATACTTTTGCAAGTTGGTTTATTAACTATCGAAAATTCAATAATATCACAATATGAGCAATAAGTACAGAGAGTATAAGCAGCTTGACTTGACGCGTATTGGCAGTGAGGTACTCGAAAAATGGCAAAAAGAAGACACATTCAGACAGACATTGAAACTAAGGGAGGGTTCAAAACCTTTTATCTTCTTTGAAGGACCGCCTTCTGCAAACGGACAACCGGGTATTCACCATGTCATGGCACGAACTATCAAAGATATTTTTTGCAGATACAAATCCCAAAAAGGATATTACGTTTCCAGAAAAGCAGGTTGGGACACCCACGGACTGCCTGTTGAACTCGGAGTAGAGAAAAAGCTCGGCATAACAAAGGAAGACATAGGCAGCAAAATATCTGTTGATGATTACAACGCCGAGTGCAGAAGCGAGGTGATGAAGTACAAAGATATGTGGGACAAACTGACAACTCAGATGGGTTACTGGGTCGATTTGGACAATCCTTACATCACTTTCAAAAACGAATATATCGAAACACTATGGTATTTGCTCGGACAGCTGTACCAAAAGGGTTACTTGTATAAAGGATATACCATACAACCATTCTCGCCTGCCGCAGGTACGGGATTGAGTTCCCACGAACTCAATATGCCTGGCTGTTACAGAGACGTGAAAGACACAACCGCCGTTGTTCAATTCTCGATGAAAGAGCAGCAAAAGCTCAAAGAGCAATTTAACATCAAGGCAGAAGAGCATATTTACTTCATTGCATGGACCACAACGCCTTGGACACTGCCTTCAAACACAGCTTTGGCTGTCGGACCCGGCATAGATTATGTTTTTGTCCGCACTTTCAACCCCTATTCGGGCGAATTGGAAATCGTAGTTATGGCAAAAGCCCGCATGAATGCTTATTGTCCCGAAAAGAATGCAGCTTTGGCATTTGCCGATTACAAAAAAGGCGACAAAGACATACCTTTTGAGGTGCTTGCAGAGTGCAAAGGAAAAGACCTTGTGGGATATTCTTACGAGCAGTTGATGAATTTTGTCTCTCCGATGGGCAATGCTTTCAAGGTAATAGGCGGCGACTATGTTACAACCGAGGACGGAACGGGTATTGTCCACATTGCACCTACCTTTGGTGCAGATGACGACCGTGTGGCAAAGCAAGCAGGCATTGTTCCTTTGTTTGTGGTCGATAAGGCAGGCAAAAATCAGCCTATGGTGGACCGTCAGGGCAAGTTCTTCAAGATTGAGGACTTGGACGAGACGTTTGTGAAAAATTATGTGAACCAAGAGGCTTACAAAGAGTACGCCGGACGATTTGTAAAGAACGCTTACGATAATAAACTGACAGAAAAAGACCCTACATTGGACGTCGATTTGAGCGTATTGCTCAAACAGCAGGGCAAGGCGTTCAAGATCGAAAAGCACGTCCACAATTATCCTCATTGTTGGAGGACCGACAAGCCTATATTGTACTATCCGCTCGACAGTTGGTTCATTAAAACCACGGCAATCAAAGACCGATTGATAGAACTCAACAAGACAATAAATTGGAAGCCCGAAGCAACGGGAAGCGGACGCTTTGGCAACTGGTTGGAGAACCTTGTGGATTGGAATTTGAGCCGTTCGAGGTATTGGGGAACGCCGCTTCCGATTTGGAGAAGCGAAGAAGGAGATGAGGAAAAGTGCATCAGCTCGGTCGAAATGCTGTCAAGCGAAATCGAAAAGAGCATTGCAGCCGGCTTTATGAGCGAAAACCCATACAAAGACTTCAAAAACTATGATAGTTTCGACCTCCACCGACCTTATATCGACAATGTGATATTGGTAAGTGAAAGTGGCAAGAAAATGTTCCGCGAACCTGACTTGATTGATGTTTGGTTTGACTCGGGTGCAATGCCGTATGCACAGGTACATTATCCGTTTGACTGTAACGATGAGCAGTTAAAGGCTTGTTTCCCTGCCGATTTTATTGCCGAAGGTGTCGATCAAACTCGCGGTTGGTTCTTTACGCTGCACGCAATCGCCGCTTTGTGTTTCGACAGCGTTGCTTACAAGAACGTAGTCTCCAACGGATTGGTGTTGGATAAGGCAGGCAACAAGATGTCCAAGCGTCTCGGTAATGCGGTGGACCCTTTCGAGGTACTGAATACCTATGGGGCAGACGCAACTCGCTGGTATATGATTACCAACACTCAGCCTTGGGAAAATCTTAAGTTCGATAAGGCAGGCATTGACGAGGTTCGCCGCAAGTTCTTCGGAACTTTGTACAACACTTACTCGTTCTTTGCTCTCTATGCCAACATTGACGGATTTACTTACAAGGAAGCGGATATCGAAATGGCAAAACGTCCCGAAATAGACCGCTGGATATTGTCCGAACTCAACACTTTGACAGACTATTGCGACAAGAGCTATTCGGAATATGAGCCTACAAAGGCAGGAAGAGCAATAGCCGATTTTGTAGATGGCTATTTGAGTAATTGGTATGTGCGTTTGTGCCGAAGAAGATTTTGGAAAGGCGAATACACTTGCGACAAAATCTCGGCTTATCAGACGCTTTACACCTGCTTGGAGACGATTGCTCGTCTTGCAGCACCGATTGCTCCTTTCTTCTGCGAGAGATTGTTTGACGATTTGAACTCTGTGAGCGGACGATTTGCCTTTGGCAGCGTACATGCCGCCGATTTCCCTCAAAGCAACCCTGCTTTGGTCGATAAGGAGCTTGAAAACCGAATGCAGACCGCACAAAAGATTTGTTCTCTTGTGCTTTCGCTTCGCAAAAGGAACAACTTGAAGGTGCGTCAGCCGCTTTCGAGAATTATGATTCCGGCAAAGAATGCCCACCAACAGGCACAGATTGAAGCGGTAAAGGATTTAATTCTTTCGGAAGTGAATGTCAAGACGATAGACTTTCTTTCCAAAGAGAACAATGTGCTTGTCAAGAGCATAAAAGCCAACTTCAAGACATTGGGTCCAAAGTTTGGGGCAAAGATGAAAGCGATTGCTGCGGCTATTGCCTCATTCTCTCAGGAGGATATTGCAACTATCGAATGTGAGGGAAGATTTAATTTGACAATAGGGCAGGAGAGTGTAGAGATTGCTCTTTCTGATGTGGAAATCATTACTCAGGACATTCCGGGCTGGGTTGTTGCCAACGAAGATGACCTTACCGTTGCATTGGATACAACGATTACCGAAAGCCTTCGCTTGGAAGGAATTTCGCGAGAGCTTGTCAATCGTATTCAAAACATCAGAAAGGAACAAGGATTTGACGTTACCGACAACATAATTGTCGAGATAGAAAAGCAAGAGATGCTTTGCGAGGCGGCAGAGGCTTTCAGAGATTATATTTGCAGCGAGACGCTAACTCAAAAGCTAATCTTCTCCGACAAGGTTGCCTGTCCGCTTCAAACAATCGACGTTATAGAAGGTACGGAGCTTGCAATCAGAATAACCAAAGCATAAACGATGCAGCTGAATTTTGAAGATTGGGGACTTGTTCCCTACGATGTTGCTCTGAGAAAGCAAGAAGATTTGTTCAATCGCAAGGTGGAGCAGAAATTGCTTTCTCAGGGTGAAATATCGGAGGACTTTATCGTCTGTACTCACCCTCATGTCTATACTCTGGGCAAGCATGGCAAGGCTTCAAACCTGCTTGCAAACGACGATTTCCTCAAAAAGATTGGGGCTTCGTTCTATCACATCAACCGAGGTGGCGATATTACTTACCATGGTCCGGGACAAATTGTCGGATACCCGAGTTTGGATATAGATAGTCTGAATTTGACCTTGCGAACCTACATTGAGAGCATAGAAGAGAGCGTTATACGTCTGATGGACGACTATAATATTAAATGTGAACGGCTCAAGGGTGCAACGGGAGTGTGGATTGATGCTCACACAAGCCATGCACGCAAGATATGTGCAATAGGTGTCAAAGCCTCTCGGGGAATTACCATGCACGGATTTGCTCTTAATGTCAATACCGACCTGACTTACTTCAACTACATCAACCCTTGCGGATTTACAGACAAGGGAGCGACAAGCATGAAGCAGGAATTGGGACGGGAATTTGACACCTCAATAGTTGCAAAGCAGCTTTTTGACAAGTTTGTTTCAATTATATCTTAGCAAAACGGCGTTTCGCTTTGACCAAAACGCCGTTCTAATCGGTTGATAATCTGCATTCGGAAAAATAAATTGACAAAAAGCTCTCTCAAAACTTTGCCAATCGGCAAAAAAGTCGTATCTTTGCACACGCAAAAAGACAAGGTCTCTTGGCCGAGAGGTTAGGCACCGGTCTGCAAAACCGTTTACTCCAGTTCGAATCTGGAAGAGACCTCCAAAAATTCTCATTAGAGCCGCTTCAAACGAAGACGGCTTTTTTTGTTGCTTGAAAAACAAGGCAATAATGTGTCGCTTTCGGACGTTATTGCCAAAGTATGAGAGATATGACACGAACAAAGAATACCATTAGAGCCTCGGTGGCGATTATGTTTTGTGCTTCTGCATTGGCAACTGCTTGTTCTTCTTCGGACGCAGAGCCTATTGTTTGCAATCTTTCCCATATCAGCGATTGCGTTGCACCTTGCGACAAAGCGGAAGAACAGAAAGATTCGTCGGCTGCAAGTTACCATTGGATAAGCAGCGGAAAAATGGAGGTAACAATGACAAATGTTGCACTGCCCTGCCAAAGCGGTGTGTTTGAAAGCGAGGCAAAAATCGACAACTCCCGAATAGAGATAACCACAAAGCCCGAGGGTGGAAACAGCTCTTGCAAATGTTACAAAAATTACAGAATTGAAGTCGGCGGAATACCGCAAGGCGACTATATGGTGGTGATTGACGGCAGGGAATTGGGAATGGTGAGAATTTATTAAACGAAAACAAATCATGGATATGAGAAAAACATTATTTTTAACTGCGTTTCTGATGATTTTCGGCTTGTCAGAAGCGATTTATGCACAGAAAAAACCCATTGAAATAAACAAGCAGGATTTTATAAGCAAGGTTATCAACTACGAAGAGGTAAGCGGTTCTTGGCAATACCTTGGAGACAAGCCTGCAATAGTCGAATTTTATGCCGATTGGTGTCCTCCGTGCAAGGTGATGGCATCTGTGTTGAAGGATATAGCCAAAGAGTATGCAGGGAAGATGTATGTTTATAAGATTAACGTCGATAAGCAGAAGGAACTCTCAAAAGAGATTGGCATTGCGAGCATTCCGACAATCTTTATCTGCCCTATGGGAAAGCAACCCCTTGTTGTGAGCGGTGCAGTGTCCAAAGAAACTTTGCAAATGTACATTGAGGAAGAACTCTTCGGCAATATTTCCGAATAAGACCTGAGTTTTCGACCACAGGAAAGCGATTTGGTAAATCGTTGTGGCACAATAGATTAAAAATATCGGCGATAAAGCTGAAAAATGTCGCCGACTTTTCAAAAAATATCGGCGTTATTTTTGAAAAAAACGCCGATATTTTTTGAAAGAACGCCGTTTTATTTTGCTTAGTTGGCAACTCTCTTCAAGGTAAAGCCGAAAGTCGTTCCTTCGCCGAGCCTGCTGCGAACGTTAAGAGTCTGTCGGTGAGCTTCGATGATGTGTTTTACTATTGCAAGACCAAGTCCCGTTCCTCCGTTTTCTTTTGAGCGTGCCTTGTCGGTGCGATAAAATCTCTCAAACAAGCGGTTCAAATCTTTTTCTGCCACGCCTATTCCCTCGTCTGCCACTTCTATGAGAGCTTGGTCGCCCATGTCGAAAAATTTTACTTTGATTGTGCCGCCTTCCTGCTTGGAATATTTGATTGCATTGTCCAAAAGATTGGTCAAAACCTGACGAATGCGATTTTTGTCGGCTTCCACATAGAGCGGTTCGGTGTATTGGATTTTGATTTCGAGATTTCGTTCCTGTGCCTTGGCTTCGAGTGCTTCTGCGGTCTCTTCGGTTAGTTTCAACATATCGAAACGACTGATGTCCAACTTGATGTCACCGCTTTCCAACTGCGATATGGTATCCAAATCGTTCACAATGGCAATCATTCTTTCAATTCCTGCTTCGGTACGTTGAAGATATTTCTTTGTGAGTTCCTTTTCTTCCATAGCCCCGTCCAAGAGTGTGGAAATATATCCCTGAATGGTGAAAATGGGAGTTTTTAATTCGTGAGCCACATCGCCAATGTATTCTTTTCTATACTTCTCCATTTCGACCATTTGGTCAATTTTGCCCGTTTGTTCGTAAATCCACTTATCTACTTCTTCGCCCACGTCGGACAAATTGATTTTTCCCGATGCTACTTTCTTCTTTACGTCTTTTTTATTGATTTTGAAATTGTATATGTTCTTGTATATGGTGTTTACCTTGTCATATACTTCTTTCTGAATCCAATATCGCGTTATGAAAAAGACGACTGCAAATTCAATAACGCAGACAAGTAACAACGTTATGAGATTGAACGTTTTGAAATAGAGCAATAACGACAATAGAGCGAACAATGCAACTATGCTCCAAAAGGCTGTGAACAGCGAAATAAACCTTGTCTTCATATCATTCTTCGTATTTGTATCCTATTCCTTTGTATGTCTTTATCTTGTCGGTTTGAAGTTTGTCGCGGAGCTTCTTTATGTGAACGTCAATCGTCCTTTCGCCCACCACAACTTCGTCTCCCCAAACCGCAGAGTAGATTTCGTCTCTCGAATGTATCTTTTCGGTGTGAGTTGTAAGGTAAAGCAGCAGTTCAAACTCCTTTTTTGAAAGAGCCACCTTTCCCTTTGGTGTTGTAACTGTGTAGTTGTCTTTGTCTATTGTGAGGTTTTCCAATTCTATTTTGTGATTGTCGGTTTGCGGATTGTCTGTTTTTCTTCTCAACACGGCTCTTATGCGACTGATAAGCACCTTTGGCTTTACAGGTTTGGGTACATAGTCGTCTGCACCGCTCTCAAAGCCTTCTATCTGCATATAATCTTCGTTTCGGGCGGTGAGAAAAATTATCATTGTGTCCTTCAAACTCTCTTCTTTTCGGATATGTCTGCACGTTTCCAAGCCGTCCCAGCCCGGCATCATCATATCGAGAACAATAATATCGGGAATTATTTCCTTCGCCGTGGCAAAGGCAGCCTCGCCATTGGTTGCCGTGTGAACAACAAAGCCGTCCTTTTCCATGACGTATGAAAGAAATTCCAATATGTCGGTGTCGTCGTCCACCAACAATACGCTTGGTTTATCCATATCGATATTATATTTTCATTTGTCCGAGAGTTGAGAACAATTTATTGCAAGGCAGCCCCATTATTGTGTAGTAATCTCCGTCTATCTTCTCAATCCCCGTCAGCCCGATCCACTCTTGAATGCCGTAACTGCCCGCTTTGTCAAAAGGTTGAAAGCAATCGATGTAGTAATTCATCTCTTCGCTGCTCAAAGTACGGAAATAAACCTTTGCAACAGAGTGGAATGTTGTTTCTTGGTGGCGGCTTCTGAGTGTGCAAGCCGTGATTACTCGGTGTTCTCTGCCGCTCAGTATTTTGAGGTAGTGCATTGCCTGCTGTTTGTCGCAGGGTTTTCCGAGCGGTTGCCCGTTTACGAACACCAAAGTGTCTGCTGTTACCAACACACTGCCACTTTCTATCGGCAAAGTGTAAGCATGGTTTTTCGTTTTGGCAAGATGCTCTGCCAATTCAAAGTCCTGCAATCCCTCTTCGGCTTTTTCCTCTACTTCAATCTTGGTGGTAACAACCTCAAAGCCCATTTGCTTTAAGAGTTGCAAGCGTCTGGGCGATTGGGACGCCAATATGATTTTTACACTCAGTAAATCAGATAAGTGCATAGGGAATAACGTATTTTAAGCTCGTCATTGCGAATAACAAAGAGATGAAAACCATGTTCAAAAGTTTGACAAGGAAATCATAATCCTGCACTGACTTGGCAGAACGCATCTCTTTGATAAAATACAGTAAAGGAAGGTAAATCAAAATCGAAATTCCGCCCAATACAATCATCTTGTCGGCTTGATAGTATCGGAATTGGAAAAAAGCAGTTGCCGCAATGAGCAGCACAACAAGAAAATATGTCGTTTTCTTTGTTGCATCTTCTCCGAAATAAAGGGCAAAGCTCCTGCTGTTTATCAGTTTGGAATCGTCAATATCTCTCAAATCGGCTGTTATTTCGGTCAAAAGACTGAGCATGAAGGCAAATCCGCCAAAGCAAAGGCTCATCACCATCATTATCATGACATTTTGCTGTCCTATTGCCTCAAAAAGTTTGGGTTCGTTGGCAAGACAAGCTGTCTCAAACATCGTCGGCAGCAAAAAAAGCAAAGCCTGACACAACGCTCTCAGCAATTTGCCTGCCACAGGTTGAAAAGAATATCTTTTGGAACAAAAGTACATCATGCCGAAAAGAACAATGAGTATCGTGCCGAGGTGAACAAATCCGTTCAAAGCTCCGATTGTGTAAGCAGTTGCAAGAGAAAGCACAAGCAAAACGATGCAAAGCACCTTTGCTGTCTGCTCTTGAAGAAGTGTTCCGATGAAAGATTTGCCGTCTCTTATGCTTTTGTATTTGTCTTTGTTGATTATTTCGTCGGCAATGCTGCAAGATGCAACCAACAAAACGACCGACAAAACAAACAAAGCATAGAAAGGAATGCTCAAAGCGGGGCTTAGTTCAAATACTTCGTAAAAACAATCGTGAATAAACACCCTTACAATAATAAGGGTTATCGCAACAAGGAGAATACTTTTCCAACGTATCAGTTCAAAAAAGTCTTTTATCATCTCTATTTGGTTTTATCGGATATTGTTTCCTTGATTTTTTGTCCTTCGGAGAAGATTGTGGTTGAAAGAACCTTGCCATTGCGGTCGTAGTTCTTCCAAGTGCCGTGTTTCAATCCCTCTTTGTATTCACCCTCTGAGGCTTTCTTGTCGGCAGAATAGTATTCTGTCCATTTGCCATGAGGACGTCCGTTTTTGAAACCTTGTTGTCTTTGCTTGGCTCCGCTTGCCGAATAGAAAATCCACTCTCCCTCTTTCTTGCCTTGGGAATATGCTCCCTTTTCTACCAATACTCCTCCGATGTATTTCTCCCATCTGCCGTTCATTATGCCGTTTGTGTAGTCGCACTTTTGAGAAAGATTGCCGCTTTCGTCATACAAAATTTCGCAACCATGCTTTAAGCCGTCCTTGTAGGCGGTTTGGGTCTTTCGTGTGCCGTCGGGATAAAATACTTCCCACGTTCCGCTCATCAATCCTGCCGAAAAACTTCCGCGTTCCATCGTTTTGCCGTCCTCAAACCAGCTTTGCCAAACGCCTTCTTCCTTTCCTGCAACATAGCTTCCTTTGTGATGAATTTTTCCGTTCTCGTAATAGGTTGTCCAAAGCCCTATTCGATTTCCGTTGTCGTACTCTCCCTCTCTCCATTTCTCACCTGTCTCGTAGAAATAGACCCAATGTCCGGTTTCTTTGTCGTTTTTGTAGTTTCCTCGGCTGCCTTGCTTTCCGTTGCTCTTGTAGTAGTATGTCCAAAGTCCGTCTCTCTTGCCTGCCTTCAACTCTCCCTCCATGTCTTTGAGACCATTTTCATACCACCAGAAGGCTTGTCCGTCCAATTCGTCGTCTTTGTAGAAAGCTTCGGTCTTTTTTTGTCCGTTTGCATAGTATTCTTCAAACTTTCCTTGTCTTTTACCGTCTGTAATGGTATAAGAGTATTGCAGTTTGCCGTTTGGGAAGAATGCCTTTGCTTCTCCGCTTCCCGAAAAGACCTCTGTCTTCTGCACCTTGCCGTCGGGATAGTAGGAAGTCCATATTCCGATTTTGTTTCCTTTGTCATCGTAACTTCCTTCGGTCTGTTTGTTGCCGTTTTCGTGAAACCAAGTCCACTCTCCGGTGCGTATGTTGTCTTGATTGAGCGTTCCTTCGGTTGCTTTGGTGCCGTTGCTCCAATATTCTGTGAAAACTTTTGTCTGTGCCTGCATAGCAGTGAAACACAACAGCAATGTTGTAAATAAAACAGGGCTTTTCATCGTACCAAACTTATATTTTCTTCTTTGAATAGGTTACTTTAATTCGTGCAGGCTTGATTGTGTTGTTCGGTCCGTTGAGAATAACTCTCGAAGCCGAAGAACGCCTTGCGTCGCGAGGCTGTTTGTGCATCATGGATTAACACAAGGGCGGTGTCTTGGTTTACAACTGCCTTGCGGTAACATAAAATGCGTGAGGTGAAGCTCGGATTGTTGATTTGGCTCAAATCAGAAACCGGAAATTCCAAAATAGCAGAGTTGATTGACACATCGTTTTCTTCATTTCCTTGATTAACAGTGGAAAGCCAGTCTTCCTTAAAGTCATTTATGTTGATTTTTGCCAAAGATATTCCCATGTTTCCGAGATATATGAGGTCGTTTCCGTCAATGGTGTCATTGTTTGACAAAGAGGAAATGTCAGAAGAGGTAAAATCATAATCGTAGTGCATAAACCGATTGCCCGAAGTCGGAATTTTTATGAGGTATTTTTGGTGAGTGCCGCCCTGAGTGTAATATACAGTGATACAAGAGGCTGTCGCCTCCATGTCAATGTAAGCCATAAGTCCGCGAGAGTCGAGTTTTGTAAGCTCAAACTTCAATCCCTTGAACTGACTTACAAAGTCGTCGTTGCTGCCTCCGAAGTTTTTTATCTTCTCAAAGAACTCTCCTTCGATTTTTACTCTCAGGTGAGGGTCCAAAGTGTCGCTTTCGATTATTACATCGGAGTTATAATCTATCTGAATGTTGTTTGAGTATATTGGCAGGGAAGAACAAGCAACATTGTCGAAGCTGTATTTTTTTGTGCTGTCGATTTCTTCGCTCAATTCGTAAATATTCAGTCTCATCTGCTTGCCGCTCAACATTGTGTCTTCCGAAAAGCCTCCTGCATACGCCAAGGTGAGTATCACAGAGTCGATATTGTCGTAGGTATTGAAGGCTGCCGAGGGCGTAGAAAGGGTGATTTGTGTGAATAATGACGACTTTACCGCTCCAAATTTGCTGTCGCTGTATTCTCCCAAGGTATTGTAACGATAGTTGAGCGTAACAAGAGAGTCCTCTTTGAAAAAGATGGCATTCATACTTATCCTGTCATAAATACCAACCTCAAATTTGTCGTTCTCATCAACCAAATCCATACCGAGAGTCTCGTCCTCATCTACACAAGAGGCGAACACAAACGGCAGAAACATCAATATGCACAAAATTCTTTTCATTGTATTTGTTGTTTATCAGTCTTCGTCAATCACGGCAATCTTGTCGTACAATTCGCTCAAACTGTCAGCCATTTCGGGCAGTGGAGCATAATCAATAATCGTCTTTTTGTTTGACTTGGCAAAGTCGATTAGTTCCTGATTTACTCCCTCTTCGGCAATGACAACAGCGTCCGAGTATGATATTGCAGCCTTCATAAGGTTCAAATAGGTCGGTTCTTTGTACATCTTCCAGTCTTTGAGCGTTCCGCCGTCGGCTTTCATCTTTTTGGAAAGGTTTTCGCACAAACTTCCCTCAAAGTCTTCGTTGAACAAAGAGAGAACTACCTTGCTGTTTGAGAAGAAAGGATTGTTTTTGTATTCGGTTCGCTTCACATAGAAGGGCAGAAGGGCGGCAAACCAGCCCGAACAATGAATGATATTGGGTTTCCAGCTTAGTTTCTTGATGGTTTCCAACACACCTCTGATGAAAAATATCGCCCTTTCGTCGTTGTCTGCAAACAAAGTACCATCTTTGTCTGACACATTGGCTTTTCGCTGAAAGAAATCATCGTTGTCTATGAAGTATATCTGCATTCTTGCAGCCTGAATGCTCGCTACTTTGATTATTAGTTGGTGGTCTGTGTCGTCAATTATGAGGTTCATGCCCGACAATCTGATAACTTCGTGAAGTTGGTTCTTCCTTTCGTTGATGTCTCCGAACTTTGGCATGAAATTTCTGACCTCTTTGCCTCTTTCTTGTATGTGTTGAGGCAGAAATCTGCCTATCTCGGCTCTTGCACCTTCTCCCAAATAGGGAGTGATTTCTTGATTGACGAACAAAACTTTTGCTTTTGTCATACTAAAAACGTGTTATAAGACTGCAAAGGTACGAAAAAAATGACAAACTGCCTTTTTTCTCACAAACAAAACGCCGTTTTATTCGACCAAAACGCCGTTTTGCAAAAATAAAACGCCGTTCTATTCTGCTGAAACGGCGTTTTGGTTTGATGATTTACCGGATTTTGAAAATCAATCGATTGTGTTGTGGTTCTATTGGGCTTGTTCGGTCAATTGAGTGTTACACTCGTAACATTCATATCCGAACCAGCTTTTTCTTTGATACATTGACCTTTGTTGTTGCAGTCAATGATTGCATTGCTCAGCTTGTGTCTCTGAACGGCTGCAAATACTATGTATGCCAACAGCACAACTACGCATCCCAATGCGATGTAATACTTAGTTTTGTAACTCATTTCCATATTTTTTTGGTTAATACTACCGGAACAATTCTGAGCCAATCGTAATTATTGTGTCTATTTCAAAAATCATATAGTCGATTTGGATTTACGCTTGCTCTTCCATGTTGTTTTCTTCCAAGATATAGAGCGGACGATTGCGGACGTCGTTGTTTATTCGGGCGATATATTCGCCTATGATGCCGATTGTGATAAGCTGAACGCCGCCAATGAACAACACGCTGAGGATTAGCGATGTCCAACCGGTGATTGTGCTGTTGAAACAGAAGTGTGCAACAAGTGCATAGACGAGTGCAAGCAGCGAAACGATTGCTGCAACAATGCCCAAGCCCGATGCAATCTTCAAAGGCTTGTCCGAAAAGGCGGTGATGCCGTCCAAGGCAAAACGGAGCATCTTTCTGAGAGGGTAGTTTGTCTTGCCGTAAATTCGGGCGTCCCTGTGGTAATTCACAAAGGTCTGTTTGTAGCCAATCCACGAGATTTGACCGCGAATGTACTTCGATTTTTCGGGCATATTTCGCAAGTGCTTCACAATCACTTGGTCAATCAGTCTGAAATCTCCCACATCGACGGGAATGTCTATGCTTGTCATAGATGCCAAAAGGCGGTAGAATATTTTTGCAGTGGCTTTTTTGAACCATGTTTCGCCTTCTCGCGAGGTTCTTCGGGCATATACCACCTTGTAACCTTCCTTATATTTTTCGTACATCTGCTCTATGAGTTCGGGAGGGTCTTGCAAATCGCCGTCAATTATCACAACAGCTTTGCCGGAGCAGTAGTCCAAGCCTGCACTGACCGCTATTTGGTGTCCGAAGTTGCGAGAAAAACTCAAATACTTTACATGAGTGTCTTTTGCAGCCAATTCCTTGATGCGAAGCAGTGTTTGGTCTTTGCTGCAATCGTTAATGTATATAATTTCATAGTCGGGGCTTATCTTGGAAAGGGTCTTGGTCATTCTTTCGTACATAAGTCCGACGTTGTCCTGCTCGTTATAGCTTGGTATTATCGCTGATATTTCCATTGTTTTGTTGTTTTTTCGATTTCAAAAGAAAAATATGGCTCGATATTCGGCTGTCTGTTTCTTGTATTTCGTAGTGGTGCTTGAGCTTTTCTAAGGTTTCGGGTCGGTTTACTTGCAGAAAGTCGCCCGATACCAACTGCTCAAAAATTTTCCTGTCGGCATATATTCCGTTCTCTTTCAGATAGTAATAGTAAAAGAAGTCAAGCTGTCCTCTTTCTTCGTTCAGGTAGCATATTTCGGTATATTGATGTTGCAGACTGTTGTCTGCGGCTGCTTTCATGAGGTTTACTCTCGAATAGTATGCTTTGTTTTCTTCGGCTTCTTCCGAAAGGATATTGTGTCTTATTATTTTGCTGCAAGGGGAGTAGAAAATTGCTATAACAGCAAGGCATACAGCGGTTTGCAAAAGGGCGTTTTGGTGAAATGAAACGGCGTTTCGTTTTGGTGAAACGGCGTTTTGTCCGACTGAAAGGGCGTTTCGTTTTTCAAAGAGCAAAAAAAACTTTTTTGAGAGTGTTTGTCGAATAAAATCGAAGCTCAATCCTATAATCACACAGAGCGAGGGAATAATCGGAAGCGAGTACCATTGCAGTTTTGTTCGGGATATGGTTATGATGAGAAAGTAGGTGAGTGCCATGCTTGTGCAGAAGAGGTTGGCTTTTCGGGTATGGGGGTCTTTGGTGATAAGGTTTATGACAAATGCGGCGGGGACAAGCCAAAAGAAATAGGAGAATTGTACGTCTTTGAGGAAGCGATAGTAGTACAAATTGTCTCCCGAATGTTGTTCCAAGGTTGATAGAAATCGTCCTCCGACCTCGTTGTTCCACACAGAGAGCAGATAGCCCGGGGCAGCACACTCTCTTGCAAGATAAAATCCGCCTACCAAAAGCACCAAAATCCCCGTTCCTATGTATGTGGTGCG
Source organism: Bacteroidales bacterium (assembly GCA_004551865.1). GTDB lineage: Bacteria > Bacteroidota > Bacteroidia > Bacteroidales > P3 > Onthomorpha. The sequence goes on from SFPR01000027.1 coordinate 27,332, forward strand.
GTTTTTGGCAAGCGAAAGCAGGTCTTTGTCAAATAAAGCAAAAATAAAAATGCCGGCAAGGGGAATTGCAGCTTGTATTCCCTTGGTCAAAACTCCCAAAGCAAGGCAGAGGAAAAAGTAAATCAGGTATTTGTTTTGTTTTAGTTGGGTATAAAGATAGAAAAATCCGCAGTAGAGAATGCAAAACATTATCATCAGTGCATCGTAGTCGGCACTTCGTCCGCAGTGATAGAAGAAAAGACCTTTGGAACAGAGGAAAATAAGTGCCGAAAAGAAGCCTGCCAATGGACGGGAGAGCTTTGTGCCGAAATAGAAAAGCGAAAGAGCTGCACAAAGCATTGCAAGAGCCGAGGGCAATCGCACTGCTGTTTCGCCAAGGCCGAAAAATCTTATGCTCAAAGCCTGCAACCACAAGAGCAAAGGAGGCTTGGTGTTCCACAAGTCGGGAGTGTAGTCAAATGTGGCGACAAGATAGTTTCCGCTATCGTACATTTCGTATGCCGAAGCGGCAACCCGACTTTCGTCCCACTCCCTTAAAGGCAAACTTCCCAACCGTGGAAATATGTTAAATATCGCCACGATTGAGAGGATTGCCACAAGAAGAATATTTTTCTTGCGATTATTCATTCACAATGAGTTTTTGTATGATTGTTTGCTCGTTTGGAAGGAGTATTTTCACAAAATAAACTCCGCAAGGGGTTTGCGACAAGTCTATATTGGCGGTTGTGCTGTTTGCGACGAACGTTTGCAACTCTCTTCCCTGAATGTCGGTGAGGGTGATGAGGCTTCCTTCTTCCAAGTTTTGAAGTGTGGTTGAGCAAGCGGCAGGATTTGGATACAAAGTGATGTTTGAAACGCTTGCAACGCTGTTTAAACCTGCTTCATCGAGGGTTGTGAAACTTGCAACGGCAATTTCTCCCCATTCTCCGTTGATGTTTTGTCCCTGAGCGAGGGCATAAAACTCTGAACCGCTCTCCAAATCTTCCCAAATCCAATCATCTACATCGTAAAGGGTATAAGGAGAAAGTTTTAGTATCGACATACAAGAATCGGCTCCCACTTCGTTGAACAAATCTGCCGTTACCAAACCATTGTAATAAAGAGCTGTTTGGTCGTTAGGGGTGGTTATCATTCTGACAGAGTTTGTTGTTATTTCGCTAAGCTCTATTGTAATGACGCTTGTGCCTTCGCCTCCGAGAGAAGCCGTTGTTGCTATTGTTACCGTTGCTTCTGCGGTGTCGGTTGCAGACATTGCCACAACAAATACTTCATACTCTGTTGCGGGAGCCATACTTGTCCAAGTGTATGCGGTGTCTGATTGGAAATCTATGCCCCATGCTGTAACCAACTGCTCCATTGTCATTCCGAAATTGCTTGCCCATTGACCCATTTCGCCGGTTGGTGCGGTACAAATGGCATAATGTGTGCAGGTTTCGTTCATTGTGAATTGTGCAGTGATAGTAAATGCGGTTGTTCCGTCGATTGAGACTTCCACTGCGGGCGATTGGGCTTTCAAACCGAAGAAGCCTATCAACGCCAATGCAAAAAAGATTGTTTTTTTCATGTTTTGTTGTTTTTAATGTTTATAATAATTGTTTGATTTCGTTCATTATTTTTGTGGCAAGGGCATTTGCCGCAGCCATATCCCTGCTCTCCGAATAGATACGAATGATTGGTTCGGTGTTACTTTTTCTCAGATGAACCCATTCGTCTTTGAACATAATTTTTACTCCGTCTGTTGTGAGGACTTCGCAATCGGCATATTTCTTTGCCATTTTTTCCAAAATCAAATCGACGTTCATCTCGGGCGTAAGCTCCATTTTGTTTTTGGAAATCTCATAATTCGGATATGAAGCCCTGAGAGCCGAGCATGTCTTGCCGCTTTTTGCAAGTAAACTCAAAAATAAAGCAATTCCCACCAAGGCATCGCGTCCGTAATGCAGCTCCGGATAAATCACTCCGCCGTTTCCTTCGCCTCCGATTACCGCATTCTCCTGCTTCATCTTCTCTACAACGTTCACTTCGCCCACTGCGGAGGCAAAATATCGCTGACCTCTTGCCTCGGTTACGTCTCTGAGTGCCTTGGTTGAACTCATATTTGAGACTGTTGTGCCGGGTGTGTGCGACAAAACGTAGTCTGCAACCGACACAAGGGTGTATTCTTCCACAAAAGGCTTGCCATTTTCGCACACAATCGCCAATCGATCTACATCAGGATCAACAATAAATCCAACATCACAGCCTTGCTTTACAACCTCTTGGCAAATCTGTGTAATATTTTCGGGAAGCGGTTCGGGATTGTGAGGGAATACTCCCGTAGGCTCGTCATTTAGAGCAACAACTCTTTCAACGCCCAAACGGTTGAGCAGTTTTGTCAATACCAATCCTCCTGTCGAGCATACAGAATCGTAAGCTACTTTGAAATTTGCTTTTTTGATTGCATCAACATCAACCAAATCCAAAGCCAATACCTTTTCTATGTGTCTGTCTATTGTTGTTGTGTCTTTGGTGCAGCGTCCGAGTGAGCCGATTTCGGCAAACAAGAAATCTTCACTTGCAGCTAATTCCAAAACTCTTCGACCCTCGTCGGCAGAAATAAATTCCCCTTTGGCGTTAAGAAATTTCAGTGCATTCCATTGCATAGGGTTGTGGCTGGCTGTAAGGATTATTCCCGCGTCTGCTCCTTTCTCGGTAACGGCAACCTCAACCGTCGGAGTGGTTGAAAGACCTGTGTCGATGACATCAACGCCCATGCCCATCAATGTGCCTATTACTAAATTAGATACCATTTCCCCCGAAACCCTTGCGTCTCTTCCGAGAACGATTGTTAGTTTCTCTTTGCCGTAATGCTCTTTGATAAAAGCGGCAAATGCAGACACAAATTTAACTGTGTCTATGGGTGTGAGGCCTTCGCCTGTTTTTCCTCCGATTGTTCCTCTGAAACCGGAAATTGATTTAATTAGTGCCATAATTATTTGTTATTGATGTGCAAAGATAGTGTTTTTTGACTAACACAGAGGTCAGAAAACACAAAAAAAGGAGCAAGGCGATGTGTGCTTTGCTCCTTTTGAGGTATTTTCCGTCTTAAAAAATCAGATAAAACGGAATTGTAATTCGTCGTTTGCAAGAAACATTTCGACCTTGCAAGCCTCTTGTGCCGAGCCTTCAATCATAAAAATCGAAAGTTTGTCGATGACATATTTTTGAACTGCCCTCTTGACGGGTCTTGCTCCCAAATCGGGTTGATAACCCTTGTCTGCAAGATAGTCCAAACTCTCTTCGGTGCAGTGAAGTTCGATGTTCTTCTGCTGCAAACGCTTTTGCAATCTTGCAATTTGCAGTTGCACAATCTGTCTTATCTGCTCTTTCATGAGTGGTTTGAAGACTACAATTTCGTCAATCCTGTTTAGCAACTCCGGTCTTATGGTTTGCTTCATCAAAGCCAAGACTTCGTTTTTGGACTTGGTCCATTCGCTTTCGTTTTCGGCTTTATTGCTGTCTATTGCCTGCTGCAAGATTTCTGAGCCGATGTTTGATGTCATTATAATAATGGTATTCTTGAAATCGACCACCCTTCCTTTGTTGTCGGTAAGTCTTCCGTCTTCCAAAACCTGCAAAAGTATATTGAAAACATCGGGATGTGCTTTCTCAATTTCGTCAAGCAATACAATGGAATAGGGTTTCCTTCTCACAGCTTCGGTTAATTGACCGCTCTCTTCATATCCCACATATCCCGGAGGAGCTCCTATCAATCTGGAAACTGTATGTCGTTCCTGATATTCGCTCATGTCTATTCTGACCATAAGATCCTCTTTGTCAAAGAGCAGTTCTGCCAAAGCTCTTGCAAGCTCTGTTTTACCAACACCCGTACTTCCCAAGAAGGCAAACGAACCTATAGGCCTGTTTTCGTCAGCCAATCCGCTACGACTTCGTCTTATTGCATTGGCAACGGCTTCGATTGCTTCTTCTTGACCGACTACTCTCTTTTTCAGCTCGTCTTCCAAGTGCAAGAGCTTGTCTTTTTCGCTCTGCATCATCTTTGTAACGGGAATGCCTGTCCATTTGCTGACCACTTCGGCTATGTGGTTGTCATCAACTTCCTCTGTCAGCAAAGCTCCTTTGGCCTGCATTTGTTTCAAATGCTCCTTGTAGTTTTGCAAATCGGTCTCGGCAGTCTTTATCTTGCCATAACGAAGTTCTGCAACCTTGCCATAGTCGCCTGCTCTCTCGGCTTGCTCGGCTTCAAACTTGTAACGTTCGATTTTTTTGACCTCGTCCTGAATGGCATCTACATATTTCTTTTCTTCCAACCAGCGTTTACGCAAGTCGTCACGCTCAACTTTGAGAGTGTCAATCTCGTTCGAGAGTTCTTTGAGCTTCTTTTCGTCCTTTTCTTTCTTGATTGCAACTCTCTCAATCTCCAACTGCATCAAACGTCTCTCGATCTCGTCAAGCTCTTCGGGCGAAGAGTCTATCTCCATTCTTAGTTTTGCAGCAGCCTCATCAATCAAATCTATCGCCTTGTCGGGAAGAAAACGATTGGTTATGTATCTTGCCGACATCTGTGCCGCAGCCACAATGGCAGAGTCCTTAATCCGCACATGGTGATGCACTTCGTATCTCTCTTTCAGTCCTCTCAATATACTGATTGTGTCTGCTATCGTAGGCTCATCAACAATCACCATCTGAAAACGACGTTCCAAAGCCTTATCCTTTTCAAAATACTTCTGATATTCGTTGAGCGTTGTTGCACCTATGGCTCTGAGTTCGCCTCTTGCAAGAGCCGGTTTGAGGATATTTGCAGCGTCCATTGCTCCTTCGCCTCCGCCTGCACCCACAAGGGTATGAATCTCATCAATAAAGAGTATCACATCACCCTCTGAGGCAATAACTTCATTAACCACGCCTTTGAGCCTCTCTTCAAACTCGCCTTTGTATTTTGCTCCGGCAATCAATGCACCCATATCCAAAGAATAAATCAATTTATCCTTCAAATTCTCCGGCACATCTTTCTTAAAAATTCTCTGAGCCAAGCCCTCGGCAATCGCAGTCTTACCTACTCCCGGTTCTCCGACCAAAACGGGATTGTTTTTCGTCCTTCGCGACAAGATTTGCAAGACCCGACGGATTTCTTCGTCTCTTCCGATTACGGGGTCGAGCTTTCCTTCTTTCGCCTGCTCGATAAGGTTGTGAGCAAAGCGGTTTAAGTTTTCCAATTTCTTGTTTGTTGCTTCCATAATTTCTAATTGTTTTTACATAAAGACAAAACAAGAAGCATTCCAAAAAGTTCCGAACTGACAAAAATGCTTGTCAAATCGCCAAATTGCCTTGCAAACATGACAATTTTTCCTTCCCTTGAAATAAAACGGCGTTTCGTCAAAATAAATCGCCGTTTCACAAAAATAAAACGGCGTTTTGATAGTGCTGAAACGGCGTTTTATTTTGAGCTTTTTGAAGCTGTATTTTTCCGATAAATCACAACTTTTTTGTATCTTTGCCGTTTGGATATAAAATTCAAACGATATGAAGAATATAAACGAAAGGTTGGGAATTATTCCTCAAGATAAACTGACGCAAAATACCGATTATATACATCAATATATAGGTTTGCGTCTTGCAGCTTTGGGTGTGGAAATGCAAACCGAAGGAATGAGCTACGAAGAACAGAACTTTATGAAGTGTCTCAAAGGTTTGCTCTCCAACTACAAAGAAAGAGAGTTGCTTTACAACAACAACCTCTGCCCGATGGACGAAAGAATACAAAATTTCTTCGACAGCTATTTTTCATCGGTCAAGGGAGTTGAAGACATTAAGATTCCGATGCGTACATTCACCTTGGACTCATACGGAGTTGCCAGAGAACTTGCCCTTCCCAAAGGAAAAGACGAGTATATCTCCGAATATGTGTCTTCATACAGAGTAAAACAAGGCGTTTTGCACAATCCTAAAAACGACCGCAGGACAACAAAAGGAGTATTTCACATTGCAGAGGGCGGACTTCCGATACCCGACGACAAGAAAGCCGTGCCTTTGGCAACAGCCAAGTATATATTTTACCGAGCTTTCGCAGAAACAGGCGAAATCATGGAATTGCCTTTCACATCTCAAATGGAAAAGGGAATACGTCTTTTTGTTTCTTTGCTCCTAAAGCCTGTCATCTGTCCGAGGGTTGAAGGCGTGAGCGAAGAAAAGAACATGGAGATACGCTTTTTTGCACCCGGTTCTTTGGTTTGCAACTTGGACTTTGTCGAAAGCATATTCGGCAACGGCGGAAGCCCATACCATATCAGCAACGACTCGGCTTTGGATGTCGAACATTGGACGGGACATACAGGCTGTATCGTTTTGGCACCTCAGCTTACCAAACTAACCAAAAAAGAATGCGGACTTCCTCACATCAGTCAGGCAACCGAAAGACAGAAACGCGACGGAATGTGTTGGGAAAAGGAGGACGAGTTGTACAACGACGGACAATCGTTCAAGCTATGTGTGAGAACACAGGACGGAATTATCGCAACAGTCATTGCAGATAACTACTTTGGTTACTCAAAGAAAGAAGTCAAGACAATGATGAGCTATTCTGCCAACATATACGGCTCTGCAGAAGAAGAGCATGCGGGAGGGGCGTTGGTCTTTCCGGGATACAATCAGGGTGATACCTACTTTGCAAATCCAATGAAGGTAAAAAACACCTTTGCAGAGGTCAAAGAAAACTGTCAAGACTTCATCGACTTCAAACCCGAAGGCTATGGAATTGACAAAAATTACGATAATATCTACTACCTTCCCGAAAACACTACCTTCAATGTGCCTACTCAGGAAATCAAATGGAAGCATTCGGGAGGCGAACACAAACTAAAACTCCTTCCAAACAAAATATACATACTTCCGAACGGCAGCAAGTTCCGCATGGAAGCCTATTCGGGAGCATTGAACTACCGATTGGTCGAAATAGTCGGCGACGGAGTGTTCTGCCACAAGCCTTGCACGGTGAGCGGAGGCGGAAAGAGCGAAATTTCAAAGTCGATTGCCGATGCTATTTTCGGAGGTCCTTTCTTTATAAGGGACTTTGAGAAAGATTTTGCGAAGGTTGAGGAGATTATAAACTACGATTATTCCAAGAGATACAACTCTTTGAACAACGAACCGATACCTTACAGCCGCAGCTTCCTCAATTCGAGACGTTCGATGGGTTCTGTAATCAAGCTATTGACCCCTTCGAGCGAATATACCAAGGAATACAACGAATGGTTGCAGGGATTGCCTCAATATGTCAAAGGAATAGCATTCATCATCAAGCGATTCTACAAAGAAGAATGGGGAAACGAATGGAAAAAACACTTTGGCGTCGATATTTTGAACGGCACTCCGGGCAACGAATTGAAGTTTGGCGACAAGAAAATCTTTGCCCGATATTTGAGAGTGGGCTTTGCCGAAGACGGAACGTGGAGAACATTCAAGTTGCGTCAAGATTTCGTTCACTCCGACAAGGTTCAAATGGAAGATGACATCAGTGCAACAACCGTAATCCCCACAAGGCTGTTGAGCAATCTTGGAAAGGCTTCGGGATTGCAAAGTGTCAAGTTGGTAGAAAACTGTGAATACAGATTTTTCCAGCGACCTGACGATGCAATAATAAGAGGCTATGACAAGAAAGCCGAAAGCGATTTGGCAACTCCTAATACCTTTATATCAAACTATGAACCCCTTTCGCCCGATGATGCTCGCGAAATTGTGGAAGACGTAATCAACTTCGACAGATTTACCTCTCCGATGAGAGAATTGATAAAAGAAGAAGCCGAAAAGAGAGACAGCAAATATTTTGTTTCGTCTGCCCACCCGAGATTGGTAAACGGCAAACCTTCAAAGAACGTTCGTTATCTTCAAACCCGAAACGACTTAATCAATCCGCAAGAAAAATACATTGCAGAGGTAGGAATACGTCTTGCAAGGAAACTTAAAGCCGACGACCCTTTGTATATCCCTGTCAATGCGGTACTTCCGGGCAGAAGAAACAACAGAAAAGAAGAGGGAATACGTCCTTTGGCAGTCTATAACCCTATTCACTATCAGGAATTGCCCGAGTTGTTCATGGACTTTATCTGTTCGCTTACGGGAAAAAGCCCTTCGACAACGGGAGCAGGCTCCGAGGGAGCATTAACCAAAGGACCGTTCAACGCTTTGTGTGCAGTAACCGATTTGAACAACGCTTTGGTGTCGTTTATCCTTACGGGATATGACGGATTTACCACTCCTGCGGGCTATATCGGCAGCAAATACAGAATAGACCACGATTTGAGTTTGCTCACTCCCGAGCTTTGGGCAAGACTTTCACCCGAAGAGAGAGACCCTAAGCACATGATAGCAAACGGATACTTGGAAAAGATAAACGATTTCACTTACGGAGGAAAATTGGTCAGAGCTTCGGTGTTGGGATATAGGATAACAGACAAGTTTGTGGTCAATTACTACGGACGAGTGTTTGAAAATCCAAACGTAGTCTTCACCGACGAAATGCTAAAGCCCGAATTGCAAAGCATGGACGAGTATGTAGATGGAGTAAACAACATTGTGGAAAACCAAAAGAGGGTTGCAATGATGTACTTCAACGACGGAAGCGTAAATGCAGCCGTAGAACCATTGAAAGCTCTTCTACATATAATGGTGTATGGTGAATATAAGGGAATGACATTGCTTAGCGATGAGTTTAGAGCGATGTTTACTCGTGAAAACATGATGGAAAGCGATTGGTATAAGGAGAGATTGAGAAACAAACACGTCAATGACATCGCTTTGTGGCAGAAACACCAAAACTATTTGTTGAATTTCTTGAACCGTGCTACCAACTTGGACGAAGAAAAGCAACAAGAGATTAAGGATAAACTGCAAATTGTGTCCGAACAACTTGCCTTTGTCAAAAGCCAAGAGTATTACAATATGCTTGTAGGTACG
>SFPR01000072.1 GCA_004551865.1 Bacteroidales bacterium
ATTTTGTGAAAACACAGGCAAGGAATTATTAAAAGCGTGTCCGTGGGAAGATTGTGCGGACTATGGCAAGGCAATCCTGCCGATGAGAGCCAAGTTCTGTCCGAGATGCGGCAGACCATTGCAAGGGAATACAGAGCAAAACGAGCAAACCTTTATGGTCAAAGGCGTAGAGTTTAAGATGATAAAGGTAGAGGGCGGCACGTTCAGCATGGGAGCGACCTCGGAGCAAGAAGACGATGCTGATGATGATGAGTATCCTGTTCACAGCGTTACCCTTTCGGACTACTATATAGGAGAAACAGAAGTAACGCAAGAGCTATGGAAGGCAGTAATGGGCAGCAATCCTTCTTGGTTCAAATGGTTCAAAGGCAACAATCAGCGACCTGTGGAGAGCGTAAGTTGGAATGACTGCCAAGAGTTTATCAAGAAGTTGAACCGACTGACGGGAAAGGAGTTTCGACTTCCGACCGAAGCCGAATGGGAGTATGCAGCAAGAGGAGGCAAGTATAGCAGAGGATATAAGTATAGTGGAAGCAACAATGCCAACGAAGTAGCGTGGTACAATAGTAATAGCGGCAGCAAGACCCACTCTGTCAAGGCCAAGAAAGCCAACGAACTTGGCTTGTATGACATGAGTGGTAACGTATGGGAGTGGTGCAACGATAGGTATGGAGACTATCAGAGCAATTCTCAGACCAATCCAACCGGACCGTCGGAGGGTGAGATCCGCGTTCTTCGTGGTGGCAACTGGTACGACGACGATAGGAGCGTGCGCGTCTCCAATCGCCACCTCAACATTCCCGACAGCCGTATCGAAAGCGACGGTCTCCGCCTCGCCCTCTGAGTTTACCACAAGGTAATCCGCCAACGTTTTAAGCCCGGAAAGGGATAGAGCGAATGGAGAGGGGCTGTCGAGCGGAGCCGACAGCCCTACGACCGAAGCGAAAAAAAGAAAGAAAGAAAACAATAAACACAAAAAATAAAAGTAGCAATATGAGATGTCCACATTGTGGTAGAGAATTGCGAGATAATGCCAAGTTTTGTGATAACTGCGGCAAGGAATTATTAAAAGCGTGTCCGTGGGAAGATTGTGCGGACTATGGCAAGGAAATCCTGCCGATGAGAGCCAAGTTCTGCCCGAGATGCGGCAGACCATTGCAAGGGAATCACGAAGAAACTCGAGCATATACCTCGGAATTAAACAACGAAGAATTAAGCAAATTAAACGAAGAATTAAACGGATTATTTAACAATTAGTACAAACCAAAAAAATTAAAGATTATGGTAAATTCAGTAGATGTAAACCTTATCAGAAAATTATGCGATAAGCTAGGGCTTTCAACAAGAGTATCAGAAGACGGGGAACGTGTTCTTTGTATTTTGGAGGCTGACGAGAATTTTAGACACGATGTTGTTATGGTTCTTTCTCCATTTGATAGTGGTAAAAGATTTGATATTAGTGGTTATGGCGGAGTGAAAGTGCCAAAGGAGAAGCTCGCCGAGGCATTGATGAGAATAAATAAGCACCACAACGATAGCATCTGTCCCAAAACGTGCATAGACAAGGATATGGATATTGTGGCACAGTATTCAATATGGGTGGAACATGATGTGTCGGAGGAATTTTTGATAGAAGATTTTATTCAACCCGTAATCTCTACTACTTGGGGCTTTTTTAGAGACAATTTCAGTGACTACGTAAAATAGATTATAAATCATAACTACCTGTATTCATGTCTTCAGAGACAGATATAGGTAGTTACAAATGAAAAAAAACAACAGTAAGCAACATGGAATGGAATACATTAGAGCCTGAAGTAAAAAAGTTAAATTCAGGTTTGCACGCATTGATGCAGAGAGTGGCAAAGTTGTCTGCGGACAATTCTTCTTATCCTCAACCCTCTCCTGCTTTTCATGCAATAAAAAATAGTTTGGAAAACATATCTTACGATGTTGTGGTTTGCGGAGAGATAAAGAAGGGTAAGAGTACACTTCTCAATGCAATCATAGGTCAGGAAATTTTGCCAACAGACACGAACGTGGCAACATCTCAAGTCTTTCGCATATCGAAGAGCGAGACCGAGTCTTTTGCTCTTGTATTTAGCGACGGAACATCTCAACCTATCACTCGGGAAGAGTTATCCAAATATGGTTCGCAGGTAGAGGCAAACATAAGAGGAGGCAACGGGGTTGATGACAAACTATTGTCATATATTCAAGTCAATGTTCCTTTGGAATTTTTGCCCGACAATGTGAGCCTTGTCGATACTCCGGGCTTGGGTTCGGTATATAAGTCTCACGAGTGGATTACAAACAGCTACATCAAAAGAGCATCGGCAGTTCTTTTCCTTTTTGATACCAAGCCGATGATAGAAATGGAAAAACAGTTCATCAACAAGATTTTGGACGTTACCGACCAAGTAATGTTTGTGATGAACAAAATAGATATGGAGAACACGCAAGACAGAGAACAGGTAAGACAACGTACGCAAGACGGTCTCAATGAGATATTTGAAGCAAGAGGCAAAAAAGCTCCGGAGATATTACCTGTGTCGGCAAAAATGCTCAAAGATGCAGCCGAAGAAACAAATCAAGAGTTTAAGGCTGACAATCTTGACTTGAGCTTGTTTCCAAAGGTGAAAGATGAATTGATGCTCATGATAATGAGGACGATTGCAACAAAGCATACCAACGTTGCTATTTACGAATGTCAAAATCAACTGCTGAAAATCAAGCAATATATCAGCAAGATATATGAAGCAACCAAGGCAGAAACAGTGGATAGTAATGCAAACTATCAACAAGAATTAAATGACTTGAAGAGAAAATTGGCAGCTCAGTGGGAGGAATGCACGAAGGAAGTAAATAGTGTTTCTCAGAAAATTGTAGAAGTCTGCAATAGTATAAAACCCAAGTTTTCTCAGATTTTCAATATCCCAGGTTCGATATACACTCACTACGAGAATCGTATTGACAATTTGAAGAATATGGACCAAGTAAAGGCTTTGTGTGAAGAAATGCCACGTTCTGTTTCTGATGATGTCGCACAACAATGGGAAAATATATCAGGCGGAGCTCAAGATGAGGTTATCTCTTATGTCAATGTAGCGATGTCAGGTTTGGATAGAGCAACACTTGTCGATACCAATCTCGCTACATCGATAGAGCCTGTGTCGTTCTCTTCCGGAGAACATCTCAACAATCTGAGAAGTATAATTGGCTCCGGAATGATGGGAGCTACAGCAGGTGCTATTTTGGGAAATGCTATAATAGCTTTTCCTCCGTTGGCAATTATTGGAGCAGTTGGGGCTGCAGTTTGGGCTTGGTTTGGTGCTAAAGATGCAGAACTCAAAAAAAATAAAGATCATTTGAAACAAGAGTTGCGTAACCATATAATAAAACTTCGTTCTCAGTTTATTGACATACCACAAGGAAAGCACAAATCGCCTGTTGAAGAGTTTGCTTCCGATTTGCTCACGAAGGCAAAAGAGAGCATTGAAACATATCGTGATTTGAGAAAAGAGGAAATGGAAAAACAATTACAAGAGTTTATCAATTCAGCAAAACTTGATGCCGAGGCAAAAAAGAAAAAATTTGAACTTGCAGAAAAGGAATTAAAAGGCTTGAATGCAAATGATGGTCCTATTGTTAAATTGGGACAACTCATTAAATTAAAAGAACACATACAAGAACAAATAGGAAGATAGATGTCAGCCATAGGAATTGATTTTGGAACGTGCTTTACCACAATGTCATATATGGACGGTGGCAGAGCCGTTCCTATTAGTGTAGACGGAGGAGTGAAAATACCTACAATGTTGTATTTTCCTGCTCATGGAGAACCTTTAATCGGACAACGAGCATACGCAAAGTATGAGGAATGCGAAGGAGAAGAAACCGAAGAAACCGAGGCAATCCTCTCGGGAATGGTTACCGATTTGAAACGCAATATGTCTTTGAACGGCATAATCCCCACTCCTCAGGGGAATATATCATACATCACTGCAGTCGAAAAGATATTCTCCTATCTCAAACAATATGCGGAAAGACACGTATTTAACGGAGAGAGTATTACCAAAGTATGCCTTACCTATCCTGTGGCATGGGATACTCAACCGGAGAAAAAAGAAGTATTGAGACAAGCAGGAGAGAGAGCAGGCTTTGCTGATATTCGATTGCTCAAAGAACCTGTTGCAGCTGCAATGAGCTGTCAAAACTCACGAAGAATAACGAACCGAGGTGTTTTGATATACGATTTTGGAGGAGGAACATTCGATTTGTCATACGTTCACTTTGACAACGAGGGCAACGAAGATTTTTCTTTGCCTCCCAAAGGAGACCCGGCTTGCGGAGGTCAGGATATAGACCGGGCATTGTACACATATTGGGACAAAAAAGTCAATGATCAGAAGCACAGACATATTTCGCAAAACCCACAAGAATACTACATACCTGTTTTGAAGAGAGATTGTGTTACGCAAAAGGAGTTGATGTCTCGGGGTTATTTTCAAAGTATAAATCTTGCATTGCAAAGTGCGCACTTTTATCCTGTTCGTATCGGGGCTTTGTCCGAGAACTCGTGGACAGAGATGATAGAGCCTTGGATAGATAGGACTATCAATCTCACGCGGCAGATGTTGGCGGAAGTGGACGAAGAGGCAAAACAACTCAATTTTGTTGTCGATGAGGTTATTCTGATAGGAGGAAGTTCTCGCTTTCCCATGGTTGCCGACAAGTTGAGAGAGATATGCCCTGTTGCCCCGACGGAAGTGCCGGAGGTCGATGTAGCTGTTGCAAACGGAGCAGCATTGTTTGTCAATGAAGACATTGCTATTGAAAGTGAACAAACTTGGTTTTGTATCGAATGTGGAGAAAAAGTTTCTGCAAGAGATTGTTTTTGTATGTATTGCAAAACTCCCAACTTTCGCTACGACCACCGTTATGATGATGTGTAAAAAAGTGCGAGTAATATGAATGAAGTAAAACAAACTCAGAAGTTGATAGACAAAATTATAAACTTTGTCGAACACACTCCTTGGAAAAGCGATTATAAAGCAGATTTGCAACGGTTGAGAGACCTTGTCGAGAGACCTTGCGACCTTGCAATAGCAGGAGAAGTTAAGGCAGGCAAGAGTTCTTTCCTTAATGCTCTTCTTGGTGTCGATTTGGCAAAGGTGGGAGTGACAGAGACAACTGCAACAATCAACTTTTTCAGATATGGCAATCCTGCCGACCCCGATAAACCTGTTGTGGTCTATTGGAATGACGGTAGAGAACCCGAAGAGCAAACAAAAGATTTTCTCGACTCTTTGCAAGGTCATGACGAAGATGTATTGACACGAGCCGAGAAGATAGACCATTTGGAATATCTTATCCCCAACAAAGACCTTAGGGAGATTACCATTATAGATACTCCGGGGTTTGGTTCGGTCGAAGAAACTCATGAGAAACGAACAGCAGATTTTCTCACTCCGAGACGAGATGCCCTAAGAAAGCGTCAGGCAGAACAATCAGATAATTTTACCAACAGTGCCGATGCTGTCATATTTTTGACCGACAAGCCTGCCAAGGCTGACACAAAAAAGTTCTTTACAGAATACATTCCCCATATCAGTTCGAGCAATGCCCTCGGAGTGCTTTCAAAGATTGATAAACAAGACCCGCAAAACATACAAGAACTTGCAAGCTCATTGTCCGAAAGTTTTCAAGACAAATTGTTTGACGTGATGCCCGTTTCGGCAGGAGTATATCATGCAATCAACAAGTTGAGTACCAATACTGATTTACTCTCTTCTTTGCAAGAAAAGATAAAAAATATAGAAAAGAGAAGATTAGATCGTATTGGCGAACCACATTGGACAGCAAGCGAAGGACCATATAACAATATGTTTGAAAAAGCAGGACTTCCTTTTAGCGAAAGGAAAGCGATGCTTGAACGTCTATCTGTTCCGTGGGGAGTGTTTTATGCAATTCTCAGAGCCTTGTACAATAATGCGTCTGTTGAAGATGCCATTAAAGAACTCATTCAGTACTCCGGTATGGAGAATGTTAAAGCAGTTCTCGAAAAACAATTTTTCTCAAGAGCAAGAGCAATACGTTGTGGTAGCATATTGAGGCAGGTCAAAGACATACTCTCACGAATTAAATTGATATCAATCCCTTTGCAACGCTCCTCCTATTCAAGCAGAAAGACCTATATCGAAATGATTGAGTATGCAAAAGGTTTCTTTGGTGAACAACTTGCAAGCTCGTTTAAGAGATTTGTCGAA
>SFPR01000073.1 GCA_004551865.1 Bacteroidales bacterium
AAATCAACGTCTGTGCTGTCTATAATTATTTTCATAAACAATAATACCCGCCATACAGATATTAAATTGTTCCATACGGCGGGTTTTTCTCCTTGTGTTAGTTATTGAAGAATAAGTCGGACATTTCTTCTTGACTTTCTTCGGCTTTGGGACTTGCTTTTGCCTTTGTAGCCTTTTTCGGCTTTTCGGCGGGTGCTTGTTCGTTTTCGGTGGTTTCGTCCGTTGTGTCTGAAACTACGCCGTCCTCGTCAATGTTTTCGGGGATATCGGGCGAAACATTGTCGGCTTTGTCGGCAGTGCCGAAGTGGAACTCTTCGCCCTCGCCCATTTCAATAACATTTTCGTCCGCATTGAGTGCTTGTTGCATTTCGATAGACAACGGAGCGTCCCCGCCGCTTAACAACGCTTTAACGACTTTCCCGCATGCCATAGTGTCAAAGTCTTTATACCAAAACGAAGAATATTTCCATTCGTCTTGTTTCGGGTACTTGCCGAGCAAATAATCTTCGTAAGATACTTTTTGCATTTTATCGGTGTTTACGCCGTGCCAAGAAAACGCTTGCGAGTAACGGTCGGCGTGTTCAAGTGCATGGTTTTTCGTCCAATACAAACCACGGCGATAACCGTTAAGCAACTCAAAGTAAGCGTAGTAACCAACTACGGGAAGTTTATCTCTTTTATCGGGGTCGGTGATAAAGCGTATTTTCGGTTCGGCGGTGAGCGGGTCAAGTCCGAGATATTCACCTTCTTTCACGGGAATAGCGTTTATCAAGCGGTACTGTCCGCTACGAATAGCAAGTTGTTTCCAACCTTTAACGCCGAGAATAAACTGTGCTTGCGTGGTGTTAGACTTTCTGTCCTTAAACGGTACAAGATAATATTGACCGAGTTGCGGGGAATGGGCGAGTTTAAGGCTTTCGCCAAGCAATGCGCCGCTTAAAAGTGAAGCGTGCGAACAGTCGGCAAGTGCAGGGGTTGTTGCTACGGCTGATACAATCGCCGATATAAAACGTGTTGCGCCGTCTTTGCCGAGCATTTCTTCAATGCTCTTTTTCTTGTTTGAGCAAAAAGTGCTGAATGTAAGTTTTGTGTTTTCTTCTTTCTTAGGTGCTAATGTGTTTGTTAAAGCCATAATTATTTATCTCCTATTATATTTTTTCATATTGAATATCATTGTTTTCAAAAAACTCACGGAGTGCGAGTAATTGTTCTTTTGTTGCCGTAATTCTAAAAGACATTTCGTAAGTTTTCGGCTTTGTCAGAATATCGCCGTTAGCCGATAATGTAACCGTTTTCGGCTGTTCTTTCTCTTCTTCGGCTACTTGTTCGGTTGCTTGCGTTTCGTGTCTTGTAGGCTGTTTTTCGGCTTCCGCTTGTTCTTGCTTTGCACGTTCTTCAAGGTGTTTTCTGTATTCTTTACGCCGATTGTATTCGGATAACGTTGTCGCAAGGTTAAGCGACTTAAAGTATTCGGTTTTGACTTCAAGATTTTCGTTTTCGTCCGTAAATGTGGTGTCTATTACGGCGATATCTTCGGCAATCTTATCTTTGATTGCCGTGAGTTCTTTTTCTACAAGTTTTTCGGTGTAGGCTTTATTGAGCCATTTTTGATTAAATATCTTGTCGAGTGGTACAAGTGCATACAAATCGTTAAACACTTTTGAATAAATATCACCTATAAGGCAACGTTTTTCTTCTTGCTCTCGTGTCTGATAATCTTTGACTACGCCGTCAATGCGCTTGCTTGCCGTGTCAATAAGGTCTTTAATTTCGTCAACTTCGTTCTTAAACTTCTCAACGGGTGCAAGGTAATCTCGTGTTTGCTCAATTCGCCAACCGTTAAGTTGTTTCGATAAGCCGTTTAATTTTGCCCTTGCTTCCTTTGCTTCGGGTATCGTTTGGTCTGTAAAAAGTTGATTGTTGAACGGCTCAATGAGTTGCGATACCCATGCTTTAACTTCGTCTTTGTTCCATTCGACAGGAACAACTTGCCTTGCGTTTGCATTTAATACTTTAAGTTCCATTTTTTATACTCCTTTTGATTATTCTTCCACTTCCACAAATTTACCGTTTTTAAGTTTATACCAAGTATCGGGTTTGATTGTTTTACCGTCTACTTTATGCATTTTTGCATTGAGTAATGGATATTCTGCACCGTTCCATGCTCCGTATTCTGCAAGAACGATATAACACCCTAATGCGCCTTTTACTTTGCTATCTCGCCCCCACGCAACGGCTATACCGTTTTTACCCGTGTTGCTTGCGGCTGAGCGGTTACCCGTGTTGGTAGCGGCTGAGCAGTCACCCGTGTTGCTTGCGGCTGAGCAGTAACCCGTGTTGGTGGCGGCTGAGCAGTCACCCGTGTTGCTTGCGGCTGAGCAGTCACCCGTGTTGGTAGCGGCTGAGCAGTCACCCGTGTTGGTAGCGGCTGAGTAGTTACCCGTGTTGCTTGCGGCTGAGCGGTTACCCGTGTTGGTAGCGGCTGAGTAGTTACCCGTGTTGCTTGCGGCTGAGCAGTAACCCGTGTTGCTTGCGGCTGAGCAGTCACCCGTGTTGCTTGCGGCTGAGCAGTCACCCGTGTTGCTTGCGGCTGAGCAGTAACCCGTGTTGCTTGCGGCTGAGCAGTCACCCGTGTTTTTCTCTTCTTTGGCAGGTTCAATATGTTCTTTCACATATTCGATATGCGCTTTTGCCAAACCGAACAAAGTAAGCGACGCACCTATTTTAATTTTTTTTGCCACGACCTTACTATCGTTAGATTTTTCGTCCAATACGTCATCGAGTTCGACTTCGTGAAAGTTTTGCATATTACCGTAGTCATCACACGGTGCATAGTATCTAAAAACATCTAACGGAGCGAGGCAAGCGTGAAAACCGTTTTCGCATAATTTAGCGTTCGGCTCTTCGTAGGTCTTGCCTTCTTCAAACTGAAAACCGCGACACTTCATATCTTTGTCAAAACCTTTGTATGCTTTCATTCTTCCATTTCTCCTTAAAAATTTATTATTTCGTTCGGTTTCGTCCGAGTGATTACATAGTCTATAAATTCGTTTTCCTTTTGCATAAGGTATTCAATATCAAGTAGGACTTCTTCCCGCCTTACCGTTCGATATATTGTTTCGGCATAAGGCATTGCGCCGTCATTCGATTTTATATGCGCCATAATATACGCAAACTTGAACATTTCATTGACGGCAAAATAATGCAGTATTTGGCAATAGTATTTTTGCGGTATTTTATTCATTGCCCATTCTTTCCTTAACTTCCCGCCGATATCATTCACCGTCTTTATCTCACAAAAACCTAATTCGCCTGTCACTTTATCTTCCAATAACAAATCAAGGCTTGCCATTTGGTATTCGCTTTGGTATTCCGTCGTATCATTTACAAAAACAATATCTTTCGGGACGTTGACTTCGTATTGCGGAAAATCAAGCGCAAACAGTGTTGCAAGGGGTTCTTCGGCTTTCGTGCCGTACTCCATTAAAGCATTTACCTTACGTTCTTTAACCGCTTTGCCCGTCATTTCGTTCCATAAATCAAGCCGACTGCGGTATTTGTCATAGCCTAATATGCAAGCCGCATCGCTCCCGCCTATGTGCGTTTTGCGCATTGCGTACCATTCGGGCGATTTGTATTTAACTTCTACTATTTTTGCCATATTCCCCACTATCCACGCTCTTTATAAACTTTGCGCACTTGCCTATCGTTTGCGCATAAATCTTCGGGTGCAGGGCGTGTTCGATATTAAACAGCGTTTGTACCGTCAAGCCCGTAACACGGCTCGTTTTAAGATATCCCATGCCCGCCTTTTCTCTCGCCGCTTTTAATCTTTCGCCTACATTTTCCCTTGTTATTTCGTTATTCATTGTTTTTTCTTGTTCCTTTTTCATAGTTTTATTTTATCACAATCGGTAAATGATTGCAAGTAATTTCATATAATTTCATAAAAACGTTTTAAGAAAAGCATTGTATTTTACGGATACGCCCTTGCATATCACGATACAGTGCTTCACCGTTTCCCCGCAGATTTTCTGCGCCGTTCTGTTCTAATACTACACGGCTATCGACCTTGCTTGCACACTTAAAAGCGATACGGCAAGGGATATTTGCTTTTATAAGCCCCGTACATACGCTTGCTTGCGGGCGTTGCGTTGCTAAAATCAAATGCACGCCGCACGCGCGTCCGAGTTGCGCTATCTTTATAAGTCGTTGTTCGATATCTTTGTTGCCGTGCATTATCAAGTCGGCAAACTCGTCCACGATAACGACTTGTTTTGTTCCCGTATAGACCGTTGTATTTGCCTTAGCCATTTGCATATAGCGATTGTCGATTACGTCGCAGACGGCGTTTAACAAACGATTAGCCGTCCGAATATCGGTTGCGATAGTGGGGCAAATATCGTCTTTATAGCGTTCCGCCTTATATCTTGTAAATTCAACTTTTTTTGTGTCAATAAGCACGAATGCGATATTGTCAAACTTTTTCTTGTCGATAAAAGACGATATAATATTGTGCAATAGCGTACTTTTTCCGCTCCCGCTCGCTCCCGCGATAAGCAAGTGCGGACAATCAAGCAAGTTATTTTTCACGACCTCGCCCGTTTGCTCGTCAATGCCTAAAAAATATTCGTTGCTTTTAAGCGGTTGTTTTACGTCCGCAAGCGATATATAATTGCGCTCCGACTTCTCAACCATAATTGCGAAGGTTGCGCCCGCAACGCCGTCAAGGTCGTTTGAAAGCGATACGGCGGGATAGTTAGCCGATAAAATAAACTTCACCGCCTTAAATGCCTTTTCAAGGCTTGTAACTTGTCGGAGGTTCGGTAGTTTATAATATGCTTTATAGTAAAATGCGGTTTCTTTATGGGCTAAAAAAGTGATATACACGCCCATTTCGGCGAAGAGTGATTGCACGGTTTTGCCGATACAATCACCGCCCGCCATGTCAAACGTTAGTAATTGTTTTTTCATTCTTCTATTTTTTTCGGGTATTCCGACCAATAAAGGTTTGATATGTCAAAAGCGTATTCTTTCGCCTTTGGGGGTGTGAAATAGTCATAAGCATTAAAAAGCAAATGATTTTTGCTATATGGTACGGTTTGAATGGAAAAAGGTATTCCATCGGCGTTTACTCTACAAACAAGGTAATTGCCGCTTTCTTCGGGTAATTCTTCGGTTGCTTTATGCCATGTTAACTTCCAATCTTTCATTGTTTTATGCTCCTTTAATCACAAACATAATAAGACGATACTATAATAATATCCTTTTTTGCGTCATAGTAATATGCATAATCATAATACGGTTCTTGACAAGAATAAATACATTCCACGCTATCATTGTAAACGCCGTAATCGTTCTGATAAAACAGTTTTATTGCGCTATCCTCTTCGAACATAAGTTTATCGTTTGCAAATTCCTCAAATTCTTTTTTCGTTTTAAATTTTTCCATGTTACACTCCTTTGCCCGTTATAGCCGACGGGCGCGGTTTTGTTGTTATTTATGCACATTTGCTATCTAAGTTCTTCAAAGTAACTTTTCATAAGTTTCATTGTGATTTTACGATCCACAAAAGTTTCCGTATCAAAACCGATACACATTGAACCGTCTTTCGTATCAACTTCTTCAATCGAATAAGACAAAAGATAATTTTTATACCCTCTCGGTCTTTCGCCGTAGAAATAGGCGAAGGTATTCCAATATTTTGCTTTAAATTCTTTTCCGCAAATAAAAAATTTTACGCATTCGTCGCGTCCGTTGTCCGTGTAGAAACTTTCTATTTCGATAAGGTTTTGTAACTCTTCGTCAAACCCTTTAAGAAAATGTTTTGCATTCATAGTGCTTTTATCAATCATTGTCTAATCCTTTCCGTCGGATATGCCGCCGACGGTCGGCGATATTGTATTTAGTCGAGGTTATAAACAGG
>SFPR01000074.1 GCA_004551865.1 Bacteroidales bacterium
CATCAAAAACTTTGCAAAAATCATCAGCAACACAGAAAATTTCAGTAACTTTGTCCTCGGTAATCATAGCGAAATTCTTTTGTTTTATTGTTTTTTTTTTCACTACAAAGTTACGAAGAATTTCGCTGATTACCAAATTTTCAATGAGTTATATTTCATCGAACTCACGTTAAATAAGACAGAAAGCCATGATAACTTGCGATGATGCGATAATTGAGAAGATGATTCTTCACAAAGTAGGAAACAAAGTGAACAACGAACCACTCAAACTTTCACAGTCAGAATTTGCATTACACGGAGAAATAAGCAACATTTTGATAAAGTACTTCACAAACGGATTTCGCTCTCCGATTACCTATCGTTTGGCAGGAGAGAGCGGCATAGAAGGTAACCGAGTGGGCAAGGCAGCAAAAGCCATATTTGAAGACCATGGGGAATTATACTCTCAGAGCGTGGAGATTGCAAAGTATCTTTACGAGGTTTCGGAACATCCGAATATCAAATCGGGAGAATTGTATGTTGTGTTGCTAAATTGTTGCTTTGTTGAGGGAGAAACGGTTGATGCTTTGGGAATTTTTAAGTCCGAAAACAGAGAAACTTATCTTAAAGTCTTTCCCAAAGAGGAGGGCTTTGATATCGAAAGCGACAGTGGTATCAATATCAATAAATTGGACAAAGGTTGCATAATATATAACAAGGAATCTGAGGAGGGATTTGTCGCACAAGTTGTAGATATGTCGAATAGAGGCAATGAAGCAGCTTTTTGGACAGATAACTTCCTTGGTTTGGAACAAAGACAAGACGCCTACTTCAATACACAGCACACGATAGAAATGTGCAAAGGCTTTGTTGCGGACTACCTTCCGAAGGAATATGAAATGAACAAAGCAGACCAGGCGGACTTTCTTGCCAAGACGGCAGAGTTTATGAAAGAATACAATCAATTTGACATCGACAGATTTGGAGATGAGGTCATGGAAGACGAAGGATTGAAGCAATCGTTCAAAGATTACAAACAACAATATGAACGGGACTTTAATATAGACTTGGCAGACAACTTTACGCTTGACGAAGCCGCTTTCCGAAAAGGCAAACGACACTTTCGCTCTATTTTGAAGTTAGATAAAAATTTCACAATCTACATTCACGGAGCAAGAAACCTTGTAGAACAAGGCGAAGACGGAGAAACAGGCAAGAAATATTACAAATTTTTGTACGACAACGAAGCATAAAGCCGACAAAAACTCAAAAATGAACAAACCGATGGTCGTTATGTTGTTTTTGAAAGGCGTTTTTTTCTGATTGTAACAGCAATTTGAGAAAAAATGGCTATCTTTGCAGTCGATTTATAATAGGAACTAAAAAACAAAGGAGAGAATTATGTCTCAGATTATAGGAATTCATTCAAGACAAATCCTCGATTCAAGAGGAAATCCTACAGTAGAAGTTGAAGTTTATACAGAAGCAGGAGCATTCGGAAGAGCAGCAGTACCTTCGGGAGCATCAACAGGTGTTCACGAGGCTTGCGAGTTAAGAGACGGAGACAAGAACTACTTTTTGGGAAAAGGAGTTTTGCAGGCAGTGAAAAATGTAAACACTGTTTTGGCAGAAGAGTTGGTTGGAATGCAAGTTACAGAGCAAGGAGCCATTGATGCCAAAATGATAGAAATTGACGGTACGGAGAACAAGGGAAAGATAGGAGCCAATGCCATTTTGGGCGTTTCTTTGGCTTGTGCCAAAGCAGCTGCAATGGAAACAGGACAAGAGCTTTTCAGATATGTGGGAGGAGTTAATGCAAACACCCTTCCGATACCGATGATGAACATATTAAACGGAGGTTCTCATGCAGATAACAGTATAGACTTCCAAGAATTTATGGTGATGCCGGTTGGTGCAGAGTGCTTTTCGCAGGCTTTGCAAATGGGAGCGGAAGTATTCCACAATTTGAAGAGCGTTTTGAAATCAAAAGGCTACTCTACAAACGTCGGAGACGAAGGAGGATTTGCTCCAAACCTCGGATCAAATGAAGAAGCAATCGAAGTAATATTGACAGCAATCGAAAAAGCAGGATACAAACCCGGAAAAGATGTTTATATCGCTCTTGACCCAGCATCAAGCGAGTATTATATCCCGGAAGAAAACGTATATCATTTGCACAAATCGACAGGAGACAAACTTACTCCGGAACAAATGGTTGCTTATTGGAAAGAATGGGTGAACAAATACCCTATCATCTCGATTGAAGACGCAATGGCAGAAGACGATTGGACAGGTTGGAAAGCCTTGACCGAACAGTTGGGTCAAAAAATCCAATTGGTGGGAGATGATTTGTTTGTTACCAACCCCGCACGTTTGAGAATGGGTATAGAAAAAGACGTTGCAAACTCTATTTTGGTCAAAGTAAACCAAATAGGTTCGCTCACCGAAACAATCAACGCCGTAAACCTTGCGTACAGAAACGGATATACAGCAGTGATGAGCCACCGCAGCGGCGAAACAGAAGACACTACCATTGCAGACTTGGCAGTAGCTTTGAACACAGGACAAATCAAAACAGGTTCTGCATCAAGAACTGACCGCATTTGCAAATATAACCAACTATTGAGAATAGAAGAAATGTTGGGCGACCAAGCCGTTTATTTGGGAAGTAATTTCAAGTTTGCGAGATAATAATTTGCAGCTTCGGAACAAAAAAAACGCTCAAAAGTTTTGTCAATTCAACAGAAATTGCGAACTTTGCAGCCCGAAAATAGCAAAAAGAATAATAATATAATAAGGTATAGAGATGTCAAAAATTTGTGAGATTACAGGAAAGAGAGCAATTACAGGAAACAGAGTCTCTCACTCAAACATTAAGACCAAGAGAAGATTCTATCCAAATTTGCAAATGAAGAAGTTCTATATTCCTGAGGAAGATATGTGGGTAACTTTGAAAGTATCTGCAGCAGGAATGAGAACAATCAATAAGAAAGGCATAATGGCTTGTCTTAACAATTCTATCGAAAAAGGAATTATCAAGTTCTGATAAATCACATTACAAAGAATAGAAACGGGAGTTTGAATTAAACAATCAAGCTCCCGTTCTGTTAATTTGGCAAGATGTACAGCTTTGATACCTATATAAGAGTTGAATATGTCGATACAGACAAAATGGGAGTTGTTCACAATAGCAACTATTTTCGTTATTTTGAACGCGCTCGCTGTGAGACAATGCGAGATATAGGTGTCAATTATAAAGACATTGAAGCTGCCGGACTGATAATGCCGGTCATTGAACAATATGCAAAGTATATTTCGCCGGCATATTATGACGATTTATTGATTGTAAGAACAACAATAAGCGATTTTCCAAGTGTGAGAATGCGTTTTGATTATCAAGTTTTGAAACAGCAAAACGGAGTTGAAAAGCTTTTGTGTCAGGGTTTTAACGTACTTGCTTTCATGAAACCTGGTGGCACAAGACCGCAACCTTGTCCCGAATGGGTGATGGAAAAATTGCATAGAGTTTTGTAGGTAAGAAAAAAATGTATATCTTTGCACTCGCAATTTAAGTTAAACAAATTACTAACAACAAAAAAACAGAAAGAGGTATTAAGTATGATTATTGTTCCAATTAAAGAAGGCGAGAACATCGAAAGAGCTCTCAAAAAATTGAAGAGAAAGTTTGAAAAAACAGGTGTGGTGAAAGAGTTGAGAAATCGACAAAAGTTTACCAAGCCTTCTGTTGTGGCAAGAGATCGTAAGCTGAAAGCAATCTATATCCAGAAGTTGCAGCAGCAAGCAATGGATAAGTAGTTTTCGCAAAAAAAAGAAGAGGCTTGCAACAACATTGTAAGCCTCTTTTCGTTATGAGAATATAGAACTTTAAGTTACTATTGATATGAATGTAGATAAGTTTGTAGAGTTTTTGAAGAGCGAGAAAAGGTATTCACCTCACACCATATTAGCCTATACTGCAGACATAGCCCAATTTGAAGAATGTTCAAAAAGAGAATGCGGAGTTACGGACGAGAATGATGTTACAGCTCCAATGATAAGAATTTGGCTTGTTGAATTGAAAGAAAGAGGAGTGTCAAACCGCAGTATAGGACGAAAAGTTGCAAGTTTGAGAACCTACTTCAACTTTTTGGACAGAGCAGGGCTTATCGAGAATAACCCTATGCTTAAAATTGTTGCTCCAAAGGTAACACGCAAAAATCCGAGCGTGGTATTGACTGATGAAATGGAGCGAGTGTTGGCAGAGAAACAACAAGATACAAGTTTCATCGGAGTGAGGGATAGTTTGATTTTGGAATTGCTTTATGCCACAGGTATGAGACAAGCCGAAATGTTGGAAGTTGAGGAAGGCGACATAGACTATGAAGCACAAGAAATACGAATACAAGGCAAGGGAAGAAAAGAAAGAATAGTTCCTGTCAGCCCTGTGCTTTTGGACAGAATAAGGGAGTATATCGAAAGAAAGCACGCTCTTAATTCCAAAACGCCTAAGCTCTTTGTCAATAGAAGATATGAACCGATGAGTAAGAAGCAGCTCTACACCATGGTGTGCAAAGAAATGGAAGCTATAACCTCTTCGGTACAACATTCTCCTCACGTGTTGAGGCATAGTTTTGCGACAAACACTCTGTCTGAGGGAGCTGATATTTCTTCAATCAAGGAAATGTTGGGACATTCGTCCCTTGCAGCAACGCAAGTTTATACCCATACAACTATTGAGGAATTGAAAAAAGCCTATAAGTTGGCACACCCGAGAGCGGACGAAGGATACGAAACTCCAAAGGAAGCAATCGAAAAGAAAGAAGAGTAGAAGCAGAGCAGGAATCATTCGTCAGAAAGCAAGATAGTACAAGGGACAAGGCAATAAAACGACATTTTATCTGTATAAACCATAAATAAAGGAGGTTAATTATGAAAGTAGTTCTTAATGCAGTGAAGTTCACACCTGACGAGAAGTTACAAAACTTTGTAAACGACAAGGTGGGCAAGATTGAGAGACTTTTGCCCGAGGCATTGCAGGCAGATGTAAGCCTAAAAGTCGATAAGCCGGAGACGAACAACAACAAGATAGCCGAAATTAGGTTAGTTGTCAGAGGGAAAGACTTGTTTGTAACCAAGCAGGCAGACAGCTTTGAAGAAGCAGTGATGTTGTCGATTGACGCTCTGAAAACACAGATAGACAAGTTTAAGGAAAAGAAGTAAACATTGTTTTTCAAGTTTCATACACAAAGGCGGATTTCTTAGTGAAGTCCGCCTATTTTTGTGCTTTCCAAACTTTCAAATAACTGCATTTGGGGTTTAGTAGAAAGTTGGCCAGAAAACGGATCAGTAGAAAATTAGTGTGGACAAGCGAATAGTTTTGCGATACGGAAGAGGAAGATTTTTGCAAACCAATATACGGCTTTCGCTTTCCCCTACATGGCGAAACGCAGCCCCTATGTGTCGCTTCGCTTTACGTGAGGGTTGTGTGCAGGTTGCAACAACATTGTTTTATTACTCCCCACTTTCAGACTAAATAGCTTCAAGGCATAACGGAATTATTCTTTTTCTCTATATCTTCGGGCTGAAAGCCCAAAAGCAATCAGCTCGGGGCAGAGCGTCAGCGTCGCCCCGAGGTACTAATATCATAGAATAGCCGCACAGCAAGAGCAAAAGCATTACTTCGCTATTTACTTGCGGAATGCGATTTTTCCTTAACTATCAAATAAAATTTGCACGGTTAAGGTAAAAATTCATATCTTTGTAAATTGAAAACCTACAAAAATAAAGGAGATAAAGGAACAGAAAGAAAAAAACATCAGAATTAACACATTTTTGTTAGACATATAAAAGCGTTTTTGCTTATACATTAGTTTCATGGAACCTGGATAGTTCTTAAAGTTATTCTAAGTAAAGCAGTAAACGCTCACGATTGCT
>SFPR01000075.1 GCA_004551865.1 Bacteroidales bacterium
AAGTGATATGTTCAAAGAAGTTGAAACAGCAAGTGGCTATGATAACAATGAACTTGCAAAATCATTTACGCTTTTAGGTGGCATTGCAACAATCGTTGGGGTGATAGGCGGAAGTAAAATTGTGCAACTGCTTACAAGTGGGGCTATTTCAAAAGAGTTAACCTCTATTGTAAAAACCATAAAAAGTATAAATATTGAAATGGTTGCGTGGGTTGCTGGTTTGGTATTGCTCATAGCAGGCATTGTCGATTTGGTTGCGAGTTGGAATGACATAAACTTTGAGCCGTGGGAAAAAGCCCTTACCATTATCCTTGCTGTCGTTGGTGGGCTTGTTGGTGCTTATGTAGCATTGAAAGCCTTTTCTGCGACATTGCCTGTTGCTATTGCTATGGGAATGGCACTCGCAGGTGCAATCGCACTCATCGGTACAGAAGTTGGAAAAAACAGCCCGAAGAATTATGCTTTTGGTGGCGATTACAATAGTGCTGACTTGTTCTATGCGAATGAGAACGGAAAGACTGAACTTGTAGCAAGCACGAATAGCGGTGGTGGTGCGGTTATGAATATGCAACAG
This sequence comes from Bacteroidales bacterium, assembly GCA_004551865.1. GTDB lineage: Bacteria > Bacteroidota > Bacteroidia > Bacteroidales > P3 > Onthomorpha. The sequence continues at coordinate 575 of SFPR01000075.1, forward strand.
TTGGAGAGTGCGATTTATAGCGGAATGGTTAAGGCTATGGCGAGCGGTGAAAACGGGCAACAACGGTTTTAGAAGTGAAGCAAATCGTAGGAACACAGGCTTGAATTGGAGATAAAACAATGGGTGTGAAAATCGATTACCAAAATAAAATCATAGTGCCAAATGCACCTAATGGGGATGGCAAAAGGCAACTCGACACGATATACTTTACGGGTGCGGGTTATGTGGACTATCCTATAAAGGGAATAAGCCGAGATAGCGCACTTGGTTGGGAAGAGCCTGTTTGGGGCGGTGACTTGACGAGAAGTACAGACTTTGTGTTGACTAACATTCTTGATGTGGACTATGGACTTGTTGCACGTCTTGAAGTATCATATAAATATCTTAATGTACAAGACTATATAGCATTGTGTAAAATAGCAAAAGAGCGTGTGTGCAATGTGACATATTTCAACTATGAAAAGGGCGAGTGGGTAGTCAATCAAGAGTTTGCGTTTACGAAACAAGAGAAGTCAACTTGTTGCGACAAATCGTGATAAAACGGACTTGATAGCCACAGATTTTACAATCACCTATAACGCAAATGGCGGTAGTGGCACTGTGGCAAGTCAAAGTGCAAAGTGGGGAGATAACCTTGACATAGCAACTTCGAGTGGTTTATCATATAGTGGTAAAACATTCAAAGAGTGGAATACCAAAGCGGACGGTGTGGATGGCGCACGATATATGCCTAACCAACACAAAACGATGTGGGAAAATATGACACTCTATGCAATTTGGGAGTAACCTATGGCGCAACTTGAACTTAAAATCGGTGATAAAACCTATAACAAAGCGTGGGTTGACAATCTTTCAAGCACTTCGCAAATATCGAGCGACCCCGCAAGCGTAAATTATGGCGTGATACCAAGCACGGGCAATGCGACAATGCGTGATATTAACGGGCAAATAAGGGCAGACATTGAAAATAATGTACTGCCTATTTCTAACGCACCAACAAAAATCTCAATCAACGGCAATCAAGTCCAAGAACATACTACGAGTGATAGTGATTATAATATTATAGATAAAAGTCTTTCATTGCAATTTAGTGATAGACTTTCTTTGCTTGATAAAGTAACTTATGGTGGTATGCCTTTGAGAGAATACCAAATGACTGCTTACGATATGCTCGATGATGTCATCGGCTCATACGGCGGTTATTGCAGAGAAAAAGTCGTCAATTGGACGAAATATCAACACGGCGATGTGATAACGACAACGGCATATAACAATCGAATAAGTGTTAAGACTGGTAGTGGATATGAGATTATTGGTGCGCCTGTAAAGGTCGTGCCAAATGTCCAACACACAGTGCGTTTTGCGATAAAAAATATCAATGAATATACGGCACTAAACCCCCCCAAAGGCATTGCGGTGCAAGTATTAAATAGCGTGCCAACGGACACCGACTGCTCTACTATCTCACTTGCGACTGCACACTTGGAACAAATAGCGAACGTAACAACACTTGGCAATATGCAATTCACCACGTCAAAAGATATGGTGTATTTTGTCATTAACTTTGGGTGGGCGGCAGACAACCAAGATGTTGCGGTTGAGATTGCGTCAGTAACCATAGACGGCAAGGCACTTTCTCGTTCGACACAAAACGAGTGCTTTTCTCGTGCGTATGTGGACAGTGTATCACCGTACTTTGGTATTCAAACGGAAACAGCCCAAGAAATACTTTCTAACATAAATATATCCTACCCATATCTTCCGCAAGCGACATATCGTGAAACTATCGAGAAGTTTTGCAGTCTTGGGCAACTTACGGTGGCTCTTGATGAGGACGGTGCAATTCAATTCTATGGCGCAAGACCTTGTTATGCAAATGAAACAATAAGGAATATCCCCAACTCTTATAAAATAAGCAACTTGGACAAGACGCTCTTTTTGAAGAACAAGTTTGATGGTGTTGATATAAAACAAGATAAGACAGTTGATAACATTGACTATAACACATTGTATTACAACAAAAGTGTGCAAGATGTTTCCGACTATTCTGCCAATTCGAGAAATGAAACAAAAGAGAGCGCAACTTCGCAAATCGCTGTGTCTTTTAGAACTTATTATACAACTTTTGATGTTTCAATCCCGAAAAAGACTGATGATGGACTAAAAGATATTTTGCGGGTTTTAACTGGAACGGATAACAAAGGCAATCCTTTTGTAAAATGGGATGTGACTTGGGAATATCAATATATTTTCAAAAATTCTGGAAGTGCAGAAGTAGTAGTTGAAAGTCGTATAGAAACAGGCGATATTGTCACCGCCCAATTCTTAAATGCCAATGTCCCTGCTGAACCATTTTGCGACCCGATGGGAATAACAATAATAGATATGAGCCAAAATAAGGCATCTGCTGTCTGTGATGATAATAGCAACACTACGACAAATCCAACTCTATTTAAGACACAAAAAGATAGTAATGGGAAAGAATATTGGGCAGCAACAGTAACACTTTTGGTAGGGAAAGAGGCTCGTTATAACTTAAACGGCACAAATACGACAGATAGTTATACCGCTGGTAGATTTATCCCAAAATCTGCAAATGTTGCTTTTTATGGTGATGTGCGAGAAATCTCATTTACCGAAGTTGATGCAAGTAGCGCAAATATCGAGAACGCAACGACAACTATTTCTGTGCCAACAAACGAATTGATGCAAAATTATGGCAATGTAACGGCAATTCGTGATAACATTTTGTCGGATTATGCGAATGGTGTGCCGACTGCGACAATAGATGTGTTTTGCGGATTGGGCGATTGGAAAAACGGAGAAGTTATAAAGCCAAATGAAATAGTGACTTTTGATGATGACATTGACGACAATGGGGATAAGAACTATTGGAGAGTAACTGGCAGAACTTTTAAGTATCAAGGTGCGCCGACATTGAGTTTAGAACTTCAACAACAAAAAAAGTGGCATACGCTTTGGAAGTGGACTGGTAGTGTAAAAAAAGACGATATTTGGGATGAAAGCGGTAGTGGTAATAATGAAACAGGTATGATTGATTTGCCCGTCACGGTTGATGACCCGTCAAATACTCTTATTGCTGCCAAAATTACATTTATGGAAAATGGCGTTGAAAAAACCCACAATATATCAGGAATTCGCGTTGCGCGAACAAGTATTGGCGTGGGTGAAATAGCGGAAGTAGAGTGTTGGATAAGCATTCGTAGTAACGGGACAGAAGTCGATTATTTTGCAGGATATCAACAAATACAACAGGGTGGTGAAACACTTACAAGTTATGTAAAGTCAATAGAGATAACGCAACTTACAACTGCCGAATTTTACTAAACCTATTGACAAACCACACCTATGTGGTACAATAAAAATATAAAGTATATGGAGATATAATATGGCTGATTTGCAAATAGTACAAGGTGATGACAAGCATATCCGTGTGAACTTTTTAGGGGATAGTGCTTCAAGAGTTGCGGGCTTTTATTTTTCAAGTAGCACACTCAATCTAAATAAATACTATGATAAGAAAGTAGATGATAATTGGTATATTGACCTTACAAGCGAAGAAACGGCACAATTTACAACGGGTACGCACAACTTCGATGTCACGGCAAAAACTATTACGGGCGATATTATCACGGGCATTTATCACGGTACGATATGCGTAAAAGAGAAAGATAACAAGATAGAGTGATAAAACAATGGACGATAGGCTTACTGTAAACTTAATAGATGAAAAGGTTACGGCAAGTGGCTTAAAGGACGAGAATGTAGTCGTTGGCAAGGAGGATGAAACCCTTACTGCGGAATTGCACGATGACACTCTTGGTGCAACTTTGCAAGATAGTGAACTTGATGTCAAATTGGCAGTTGGCACTTTTAGAGAACACGACTACAACAAACTCATCAATAAGCCACAAATCAATGGCGAAACATTACAAGGGGATAAGACTGCGGAAGAACTTGGTCTTGTCCCTATCGTCTTGTCACCGTTTAGAGCCGTGAGCGAGCCTACAAAGAGTTTTAGGCAATCGTCCGATATATTTATCAACAATGGTGCTAACGGTTTTAGAATGACCTTACAGCAAGTCAAGGATATGTCCACAAAGATTGTCACAGCCAAGAATATGAGCGAAGTCGATTTTAGCAAACTTGACAAAGACGATTACATATATACAGAAAACTAATAGGAGATTATATATATGGCAACAGAGAAGCGAAAAATAAATCGAGTTATTGATGCTGCTGGTAATACTATACAAGTTCTTCCTGAAACTTCGGCAGAACAAGTAACGCTTGCAGATGCGGGTAATAAATTCACATCTACGAATGTTGAGGGCGCACTTGCGGAAGTAGCCCAAGATATTGCAGCACTCGAAACAGGGCTTGCGAGCGCAGGCAAAGTCGATGATGTCCAAGACGTAAACGGTGCGTCTATTGTCACGAATAAGATTGCAAAACTGTCAAAAGCGGCAGTTGGGCTTGGCAATGTTGACAATACGGCAGACGCAAACAAGAGCGTTAAACACGCAACGAGTGCCGATAGTGCGACAACGGCAACTTCTGCAACTACCGCTAACTCGGCAACGAAAGCAACGCAGGATGCAAGCGGTAATGTAATCACAAGCACCTATGCGACTAAAACCGAATTGCAAAATGGACTTGCAGGAAAATCACAAAGCAAGACCTACAATAACTATCAAGCGTTTGTCACGGCAGTTAATGCTATGAACAATACCGCACTCAAAGTTGGTGATAATGTGTTTATTGTCACGCAATATGTGCCTGATATGTGGGTTTCGGCAGTTAATAGTTCAAGTGCGACATATACTTATACCAGTGATAGTGCGATTGTAACGGCACTCGGTAGCGCAAACGGACTGACTGTCGGCTATTATGTTTTCCGAGAACTCGAAACGGAAAAAGTTGACCTTACTGCTTATCAAACTAAAACCGATAATAGTCTTAATACGACATCAAAGACCGTAGTTGGTGCTATCAATGAAATAAAGGGAACTGCGGATAGTGCGCTCTCGAAAGCAAATGCAAATGCTGCCGAGATTACCAACATCAAAAACGGCACAACGAAAGTCAAATCTGCTGAACACGCAGACACGGCTGGTAGTGCAACAAGTGCGGGTACGGCAACTAACGCAACTAACGCCACTAATGTTACCACAAACATAAACGGTAAAAAAATCACGGACATATTTGAAAGCAACGGCACGACGGTGAAAAAGGCTACGAGTGCGGGAACTGCGGATAAAGTTGCAAACGATTTAATCATTGGAGCGTTTTCCCAAGCAGGAACATCATCATCATCAATGTTACTTTATTCAGGGGAAATACCTGCGAGTGTAGGTTTCAGTGAAGATTTTTATGGGGATTACGATGAAAACAGTAACGATTTATCAATGTATTTGCGCCCGACAGGTGTTAAACCCACAGGCGTCACCGTAGAACAATACAGTGCCGTGAAAGTGGACGCAAAAGGTCGTGTTACGGCAGGCGGTCAGTCAATCGAGTGGGGAACAAGTGGACAAAAAACGCCGAGCAATGACTTGATGATTGGTGGCTTGTTTATGGAGTTGCAATAATAATCTCCGTGAGAGGAAAACGCAATGGCAACGAAAACATATAAACCAAAACGAAAAATAAGTGCGACCGAGAGCGAGGAAATAAAAATCCCCGCTTCTTCGGTTGACGGTTTATCAACGGTAGCGACTTCTGGTTCGTACGATGATTTGAGCAATAAGCCCACGATACCAGCAGCGGCTAACAATGGCAAGCTTACAATTCAAAAGAATGGCACAGATGTTGCTACATTCACTGCTAACCAAAGTACGAATGTAACAGCTAATATAACTGTTCCTACAAAAGCAAGTGATGTCAATGCTTTGTCACTTGACGGCGGAACTATAAAGAAGAGTAAGACTATTAAAATGGACGCCTCTACTAATTCTGATGGGGCGAACTTAAAATGGGGAACAGTTAATAGCAAAAATCCTTACATCGGTTATGCTTCCGACCAAGTAGATGGGACATTTGTTGTAGGAAGCTTGCTTGGTACTAACTATGCTTCTGGTCTTGCAATTGGTGGAGGTTCTGGTAATTTATTGTGGAAAGGAACAAAGGTAGCTACAACAAGCGATATACCCTACAACAAGCGATATACCTACGAACTATGTGACTACAAACACGGCACAAGACATAACAGCAGAAAAAAAGTTTTTGAATACGTTAATTGTCGGTGCAAAAGATGATGGTAGCACAGGATTTAAGGTTATTCAAGGCGACGTTGCGGGTGGTGACACGCTTTTTACTGTAAATATTAATGGAATAGACTTGGATGCTCATGAGCACAACATTCCTCTTTTAATAGGTGGTAATGCAGGCACTTCTGGTCAAGTCCTCACTTCACAGGGAGCGGGCAATGCACCGATTTGGGGAGATATTGCCAAGCACGGCTACACCGAACTCACGAACGAGGACTTGAATACGATTACAGAAGTGGGTTGGTATAGGGCAGCGACTGGTAACACTTGCACTAATAGACCGAGTCAGGTGGGTACTAATGCGTTTATACTTGTTGTGGAGGAATCTTCAGCTATAGTACAGACTCTTTATCGTACTGTTGGTGATTATATTTCCGATGCTACTGTATATTTCCGTAAGTCAGGAAGTTCGGGTAGTTCTTGGGACATGTGGTATACTCAAGTCGCTGTGACTCAAAATTTACCTCAAACTTTCGCTGGTCGTAAGACATTTGATGGTATAAATTTAATTAACGGTTCATTGCAAGTAAACGGTTCATCTGGAACTGCGGGGCAAGTTCTTACATCAACTGGTACAGGTACGCCGCAATGGGCATTTCCAAGTAGCAGTGGAGATAGTGTTGCTTCTGTTGTTGATTTAACTGGTTCATTAATAGGAGGGGATGCATACTTTCCTTTTAATAATGGTGAAGAAGGTTCGTTTACTGGTATGATATACTGTGAATATAATACATCTGCTGGTGATTTTGAATTTCAAATAAACGACCAAATTTTTTCATGTACTCCTACGTCTCAGGATATTACACTTCGTGTTACTATTGATAGATTTTATGATGGATATGCATATTCTTATTATTATACCATTATTTCAAATGATGGATTAATAAACAATAGTGGTTTCTTTAGAGATACCAATAGAGATATGTATATCTCTACAAGTATGGGTTCTTCTTATGCTCAAGGTGGTGTAGGTACTATAATAAAAAAGGTGTTATGACTTATGGACAATAATACATTATTCTATTTTACAACTGGCTCAAAGACGTTTTGCTCCAACTGCGGCGATGAGGATATTGCATGCATACAAAAAGAAGTTGGTGAGAGTGTTATAAGAACAAGCGGGGTTGATACATTCTGTTCTACAATTGACGACTTCCGCAAGAAATTGTTTTTCAACTGTTCTGATAATGAAATGCCACACAAACAACTCTACAATGTCGGGTTTGCACTCTTAAAACAACAAGGTAAAATAGTGGGCGAAATGCCTGATGATATAAAGAACTACAACTGGTTCGACTACAAAGACAAGATAATTAAATTATGTGTAGACCAGTGCAAGAATTACGCTTTGCGACCAAGAGTATTTAACAAGATTAACAGCAATGCTTGTTTGAAACACGCATATTGGATTTTCGCAAACTACTTTGCACTTGTCAACAACTCTCTTGACTTCACGGAAGAACAACTTGACATTATTCAAAAGTGCCACGACAACGAACTACCGAGAAGTTATGCAGAGGACTTGTACCAAAAACTGCTTGCAATGTTGCCGAAGCAAGAACCGAAAGAGGTAGAACAATCGACAATCTCGTATGACGAACTTGTTGATAGTAAAATTCGTGCGAGATATACGGTTAGCCAAGAGTTCTCAATACTCCGTCAGCGTGACACAAAGCCCGATGAGTTTGCCGAATATAACGCTTACTGCGAGCAGTGCAAAGCCGAAGCCAAAGCCGAATTGGGCATCGAATAAAAAAATTCTAACAAAATTGGCATAAAGCATTGACATTTCCCAATAATGGGTATAATATGCGAATTGATAGGTAGAAGTATGGCAATTGAGATGATTGATTTCGATAAAATGGAACGTGAGCAGGCGGAAGCGGAAGCGAAAGCGAAGGAAAAGACTATACAAGTGGCAGATACCACAGATAAGCCGATTGCTGATGTTTCATTGAAAGATGTCAAATTCAAACTGAATACGAACCAAACCTATGAAGAGCAAGCCGAAGATGTTGTCAGTGTAATGGCAACGGTAAAGGCTGTAGAAGATAAAGATACTGTTGACGCACTCGCAACCGCAAAACAAAGCGAACTTATTGACAAGCAGTACACGAAAGTCAAGCAAGCGAAGAAACAGTCAATCGAAGCCGAAACCGAAATCCAAAAGGCAGAGTGGGACACATACAAGGTCTTATTCGACACCTTCAACATCAACTCGCACTTGCCGAAGTGGTTGCAAAAAATTGTTGTTTCGATTTTGACGCCGTTCTATCTTGTATTCGTGTTGGCAATCAAAGTGCCTTGCGGATTTGTTAGAATGCTGATAGACGGGATTGACGGTATCATTTGTCGCTACGAGAAAGCGGACGAACGCACACGACCGAGAATTAAGGTCACGGTATGGATTATATTCGCACTCGTTGTCGCAAGCGCAGTCGTTCTCGGAACACTTGGTGGCTTGAAAATCATCTAACAGTAGGTAAATCGCGACCTTAACGGCGACAGTTAAAACGGAGTGTCCAAGCCGTTAAGTTGGAATGTTAAAGATAATAAAAATATAGGAGACAGAAGCATGGAAAGCGTAAAAATTACAAACTATGACGAACTCATGCGCAAGAGCCTTGCCGAATGCGACAAATTCCTTAACGGCAAAGACGAAGCAGTCGCAAAACTCAATGAAGCACGTATCGCATTGGAAGAAGCGGAACAAGCCGTTGCCGAATACGAAAATGCAGATTATGTTTCAAGAGTGATTGCCTATCGTGACGAGTTGAAATCAAGATTGGGCATCGTCGATGTGGTTGAAGAACCCGTTGCCGAAGTAGCGGAGGCACACGATGAGCAAGTTGTCGAACAATGTGCGGTTGCCGAAGTTGCAGGCGACGAAATCGTGGAACAACCGCTTTTGTAAGATACACAATAAGGGGAGTTTTAGTTCTTGGCTAAAAACATTTTGTAAGGGATTTGGACTACTCCTAACTTACGAAATAATAGAAGAACTCATAGAAGAAGCAATAGCCTACACTATAACAACCGTCATTGCCAAAGCCGTATCGTTTTTGTTGGTAGTAATCCTAACTCAAACGGTAAAAGTTACGGCAAAAGGTCTTGCAAAGGGTATCACGATTGCACT
>SFPR01000076.1 GCA_004551865.1 Bacteroidales bacterium
TACGCCAAGGAATACACACAACAAGATATTCAACAAGCACTTTTGAGAGTGAACAAGAAGAATGAAGCAGACGAATTGAATTGTGGCGGTTGCGGATACGATAGTTGTCGTTCGTTTGCAAAGGCTTTGATTGACGGAAGGGCAGAAAACGATATGTGTGTCTCCTTTATGAGAAGAATAGCCCAAGACAAAACCAACATATTGTTGAAGAAGCTGCCTCAAGGTATCGTCATAGTGAACGAAGACTTGAAGATAGTTGATGCAAACGAGAAGTTTGCAGATATATTGGGTGATGAAGTAAAGATGATATTTGATGCCAATCCGGGATTATATGGAGCCGATATTACGAAATTAGTTCCTTTCCATCGTTTCTTCTCGTCTGTTTTGAGTACAGGGGTAGATGTGATTGAGCAAGACATAAGAGACGGAGACAATTACTATGGTCTGTCTGTCTTTTCGGTAAATGACCATTCATTGGTGTGCGGAATACTTCAAAATCTTCACGCTCCCGAAGTTCGTAAGGACTTGGTACTTAAACGAACTCAAGATGTGATAATGGAAAACATGAAGGTCGTTCAACAAATTGCCTTTTTGCTTGGAGAAAACGCCTCATACACGGAGGCAATGCTCAATTCAATCGTAGAATCTCACAAAGATTCGGGACAAAAAGACAACGAACCACTCACATTTGAACTATAAAGCTCACAATTATGTTGGATAAGGAAAAATTCTTCATAGAAGTAGGCAGTTATCAGAACAATAAGTTCAACAACATAGTTTGTGGCGATTGTGTTCTGCTGAGAAAGTGCATTGGAGAGAACAGAAACATTGCTGTTTTGTCAGACGGCTTGGGCAGTGGTGTGAAAGCTAATGTTCTTTCGACCATGACGGCTTCCATGGCGATGAATTTCAGAGTGAGACACGAGCCTATACTTCGCACGGTCAAAGCAATAATGGACACACTTCCCGTCGATAGCGTGCGAAACATCAGTTACTCAACGTTTACTATCATAGACGTGGACGCAGATGGCGAGGCAAAGATTGTAGAGTTCGACAATCCGCCTCTTTTGTTGATAAGAGATAGAAAAGTCTGCTCCATAGAGAAAGACACGATAGTTGTAAAACGAGAAAACGCCTCTCCGGGGCAAGACGAGCGTGTCATAAAGATGTCCGACCTCACCTTAAAGAAAGAAGACAGACTTATATGCTTTTCGGACGGGGTAAGCCAATCGGGAATAGGTAATAAGGATATGCCGTTTGGCTGGGAAGAAGGAATAAATGACTTTATCGAAGAACTGATAGAGAAAAATCCTGACATATCAGCAAGAGAGCTTTCGATGAGAATAGTAAAACAGGCAGAGCTTAACGATATTCTCAAACCCAAAGACGACACCTCTTGCGTGGTACTTTATGTAAGAGAACCGAGACAACTTTTGATATGCACCGGACCGCCGTTTTCGGAAAGTAAAGACAAGTATCTTGCCGAATTAGTTAGTATGTATAATGGCAAGAAGATAGTGTGTGGCGGAACCACTTCGCAAATTTTGTCGAGGGAACTCGGCAGAGAGATAACCGTCAATATCGATGACATAGCTGCAGGTCTGCCTCCGTCTTCACACATGGAGGGAATAGACCTTATGACCGAAGGAATTATTACCTTGGGAGCTCTGTTGGAATTACTTAGAAAGGGAACTCCTGCAGACAATGCAATAGGCGAAGGACCGGCATGGGAGATGCTCCGCATGATATTGGATGCCGACATAATAGATCTTCTTGTCGGCACAAAAATCAACGTGGCTCACCAAGATCCATCGCTACCGGTAGAGTTGGAAATCAGAAGAAACGTGGTCAAAAACATAGCTTCGCTGCTCGAAGAGAAGTTCATGAAAGAAGTAAGACTGAAATTCATATAATTAAGAGTAACAAACAACAAAAAATAAACAATAACATAAGGAATAATAGTATGCTAAACGTAAGAATTTGTGTAGGAACGTATTGCTACATTACCGGAGGACAAGAATTGGCAAAGTTAAAGAAAAATCTTCCTGAAGATTTAGTAAACAAAGTTGAGATAATAGGCTCGGCATGTTTGGGATGTCATGAAAATGAAGGAAGTGCGAAGCCACCGTATGCAAAAGTCGGAGATGTGATGCTTGAAGAATGCACTGAAGACAAGCTGTTGGACGAGATTTACAAGCAGCTTGGAATGGAAAGAAAGTAAAAAATAAGAAACAAAACACAAAATAAATGGCAATCAATAACGCAGTAGAAATTCGCAGAGAAATCCTTGCGAGATTAGCTCATCTTATTGTAAAAGACGAGTTAGTCGAAAGAATAGATCGATTACCGATAGAAATGAGACCAAAGAACCATGGTACCAACATAAGATGCTGTGTCCACAAAGAGAGGGCAGTACTTAAATACAAGGTCATGGCATTGCTTGGTTTCAATGTGTATGATGAAACGGACGAATTGGACCCTTTGTCCCACTATGCACGCCTTGCAATGGAGCGGAAGGACAAAACTCCTGTTATGATGACCGTTGTAGATGAGGCTTGTTCGTCATGTGTCAAGAACAAGTACATAGTTACCAACTTGTGTAGGGCTTGTGTTGCACGTCCTTGCACATACGCCTGCAAAAAAGGAGCCATTGCAGTAGGAGAGAAGCAGGCTCACATAGACCCCGACAAGTGTGTAAGTTGCGGAATGTGTATGGAGGCTTGTCCTTTCCATGCAATAATCTATCAACCTGTACCTTGCGAAGAGAGTTGTCCCGTTGGAGCAATCTCAAAGGACGAACATGGAGTAGAACATATCGATCCCGAAAAATGTATCTATTGTGGAAAATGTATGGTTGCTTGTCCTTTTGGAGCAATCTTTGAAAAGACATTCCTAATAGACATCTTCCGAGAGATGAAAGCAGGGAAAAGAGTTGTGGCAATGGTCGCCCCATCTTTGGGAGGTCAGTTTAAGGCAGACTATGGCAAAGTTTTGACCGGCATCAAGAAGTTGGGATTTGCCGATGTGGTCGAAGTGGCATTGGGAGCGAACGAAACAACAGAGAACGAAAGAGAAGAATTTATCGAAAGGGTGGCAGAAGAGGGACAAGCCTTCATGACAACCTCTTGTTGTCCGAGCTGGATGAACCTTGTTCGCAAACATATTCCCGAAATAGAGCCATACGTTTCGACAACTTACTCTCCTATGGTCTATACAGCAAAATATGTCAAAAGGCAAGACCCCGAAGCTGTTACCGTCATGGTTGCACCATGTGTCGGAAAGAGAAGTGAGAGCTACTTGTACAAAGATGTAGTCGATTATGTAATCAGTTACGAAGAATTGGACGCACTTTTCAAGGCAACAGAGACCGATTTGGAGAGCTTAGAGCCTACCGTATTAGATCCAAACATCGCAGGACACGGCAGAGGCTTTGCAATGATAAGCGGAGTAACCCAATCGGTAAAACAAACTGCACCTGACCCCGATGTAATAAGGGAAGTTGTAATCGACGGATTGAATAAACAAGTCATCAGACAGTTGAAACAATATGCCAAAGCAGGACAATGTCCGGGCAACTTCATCGAAGTGATGTCATGTCCGGGCGGTTGCGTAAACGGATGCGACACAATCAACAATCCAAAGACTGCGGCACGTCAAATACTCCCTACAACCAAGTAAACAAAAGGTCTTCGTAGTAAGACCAATTTGATACCGAGAGAGATTTTTTTCAAGAAAATCTCTCTTTTTTTGCAGGTTAAAGAATTGTTCGTACTTTTGCAAACAACAAACAAGCAAATAAATCATGAACTCGGACATTATAAACCCTGAAAAGTCAGAAAAATTGGCTCGATTTGCCAAAGCCTTGGGACACCCCACCCGAATAGCAATCATGCAATTCCTTTTGAAACAAGAACACTGCTATTTCGGTCAGATACATGAAGAACTACCTATTGCCAAAGCCACAGTGTCTCAACACCTTGCCGAACTGAAAGACGCAGGCTTGATTCAAGGCACGATAGAAGCTCCAAAGGTGAAGTATTGTATCAATCAAGAAAATTGGGAACTTGCAAAAGAACTCTTCAAGAGCTTTTTTGAACAAAGATTATCTGAAAAAGGCTGTTGCCAATAGGGGCATACAGTCTCTTTTTTTGCACTTTATGTTTGTCATTTTGCGAACTACAAACTTTAAATTATAAAACAATGACAAAAAATTTGATTTTAGTATTGGCGACACTCGTGTTGGCAGCTTGCTCGGGCAAGAAAGAAGAGCCGCAAAAAGAAGAAGCAAAGCCTGCAAAGGATTATGTGGAAGTGATTTACTTTCACGGAAAGCAAAGGTGTGTAACCTGTCGTTCGATTGAAGAAAACACCAAAGAGTTGCTTGAAAGCAAGTTTGCCGAGCAACTTAAAGACAGCACCATTGTACTGAATGTGGTAGATTTTTCCAAGCCCGAGAACGAATCTTTGGCAGAAAAATACCAAGTAACATGGTCTTCTCTCTTTGTGATAAAGCACAAAGGAACGGAAGAACAAGCAGAAAATCTCACAGACTTTGCCTTTGAGACTTCAAAAAGCTCTCCCGAAGAATTCAAAGCAGAGGTGGAAAAGACAATTAACGAAGCCTTGAAGTAAAAATGGAGTGGTTACAATCTCTCATAAACAGCGAAACAACTCCTATTTTGACTGCTTTTCTTCTCGGATTGCTTACTGCAATCTCTCCATGCCCTTTGGCAACCAATATTGCAGCAATAGGTTATATTTGCAAAGACACAAAAAAGAGCCGAAACATACTTAAAAACGGACTTCTTTACTGCTTGGGAAGAATGCTCGCTTATACCATTCTTGCAGTTGTGCTTGTGAGCATACTCAAAAGCGGAATGTCAATGTTCGGACTTCAAAAATTCGTCAGCACTTGGGGAGAGAAGCTCCTCGGACCTGCATTAGCAATAATGGGTCTTCTGATGCTTTTTGGCAACAAGCTCAATATGCCTTCTTTTGGTTTTAAGGGCAATGCCGAAGGCTTGAAAAATCGTGGAGCATGGGGAGCTTTACTTTTGGGAGTGCTGTTTGCAATGGCATTTTGCCCTACCAGCGGAATGTTTTACTTCGGAATGCTCATACCAATGGCAACTGCCACATCGGCAGGAAGTCTTCTTGCTGTGGTTTTTGCAATCGCAACCGCATTACCTGTGTTGATTGTGGCATGGTTGCTTGCTTTCAGCATCAACAGCTTGGGAAATTTTTACGGAAAGATGAAAACGATTGAGCATTGGACGAGTGTGATTGTCGGTTCGCTCTTTGTTCTCATCGGATTGTATGAATGTTATATTGTTTACTTATAAAAAATCAGAAAAATGGAAATCAAAGTTTTAGGCTCGGGGTGCAGCCGCTGCAAAAAGGCACTCGAATTGGTCAATAAGGTGGTAAAAGACAACGGATTGGACGCAAAAGTGGAATACATTGACGACATCATGAAGATAATGGAGTATAATGTCATGTCCACTCCTGCAATCGTTGTCAATAATGAGGTAAAAATAAAAGGAAGTCTTCCGTCTGAATCGGAAATAAAGAAAATCCTCGGATTATGATACAGCAATTTGCCGATTGGTTGGTCTATGGGCTTATTGGATTGGAGCAAAACTCTCATGTTGGAGCGGCAGTAAACTTCTTCGTTTACGATTCAATTAAAATCCTGCTTCTTCTCTTTCTGATAAGTTCGG
>SFPR01000077.1 GCA_004551865.1 Bacteroidales bacterium
CAGGTTTCTGCAAGCAACATCGAAGCACATCAGGCTACAATCTCGTGGACAACAACCGATGCTTCAGCTACCACATTTGCCTTGGATTACAGATTGCAAGCAAGTGAGCAATGGACAAACGCAAGCAGCAACATTACCGACACTTTCTACACATTGACAGACTTGAACTCCTTGACAAACTACGAATACAAAGTCTATACCGTGTGCAGCGAAAGTAATAGTACAGAAATCGAGGGAAGATTTATGACATCTTACGATCAGAGCGACTTGCGTCTCATACCTTTCTATCAAAACTTTGACCAAGAGGGTGCAGCTTCCGACTTTACATTCTTGCAAGGTACAAGCAATGCTTGGTATGTGGGAACTGCCGAAAACAACACAAGAGACGAAAACGATAACCTCACACAAGGAGGAAGCCTTTACATATCTTCTGACAATGGAACGACGGCAGGTTGCGATTATAGTTCGACAACCAATGCTTATGCTTACTTCTATGTCAATTTGCAAGCGAATACTTCATACGGATTGCAGTTTGATTGGAAAGCAAAGGGCGATAGTTGGTACGATTATTTGAGAGTATATTTGTTGAGAGCCGATGTGGAATTGTCTTCCGAAGATTTGCCTTATGAAGGTAACCTTACAGGCAGCTTGAGAGACGAAGACACATGGCAATCCGAAGGAATTGTGATTGACGATACTGTTTCGGGGGTATATAAACTTGTTTTTGCTTGGCACAACGATGGTTCTGCGGGATTAAATCCTGCTGCCGTGATAGACAATGTTCATTTGTTTGAATTGACTTGCGCTCCTGCAAGCTCAATCGATGTTGAATGGACTGATGAACAAACACACGCTTCTTGCGTTGTGAGCATAGAAAGCGACAATGAGAACGTAACCTATGCTTTGGAGTACAAAATGCAGGAACAGGACGCTTGGATTGAAGTTGTGGGAGCAAGCCCTATTTCGATAAACAACCTAAGCTATGGAACACCTTATCTATTTAGAGCAACCCCTATTTGTAATGGTACAGATTATTCGATAACTTCTGATGAGGTTTTGTCATATTCTGTTTGTGGGGTGGCATCTGCTCCTTACAGCGAGAGCTTTGAGGGAGGCTTTGTCAATACGAACGACGGCGTTTCCAACAGAAATACACCTGTTTGCTGGTTTAACATCAACGGAGGTGCTTCTTCATACTATTTTAGCGAGTCTTCAATGGACGCACATTCGGGAAATATCTGTGCGTCTTACAGCGGAATTTATTCATCTTCTTCAACTGAAAATTTTAGTGATTGGTTGATAAGCCCTGTGTTTGATTTGACAGGTAATGAACAGCTGTCTTATCAAATCCGTGCAGACTGGTATCAATCGAGTTATCCTAATCCGGTAATTGATGTTTATGCTTGCAACGTGGCAGATGAGGACATTACTTCTGCAATGGACACTTCTCGTTTTGTACTTGTGAGAAGCATAAATCACAATACCTTTGGTAACGACTACCAAGAGAAAGTTGCAACCCTTTCTGCCTTTACAGGACCAACCCGAGTTGCGATAGTGGTAAGACAAGCAACCCAATCATTCAGATTGGACGACATTGCTTTGAGCGAAATCCCTTCTTGCCCTCCTGTTTACGGCTTCAATGTTGTGGCAACATCGGACAATGCTGTTGCAGTAAGCTATGACCCTGCAAACATAACCCCTGAGGGAGTTACGATTGCTTATGCTGTTGATGTGGAAGGAACAATTTTTGACCCCGAAGCAGCAACAACATACCTTGCAACGCAAGATGAGCAAATGCCGATAGAGATTTCTTCTCTCACTCCGGGAACTACATATATCTTTACTGCAAAGCAATCTTGCGAAGGCGGAACTTATTGCACTCCTGTCATAGTTACCTTGCCCGAAGCGATAGTTGATCTTCCGTATAGTCAGAATTTCGACAACCTTTCTGAGCATGGATTTACTTTCTCGGGAAGTACAGACAACCCTTGGCTTGTGGGAACAGCACAAAACAACACAACAGATGAGCAAGGCAACACTACAACAGGCGGAGCTTTGTATGTAAGTAACGATAACGGAGCAACAGCTTCTTATAACACAGGTATCTCAGCCACTTCGTACGCTTCAAGTCCGTTTATGGCTTTCGGACAATACGCTTCTTACACTTTGTCGTTTGATTACAAGGCTATGGGTGAGGCATACTCTTATTCAATTTACGACTATTTGATTGTACACCTTGTACCTTTTGGAGGAACTGTTGCAGAGTCAAATGCCATTACACCACGTCTTGCAAACGTATCACAATGGACAACATTCACCACAACATTACCTGCTTCTTATGCTAACGGAACGTATCAATTAGTATTCAAATGGTACAATGACGGCAGTTCAGGTGTCTCTCCTGCAGGTGTTATCGACAATATATCTGTTGTAGCTTTGTCTTGCTCGGCAGTAAACTCCGTTTCGGCAGTTGCAAACGAAACAGAAGATTCGGCAAATCCTCTTGAACTTATCGTTTATATTGATGACGACAACTTGGAAGAAACAGGAGTGTCTTACACCTTGCAGTATAAGACTGCCGAACAGGAGAACTACACAATCGTTTCCGACTTGTCGTTGAGCGACTTCCCATATCATATAAGCAATGCGGAATTTGGAAGTGTCTATACGCTATCTGTTGCAGCTCAATGTCCTGACGGAGTACAAACAGCAGCAGTTTCCACAACCGTAACAACACCTTGTGCAGCTGAAACTCTTCCTTGGACAGAAACATTCAGCACAGACCCATTGGCAGCTCCTGCATGCTGGGAACAAAGAAGCGGACTTTTGCCTGCAAGCGGCACAGTTCAAACCTCAGATTTGAATGCTTCAGGCAATTCTGCATGGATTTACAACAGCAGTAGAGCAATAGACGGAGAGGCTTCGGGCAGAATGAAAATCAATGTCTATGGAGCAAGTTATGCAAAGCATTGGTTGATTTCTCCATCAATCGATTTGGGAAGTGCAACTGAAACTGCTACAACTTATCGTCTTGCTTTTGACGTTGCTTTGACAAGATTTGGAAGTACAAATCTGCCTGCTGCAGCACCCGATGACAGATTTGCTGTTTTGGTATCTACTGACAATGGTTTGACATGGGACTTGGCAAATGCCACAATCTTTGCAGACGGCGATGAAGACACCGAACACAACTTCTCAGACCTCACAAACTCTATGACAACTTGCTTTGTCAGACTTGCAAACAGCGAAAACGTTCCATTCACAGGCACTATCAAAGTTGCTTTCTATGCAGAAAGTACGGTATCTAACGGCGATAACGATTTGTTTATTGACAATATAGCAATAGACGAATGGGAAGACTGTGTTGTGCCTTACAATGTGGCTGTAAACAATGTTCGCTCTTCCAAGGCAGATGTGGCCTTTACCGAAATGGGTTCGGCAACATCTTGGGAATATGTTTTGATTGAGGGAGCAAATGCAGACCTTTCGACCGGAACACCTGTACAAATAACAGAAGCAGACCTTCCTTTGCAGTTGCAAAACCTTGGTTCTTTGACAACATATACCTTTGCAATCAGAAGCCAATGTGCTTCTGCTCCTTCGGCTTGGTCAGATGCTGTGGTGTTTACAACTTTGCAAACACCCGAATCAATTCCTTTCACCACCGATTTTGAAGATGCAGAAAGCAACAGCACTTGGACAATCAACACAAGGGCAGACAACACCAACTCTTGGGTAATCGGAACAGCAACTTTTGCAGGCGATGAAGAAAACGGAACATCTGCTTACTTGTCATACAATGCCGGCACAACATACGCTGCAACCAACCAAGGCACAAGAGCAATCTCATATATGTGGAAAGACTTTGACTTTGGTGAAGACCCTTCAGAGCAATTCACACTTTCATTTGACTGGAAGATGTTGGGATATGCTTACAATGGAAGCCTATATACAGGATTGGCAGTTTACATTACAGATCCCGAACCTTTGAACACAACCACTTTGCCTGCACTTTCCAATCGTGTTGTCGCTCTATACGGACAAACAGATTGGACACACGAGACAATCGATCTTACAGGTTACAGCGGCGACAAGCGTGTTGTGTTTGCAACTTGGGGATACAACAACATCGAAGCAGAATTGACCTCTCCTGCTGCAATAGATAATGTTTCTTTGGCTTCAACTGCTTGTTTTGCTCCTCAAAACGTAACAATAGGAGAAGAGACTTCCTCAACCGTAGAGGTAAGTTGGGAAGGCACATCGGAGAGTTACAACATCTTCTATCGTCCTTTGAACGGAACAGAAATAAGTATGGAAACAGCAACTTCTTCACCTTTTGTTTTGACAGGGCTTAACTCTGCAACAGAATATGTTTTGGTAGTTCAAGGAGTTTGTGGCAGTGACGAGTCTGCTTATTCTGACGAAGTAACATTCCGTACTTCATGTTTCGATGCTCCGATAAGCGACTACCCTTACACAGAAGGATTTGAGAATGGCTTGGATTGCTGGATAGTTTCTACAACTTACCCCTATGCATCTCCTTGGACTACAACAGCGTATGGGGTAACTCCTACTTGCACTCCTCACAGCGGAAGCAATATGGCGGTGTATGGCAGCGGCAGTATCCCTAATGGAGAAAGCTCGACAATGATTTCACCTGCTTACAGCTTCTCTCAAGATATGCAACTCTCGTTCTGGATGTACAAATCCAACCTCTATCCAAGCAACAACGAC
Source organism: Bacteroidales bacterium (assembly GCA_004551865.1). Classification (GTDB taxonomy): domain Bacteria; phylum Bacteroidota; class Bacteroidia; order Bacteroidales; family P3; genus Onthomorpha. The sequence continues at coordinate 4,735 of SFPR01000077.1, forward strand.
AGAATATTGGTATATGTGAACAATGTGGCATCAGAAACAGGTGCAACACTTTTGGCAACCGTTGCTTTGGCAGGAACAGATGCTTGGGAAGAGCAAGTTATCAACCTGCCTGCCGGATTGAATGGTACACATTACTTGATTTTCAAGGCGATTTCCGCCTATGGTGCGAATATTCACATTGACGATGTTACCCTTTCGGTTATCGGAGGCGGCGAACAACCTGATCCATGCGATGCTCCTACCGCTTTGGCAGTAAACAACATCACACAAACTTCGGCAGACTTTACTTGGAGCGGCACTGCAACAAGCTACGAAGTGCGTTTGAACGGAGGTAATGCTGAAACCCTTACCACAACAAGTAAGTCGTTCACCAATTTGACTGCAAACACAAGCTATACAGCAGAAGTGAGGGCAGTTTGTGAAAGTAACAACTCTGCTTGGGTAAGTACTACTTTCACAACTCTTGCAGAACAAGGCGAAGTTGTAGCACCTACCGCAACAACACTTCCTGCTACAGAAGTTACTCACAACTCTGCAACTTTGAATGCTACAATCACCGCAGGCTCTGAGGCAATCACAGCTCAAGGTTTCATGTACAAGGCAACCGCAGCTGCCGATTGGACAACAGTTGCAGCAACAGGTGAAACGATGAGTGCAACAATCAACGGTTTGACAGCAGAGACAGCTTACGAATACAAAGCATTCGCAACAACCGCAAGCGGAACAGTTGAGGGAGCAGTCGTAAACTTCACCACTCTTGCAGCACCTGCAACTCAACCAACCGTTGTAACTCTTGATGCTACCGAAGTAACTCACGAAGCAGCAACATTGAACGGAACGATTGCAGCAGGTAGCGAGGCTATTTCGGCTCAAGGCTTCATGTACAAGGCAACTACGGCAGCCGATTGGACAACAGTGGCAGCTGAAGGAACAGCAATCACTGCAACAATCAGC
>SFPR01000028.1 GCA_004551865.1 Bacteroidales bacterium
GCCTTTATTTGACTCACGGCCGTAGAGATTGCCGATGTTCTCTGTGTGCAAGCTTCTTCGAGGATGAAGCTGTCAAAATCCTTCAATTTGATTAACTTTCCCATAATATCTGTTTTCTTATAAGATATTTATGGCAATTCAACCTTCTGTGTTCTCATAGAAAAGATGGCTCATTTGTAATAATATAAAATAAAGGAAAGAAAAGGGAAAACATAGAAAAGTCATAAATATCATATAAGAAATTACTGATTATGAAAGATTTGATTAAAAAGGTCGTAATACCAACAGTGATATTTCGTCATCCCATACAAACCAACCAGGATTACGATATTCAGGGTCTACTTTTGGCTTTCGGGAAATACAGGGAATCCGAAAACCTGACCGATTGGGAGAAGACCCGACTGATACAGCTTGCTTCCACTGGGAAATGGGTAGAATCTGGTGGTACTATGGATGATGGTCTTTGGGTAAAGAATGGGACAGAATGTTTTCTTTACAATATCGACATCTTGAAATTTATCAATGCAAATTGTAACGATAATCAAGTTTCTCTTGTAAACGTAGAATACGATACGGAAGCCGAAGGCTGTATTGGAATATGGTGTGACATACTCGGTGAGCCGAACATTGGTCAGGAAATACGTGAATGGGTGGAACAGAACCGTGAGTGGGTGGACGTCGAAGAATTTGTATCCCATAAAAAGGTGGATGTCCAAAATGAACATTTTGATATAAGTGTCCTAAAGTAAAAGTGCAACCTGTACTTTTGTTGATTATTGAACAATAGCGAGTTAGAACTATTGTTGGTGGGGAGATAGTCTTCAGAAGCCGAATTCTGTGAAATAATTGGGAGAAGCTCTCAAAAGACACGATCTCATCTTGCATAAATATAGTGATGAGTGCTTCCACCACTATATTAAATGAATTATGATGCTCACTTGGGTGGTTGTGGAAGAACCATCCTTGAGGGTATTTTTTTAACTATGAATGATAAATGGAAAAGACAATGGTCCTCGTTCAAAAACGAACTGATGTACGAAAAGATGGACCCAGAGACGAAGAAGATGCTATGGTTCAACATCAAATTCAAAGAGACAATCTACGAAAGTCCGAAGGTATACCAAAACAACTACGCCTTCAATATTGATGGGTCGTGGCTCATATTCCCGACGGAATATCGGACGAAGGCTGGGAAGCCGAAATCCTTATACTTCCGACACAAAAGGAATGTTGTAGAAGAGTTATGCTATTTCGCCCGATTTCAACGTCTGATTGGGGTAGAAACCCAAAGGGAACTCATCTATCATATGTGCTCATTTCTTGCCACTGCCGTAAAGATGCCTGACGGTATCTTTGACCCTACACCAGAAAACTTATCAATACTGAACAAGATCGCCGACAGGATACTTGTCTCGGATTGTCCGGAATGCACGTTGGAAAGACTGAAAGATGACAGAAAATTCTGCATCGACCCAGAACGGTTGAAGACCGTTGACGAATCGACAAAGAGTATAATGAGGAACAAAGGGAAACGTTTCGCCTCGTACTTGGAGATAAGAGAGAAGTATAATGAATCGAAGTCGAAATCCGAAAACGCTGTTATCTGTGGTGTGAGCGATTCAACAATTGCCCGATTCAGAAGAAACAGAGCCCAAATGGAACAACTATGCAGGTCCTACTTCGGATTATAGTAGGGAATTGAAGTATAGTAGAAAGACATAGGTAGAGTATGCTTGAAAGACATAGAAAGGTGTGTCATTCAAGCATACTTTCTTTTATGTTGTATGTGTCATTCAAACATACTGCCTATGTCATTCTACCTAAAGAATAATATTTACATATTATTATTGTGAATATTATTATTCACATATTATTAGAATAGAAATAGAAGAGAGACAGTGATAGTAGAGATTAAAGATGAGAGTATCCTATGGTTTATCAAGAAACCAAGAGGGACTATAAACTTACTGAATGTAGTGTTAGCTGTCGCCAACGACACTCCCTACACGCTCGCTTCGCTACGCTTCGTAGGGAGTGTGTTCGGGATGGAGACTGTAACAAGGATGAGGTATTATGTTCTCTTCATTTCTTATTATAGAAAGAGCGTTACCCTCAACCACCTCCCTAATGAAAGTAACTCTAATACCTCCATCCCTAAAACAAAACCCTTAAAACACCCTTTCTATAACCTTATTAAAAGTAGTATAACTACCATCCTCCTTACCAAGAACCATCACTGCTTTAACGGGAATCACTTCTTAAACCACCTCTTCTTCACGATTAGTGGTATCTCTGAGTCGTAACAAACTCTAAACATTCATTCCCTTTGGGCCGTGCCACCCTTCGGTGATGCCGGGTGCCATTGCCCGTGCCACTTCTACTCTTGTAATATCTTCTTTTTTTGAAAAAGAATCATTTTTTTATTCAATCGCACTTTTTTTGTTATTTTTTCTTGTGAAGGTTCAAGTTGGGAATCCCCAATAATTTGTCAAACTTATAATATATATAACATGGATAGAAAACAAGAAACAAATGCAGACAAACTTTTAGAAAAGAATGGACAACATGCTGAAGATGCCAACTATGATAAGGCATTTAGACATTTGGTTACAGAAGCCGTATTCAGTATAGCGGGTGAAAACGACGACAGTTTCATCTATAAGATTATCTATAATGATATGGGCGACATTATCAACAATGTATCCGACGAGGATTTGACAAAATTGGCCGATGCCTGTGCTTATTATATCAATAACACTGATAGACAAAAAGAATTGAAGAAGATAATGTGTGAGAGGACCAACAATGAACCTGATTATGAAGGTTGGGAAGACTTGGTCGATTATGACAAATACGGTGAAGGTGCATATTATTGTATCATTGAAATTGAAGAAATAGTTAAAAGGTATCATAAGGATTGATCATAATAGCTAAAATACTTAGTATAAAATGTTTAATATTAAAAATCAAAATAGTATGAGTAAAAGAAATGAACCACAGGTGGTAAGAATCAACGAAAACACAACAATGAAAATCACTGACATCAAAGATCATGGTGTATATGGTTTAGAAACATTGGAAACACACTCTCTCAAGTTCGAGGACAGTAAGGTATACTACGACACGGATTTCAGTTTTGGATTATCCTTCTTATCCGTTGGTAATCAGAAAATCGAAAGAATCCTTTATGATGCAGTGTTGAAGGTATCGGACTATTGTCCGAAGACATCAAATGACCTTGAACAATTAAAGGTTTTCCGTTTAAAGATTATGGAACAGTTTGATGTAGATTTGGATGGTGATATCATCTATATCCACAATCCGAAGGAAAGTTCCAAACACGTCACTCATCGTTTCGAGGAAGGTTACTCATACTTTGACATTGGTACCGGTTTCGGAGTGAAAATTCTGAAAAGAAACAAACATTCCGTTGTCTTCACATACTACGAAATCCGTGAAGACGGAACTATTCTTCAAGGGAATCCGAAGGACTCTCACGAGATTGGTATCTGTGGTGACGGTGAAGTATTGAGTGATGGGTCGATTGAAGATTGCCTGTTCAATGTACGTGTAGAAAAGTCGATTATAGCAAAGAATGTTGTATTGATGAATTATAAGGATATTGCAATCCAAGTATGAGACAACTAGTCTGAAACCGAAGCAAAAAACTGTTAAATATCTAAGAATGAATGCAATCCGGCACAATGCCGGGTTAAATTTTTCGTTAACGACTTGATAATGTTTAAAATATGTATAATTCAAATAAATATGGTGGATAAGAATAATGAATTGACACTGCTGAACACCAGGTGTTTGTCAGATGTCGTTGAGAGTGTGAAGTACACTTTCAAGAATTGGGTCAGAGAGGTCGTTGAGGAAGTTATCGACGAGAAGATGGTGTGTGCAAATCTAGAAGACAAGAGATTAAACACTGATGAATTGTGCCAAAGATGGTGTATATCCAAATCTACACTCGCCAATTGGGAACAGAACGGTGTAATTGCACCTCTCCCGTTGGGTGGTAGAAGGAAAATATACTCGATGAGGGATGTGTTGAATGCAGAGCAGGATGGTTTGGTAAAAGTCGCTTGATGATGAAACTTGTGATTCGGACAAAATGTAAAGAGGGGACAACCCCTCTTTACACCAAACTTAAAGTAGAAGGGAAAGGGCGATGGATATGCCTACTGATATATGTTGATATCAAGGAATGGGAAGATGCTTCCCAAACGGAACGAAAGTTGAGCAACTACATAAACAAGAAAGGTATCAACAAGAAGGTTGCTCTCATCGAAGAGGCAATCACGGATATGAGAAGGCACCATCGATTAACAAAAGAGAATTTGGACAAATCTATCGAAGACATTGTGCTTGCCGACAAACGAGAGGCGTTGAAACGGGCGGAACAACTGGGCAAAGAGGCCGAAGACAGGAAGAAACGTAACGTCAAAGACTTCGTTGTCGAGCACATACGGAAGATTGAGAGTGGTGAGGTCAGGACTGCAAAGAAAGAGAAATATGCCAAGGAATCCATTAAGAACTGGAAGCAGTTCAGAAGGGTTTTCTTGGATTTTTATAAGATTAGACCTTTCGAGTGGGATGATATTAACGAAGCGCTTGCTGACAGGTATATCTCATATCTGGAAAGCGTCGGATATATGAAATACACCCTCGACAAACATATCTCTTTATTCAAGACCATTGTGGGTGTGGCGGAACGTCAAGGCTTGCACAACAACCACCTTGCTGGCAGCTATCTTAAAAGCCCTCAAATCAGAGAAGAGGATAAGGCAAAGGAAATATACCTTACGAAAGATGAGTTGTCTGCCTTGTATGATATGCCGCTCTCCGGATTTGAAGAACAGGTTAGGGATGTTTTCCTAATAGGGAGCTTTACGGCATTGAGATACAGTGATTATAGTCGGATAAAAAAGGAGAACATCGGTTTCACTCATAATGGGACAAAGGTCATCCGTATCAAACAAGAGAAGACTGCCGGAACCGTGGTCATCCCCATTTTGGATGAAAGATTGGAGGCGCTGCTGAAGAAGTACGACTACAATGTACCCGAAGTGCTTGACCAGTGTCTGAACCGTACCATCAAGGAAATATGCAAGAGGTTGTCTGTAACGGTCCCAAGCCTCGGGAAGAAGGAAAGGACTGTGCTTACCTTGAAGGAACGCCGTGCAGAAGTTGAAGCTCGGAAGAAAGGTGTGGAATTGTACGAATATGACGAACAGGGTTTTCCCATCCGTCCAAGATGGGTACTTGTGGCAAGCCATACGGCAAGACGGTCCTGTATCACCAATATGTATCTGTCAAAGAAGTTCAGCGTCCAACAAATGATGAGTGTGAGTGGTCATAAGACCGAGACGATGTTCTACAAATACGTCAAATTGAGTTTAGATGAATATGCCGATAGTGTGGCAAGTGCTGCTGTGGATGGGTTGTTTTGAAGCGGAAATGAAACACTGTTTAAGGGGTGTCAAACGACATCCCTTTTTCGTTTCCTTTCTCGAAAAGGTGGCCAAAAGGTGGCCAAAACTGTGATATAAAAGAAAAAAGATTTTGCTTTTTCACTCATTTTGAGTTACTTGCAAAATCTCTTTGGTACCCCCAGTAGGACTCGAACCTACATTTAAAGTTTAGGAAACTTTCGTTCTATCCCTTGAACTATGAGGGCAATCCAAATAAAAGGCTCTTCCTGCCAAAAAGTTCGCAAACTCTTAACGCAAAAACTTCTGTTTTATTTCAACGTTCGCTTAATTTCTACTTCTTCATATCCCTCAATGATGTCGCCAACCTTGATATCGTTGAAGTTTTCTATGTTAAGACCACAATCTTGTCCCATCACCACCTCCTTCACATCGTCTTTGAACCTCTTGAGTGATGCCAATTTTCCGGTATAAACCACTATTCCGTCTCTGATTATGCGGACATTGGTGCTGCGAGTTATCTTTCCGTCCAAACACAAACAGCCTGCAATCGTTCCGACTTTTGAAATTTTGAATGTTTCTTTCACTTCGAGATTTGCCACTATCTTCTCTTGTATTTCCGGAGAGAGCATTCCTTCGATTGCGTCTTTCAATTCGTTTATAGCAGTGTAGATAATCGAGTACAATCTTATGTCTATTTGTTCTTGTTCGGCAAGTTTCCTTGCTCCCACCGAAGGTCTTACCTGAAATCCTATGATGATTGCATTGCTGGCTGTGGCGAGCAATACATCGCTTTCGGTGATTTGTCCCACCGACTTGTGAATAACATTGACCTGTACTTCGGGAGTGGAGAGCTTCAACAAAGAGTCTGAAAGTGCTTCGACCGAACCATCGACGTCTGCCTTGACTATCAAATCCAATTGCTTGAAGTCGCCTATTGCTATTCGTCGTCCTATCTCGTCCAATGTGATGTGCTTTTGTGTCCTCAAGCCTTGTTCTCTTTGCAACTGAGCTCTCTTGTTTGCCAAATCTTTGGCTTCTTTTTCGTTAATCATCACATTGAACATATCACCTGCCTGAGGAGCGCCGTTAAGTCCCAAAAGCAACACCGGTGTCGAAGGTCCTGCTTCTTTGAGAGCTTTGTTTCTCTCATTGTACATGGCTTTGACTTTTCCGTATGTAGAACCTGCCAAAACAACATCTCCTTGTCTTATCGTGCCGTCTTGAACCAATATCTTGGCAACATATCCCCTTCCCTTGTCAAGAGAAGACTCGATAACGGTTCCTTTTGCTCTCTTGTTAGGATTGCCTTTGAGTTCCAACATTTCGGCTTCCAAGAGTACTTTCTCCAACAACAAATCTACGTTTGTTCCTTTCTTGGCAGATATTTCTTGCGATTGTATCTTTCCTCCCCATTCCTCTACAAGCAGGTTCATGTTTGCCAACTCGGTTTTTATCCTATCGGGGTCTGCTCCCGGCTTGTCGATTTTGTTGAGTGCAAAGATTATAGGTACGCCTGCTGCTTGTGCGTGGTTGATTGCCTCTATTGTCTGTGGCATTATCTTGTCATCGCAGGCTATGACGATAATTGCCAAGTCTGTCATCTTGGCTCCTCTGGCACGCATTGCCGTAAAGGCTTCGTGTCCCGGTGTATCAAGGAAGGTAATCTTCTTTCCACTCTCGGGCAACACCACTTCGTATGCTCCGATATGCTGAGTGATACCTCCTGCTTCGCCGGCAATGACGTTCGTATTTCGGATGTAGTCCAAAAGAGATGTCTTTCCGTGATCGACATGTCCCATAACGGTAACAACAGGAGAGCGTGGAACAAGGTCTTCTTCTCTATCCTCCTCTTCTTCGTTTGAAAGCGCTTCGACAACGTCTGCACTCACAAACTTGATTGTAAATCCGAACTCGTCCGCAATCAGCTGTATTGCCTCTGCGTCCAAGCGTTGGTTGATTGAAACGAACATTCCCAAGGTCATGCACGAAGCAATGATTTTATTTACAGGAACATTCATCATTGTTGCCAACTCATTTGCTGTAACGAACTCGGTTACTTTCAGTATCTTTTGTTCCTCCAATTCATGCTGTTTCTCCTCCTGAATATGTTGAGAAACCATTTGACGTTTATCCCTGCGGTGTTTTGAGGTTTTGCTCTTGCCTATTGGTGAAAGCCTTGCAAGAGTTTCCTTGATTTGCTTCTCAATTTCTACCTCGCTGACTTCGGGTTTCTTTATTTGTTCTTTCTTCGGTTTCTTGTGTTTGTTCTTTTCTGTTTTTGCATTTGCCACGCCGTTCACCGAAGCGTTCTTCTTGTCCGAAGGAGTTTGTGAAGATGGTATTCTCTTTCGTTTTTTCCTGTCTTTGTCTTCTTTTTCAACCTTACCCTTCGAGGAAGTCGCAACCGGTTGTTTCTTCTTTTTTTCAAATGAAGACAAGTCTATTTTTTCTCCTGTGATTTTTGGTCCTTCCAACTTCACATATTTGGTTTTGATAAACCTATCTTCTTCTTTTTCCGGCTGTGTTTGAGCAACTGTAACCTGTTTTGGTGATTGTTCACTCTTGTCCGCTTTCTTTTCACCTTTGTCTTTAATATTCTGCGACTTTGGTTCGTTATTTTGTTTCTTCTCTTTCTGTTTCTTTTCGGCAGCTTTTTTCTTCTCTGCTTTCTCTTTTTCCTTTTGTGCTTTGGACTTTCTGTCGGGCTTAATCTTGGTGTTGATAGAGTCTAAGTCTATCTTGCCGAGTATTTTAACGTTAGAGTCTTTCACGTTCTCAGAAGTCTCTTCCGCAAGTTCTATATTTATGGTTTCAGGGTGAGAAACAAGTTCTGCCTGAGGCTCTGTCGGCTGCGCCTCTGCGCTCTGCTGTTCTGTTGCTGTGGTATTGGCAAATTTTGCTTCTTCACTTTGAGAATCTGTTGCGGGAGTTTGAGATTTTGTTTGCTCAACTTCGCTCTCCGAAATCGTCTTCTCCTTCGTTTTTTTCTTAGATTTGGCAGTTTCCCTCTCCGATTGTCCGGGCTTGAAGTCTATTGTGTTGGTCTTGATGAACACTTCTCTGTCATCAACATAGTCTTCGTCATTTTCTTTCTGCTTTGCAAGCACATCTTCCGCCCGAATTACAACGGCATCAGCAGGACGCACCTTAACAATGTTGTCGCTGACCGCCTTAATCTCCCTATCATGAGGAAAAGCCTTCAACAATATTTCATAAAGTTCGTTACTAATTTTGGCATTGGGGGAAGCCTCTACTTTCTTCCCTTTTTTGTTGAGATATTCTACTATTGTGCTTATCCCGACATTTAATTCCCTTGCTACCTTGTTTAATCTTAACGTTTTATTTTCTGCCGACATATCGTTGTTTATAAAATTTCTTACTCTTACAGATAAATCCGTATTTACTATGTAGTATCCTAAAATGGACTTGCTTAGTCTTCAAACTCAGCTCTCAAAATTTCCAATACATGATCGATTGTTTCGCTTTCGAGATCTGTTCTGTCTTCCAACTCTTCTTTCGACAATTTCAACACACTCTTGGCTGTGTCGCAGCCAATGCCCTTAAGGGTATCAATAATCCAAGTGTCTATTTCGTCATTAAACTCATCTAAATCGACATCTTCATAATCCATGTCGGTGTCTCTGTACACCTCTATTTCGTATCCTGTCAATTTGCCTGCCAATTTAATGTTGTATCCTCCCTTTCCTATCAATGAAACTTGGTCAGATTGCATGAAAACGTCTGCTTTCTTTCGCTGTTCATCTACGCTGACCGATATGACTTTTGCAGGGCTCAATGCTCTTGTGATATAGAGTTCTATGTTTGGAGTGTAGTTGATGACATCTATGTTTTCGTTTCTCAACTCTCTGATTATGCTGTGTATTCTGCTTCCTTTCACTCCCACACAAGAACCTACCGGATCAATTCTGTCATCGTACGATTCGACTGCAACCTTTGCCCTTTCTCCCGGCTGACGAACGGTATTGCGAATTGTAATCAAGCCGTCGTAAATCTCCGGAACTTCTTGTTCAAACAACTTTTCCAAAAAGATTGGCGACACTCTCGACAAAATGATGTTTGGTATTCCGTTTTTCATCTCGACCTTGAAGACCACTGCTTTAACTGTATCACCTTTGCGGAAAAAGTCTCCCGGGATTTGCTCGCTCTTTGGAAGAACAACCTCCACCCCGTCTTCGTCCATCAACAACACTTCTTTCTTCCATGCCTGATATACTTCGCAGATTACTATCTCTCCAACTTTTTCTTTGTACTTGGCAAATATGCTTGCACGCTCATATTCTTGCACCTTACCGACCAAATTTTGTCTGATTGCGAGAATGTCTCTTCGACCGAAATCTTTTAACTTGATTTCTTCGGAGAGTTCTTCGCCCACCTCAAAGTCGGGTTCGATTTTCACGGCTTCCGAATATGCCACTTGCTTGGTTTCGTCTTCCACCTGACCGTCTTCAACAATGATTCTGTTTCTCCAAATCTCAAAATCACCTTTCTCGACATTGACAATTATATCTATGTTTTCGTCAGAGCCGTACTTCTTTACAAGCACTCCTCTGAAAACATCTTCGATTATTCTCATCAGTGTCTCGGTTTCGATGCTCTTAAACTCCTTAAATTCCGAAAAGGTATCTACCAAATTCAAATTTTCCATTCTTGTTTACTATGTTTTTCCACCCGGCAAACCGACAGAACAAAAAGTCCGGTCAATATCCTGTGTCTTTGTTTCTGTACCTATTTATTATATAATCACTCTTATTGACTTCAAATCATCAAAATTCACCACAAGCTGCTCTGTTGTTGCTTTCTTGCCCTTGCCGATTGTTCTTTGTATCGTAAGGTCGTTTTCTCCCACGGCTTTCAGTTCGCCTTCAATCGTGTCGGCTTGACAAGTCTCTACTTTCACTCTCTGTGCTATGTTCTTAACGTACTGCCTTTTGAGTTTCAAGTCTTCGCCCAATCCCCACGAAAGCACACTGAGCTGAAAGTCTTCGCTCTCTCGGTCAAAACGAGCCTCAATTCCGCGACTCAAATCGATGCAGTCTTGAATTTTAACTCCATTGTCTCCGTCAATAAAGACCTCTATACAGTTGTCTTTGCTCACCTTGACTTCGACAAGGAACAAATCCTTTCCTCCGAGCAGCTCTTCAACAATATTTTCAACACGTGTTTTGTCAATCATTTTCTCTTTACCATATAAAAATAGGGAACAAACTGCTCCCTCACGTCAAATAATTTGAACCTCCACAACCAACATCACGCTGCAAAATTACTGCTTTTTTCAAAACCTGCAATCAAAAAGCAAAAAAATATCTCGAAAAAAGCAAAAACACGCTTTCAAAGCCTCAAAATAAAACGCCGTTCTGTCGGAATAAAACGCCTTTTTATTTTTCCAAAACGGCGTTTTATCCGAACGAAACGGCGTGTTGAAAAAGCGAAATAAAGACATAATCAAACATTCTGTAAATCAAGTATATAAATATCAGCACTTGCAACACCAAACCCTGCAAAAAGGATTGTTTATCACAAAAATGACGCCAAAAAAGTGGCGTTGTTCAAAAAAAAGAAGTACCTTTGCAGTCTCTTTCGGCTTTATTGCAGCTTACCATGCAAAGACAAAGACGTTAAGAGCAGAATTAAATGTTTAACCGTTCGGTAAGGGACACAAAAAAAACAAAGAAATTATAATGAGAGATTTGAAAAACGTTCAACCATTGGCAGACTTCGACTGGGATGCAATAGGAAATGAGCATACGGCTTATGCAACAGAAGAAAAAGAAAAACTATCTGAGGCATACGACAAGACATTCAATCAAATCGGAGACCAACAAGTAGTTGAAGGCGTTGTTGTTGCAAAAGATAGTCGTGAAGTAATTGTCAATATAGGATTTAAGTCTGATGGAGTTATTCCTTTGAACGAATTTCGTTACAATCCCGATTTGAAAGTCGGCGACAAAGTAGAAGTGTTCGTAGTTCAAAAAGAGGACGCAGGCGGACAGTTGAAACTTTCTCACAGAGACGCAAGAATACTAAAATCTTGGGACAGAGTAAATCAAGCATACGAAAGCCAAGAAATCATCAACGGCTACGTAAAGAGCAGAACCAAAGGCGGACTTATCGTAGATGTGTTCGGTATCGAAGCATTCTTGCCCGGCAGCCAGATTGATGTAAAACCAATCAGAGATTACGACCAATTTGTCGATAAAGTAATGGAGTTTAAGGTTGTCAAGATAAACAACGAATACAAGAACGTCGTAGTTTCTCACAAAGCATTGATAGAAGACGAAATCGAAGCACAAAAAGCAGAAATCATTGCCAAGTTGGAAAAAGGACAAGTGTTGGAAGGAACTGTCAAAAACATCACATCATACGGAGCATTTATCGACTTGGGCGGCGTAGATGGCTTGATACATATCACAGACTTGTCATGGGGCAGAATACAACACCCTGAGGAAGTAGTACAATTAGACCAAAAAATCAAGGTTGTTATTCTTGAATTTGACGAAAGCATGAAGAGAATAGCCTTGGGCTTGAAGCAACTTACCCCTCACCCATGGGACAGCTTGGATCCTAACTTGAAAGTTGGCGACAAGGTGAAAGGAAAAGTCGTTGTGGTTGCAGATTATGGTGCATTTGTCGAAATCATTCCCGGAGTTGAAGGACTAATCCACGTTTCCGAAATGTCATGGAGTGAAAACCAACATTTGAAAACTGCACACGACTTCTTGAAGATTGGAGACGAAGTAGAAGCTGTGATTTTAACTTTGGACAGAGAAGAAAGAAAAATGTCTTTGGGTATTAAGCAGCTTATTCCTAATCCTTGGACGAACATAGAGGAGAAATATCCGGTTGGAAGCAAGCACACGGCTATTGTAAGAAGTTTCACTAACTTCGGTATATTTGTTGAATTGGAAGAAGGAGTTGACGGATTGATTCACATCTCCGACTTGTCTTGGAGCAAGAAAATCAAACATCCTGCAGAATTTACCAAAATAGGAGAAAAGATGGAAATAATTGTTTTGGAAGTTGATGCAGAAAACCATCGTTTGAGCTTGGGCCACAAACAACTTGAAGAAAATCCGTGGGGTGTATTTGAGAGCATCTTTACACTTAACTCAGTTCACGAGGGAACAATCATAAGCATAAACGACAAGGGAGGAGCAGTAGTCGCTCTACCTTACGGAGTTGAAGGCTTTGCTCCAAAATCTCACTTGATAAAAGAAGATAAATCTCCTGTCAAAGTTGATGATAAGTTGAACTTCAAAGTTATCGAGTTCTCAAAAGAAAACAAGAAAATTGTCGTTTCTCATACTCGCACATGGCAACCGGAAGAGCCAAAAGATGAAAAGAAAGGCAACAACGAAGCAGCCACTGTAAAGAAAATCAATGAGGGATTGGAGAAAACAACCCTTGGAGACATTGACATTCTTGCTTCCTTGAAAGAAGAGATGGACAAAAATAGAGAATAAGTAAACTCTCATAATTGTGAATTCTATGTTAATGGAGTTCCGTGCCTCAAATGAGGTACGGAACTTTTTTTTGTTGCAACGACAAAAGTAAAAATACACACCTCTGTTGCACACTAAAAGGGCGTATTGTTGCGTTATGTCAAAAGGTATGTTTGAAAGGCTTTTGTGTTATCGGATATGAAAGAAAATAACTCTTGAAGTTGGCGAAATAAAACGGCGTTTCATACAAATAAAACGAAGAGTTAGTAAATTAAAACGAAGAGATAAAAGAGATGAAAAATATGATGAGAAAACTGATACTTTTTGCGGTTTGTTTCATTCCTGCAGGGGTGTTGGCACAAGGATTGAGTGCAATGTATTCTTTTACCACATATTCTTCGCAACAAGGTAATTATGTGGACATTAACACCGCAATAGAGTTGCAGGGACTTGAAGTCAAAAACGACAATGCTCAAGTTGAACTCACGACACTGATTTGTGAGGTGAACGACACCAAGAATGTGTTGTATTTGGACAAGAGAGACTTGAACGCAAAGAAGTCTTCCGAAGAGGACAAGGGACAAATGCTCGATATTCAGAGAGTAAAATTGAACAATGGCACATATCTTCTTTATATGTCCTTCAAAGACAAAAACTCTCCTGCCGAAGCAGTGGAGATTAAGGACGTGATAAAGATGGATTATCGTGAAAACGAACTTGCAGTATCAGATGTGCAGATAATAATGCCACCAAAAAAATCTACAAGCAAGACCCTCAACAGCAAACAAGGCTATGACATAATTCCCTATCCTTACGACATCATTCCAAAAGAGATGAACCGACTTGACTATTATGTGGAGATATACAATGCAGACAAGTATTTTGCAGCCGACAGTCTTTACTTTGTAACGGCAGTAATTGAAGATTTTTCAACCAATCGAAGGATTGAAACCATAATGCGCGCAGAGAAAGTCAAAGCAAAACCGGTTTCGGCTCTTGTGGGAGCTTTGGACATAAGCGAATTGTGCGAAGGAAGCTACTATCTGACATTGGAAGTAAGGGATATCAAAAACATTCTTCATGCTTACAAGCGTGAAACATTCTTCAAACAAAGCGACAAAAAAGCTGCTCTTGTATCAGACATTCCTCAAAACTCATTTATCTTTGCACTGAGCGACGAACAGTTGGAGGAAAACATCGAAAGTCTCGACCCTATTGCGAGTGAGGCTGCCCGAAAATTCATTCGTAAGGACATAAAACAAGCAACCAAAGAAGAAAAGCAAGCATTCCTCTATAATTTCTGGAAGAATGAAAATTCTGTTTCGCCCGAGAGTGCATGGCAGGAGTACAGAACAAGGCTCGAATATGTGAACAAACACTATACGACAGCAATAAAGAAAGGCTATCAAACAGATATGGGAAGGGTGTACTTGGTTTACGGTCCGCCTTCAAATGTAATTGACGAAAAATTCAAAGCATCTACCGGAATGAAAAAACGAACTCAAAACGACATTGCAGCAACTCCGGGAATGGAGAAAAGAGATGCAGATGGTGTCAATTACCTTCCTTATCAGATGTGGAGATATGACCGCACTCCTTTTGGAGAAAGCAATCGTACTTTTGTCTTCTATGCAAAACAAAACGACCTTAGCGAATACACTCTTTTGCATTCCAACGCCAAGGGTGAAGTGAACGAGATTTATTGGGAAGATGTGCTTTCCCGATATACCCTCGGACCCGGAGTTGAAGGAGAGGCAGGCGTTCAATTCCGAAAAGGACACAAATAGTGAAGTGTAGATTAGCAATCGTCATACTGAACTACAATACCCGACACCTGCTCGACACCTATCTTCCGTCGGTTGTCAAATTCAGCAAGGGGTGCAGGATTGTGTTTGCCGACAATGGCTCAGACGATGACTCGGTTGAGTATGTGAGAAGCAACTTTCCTCAAATCGAAGTCTTGTCTTTTGAAAAGAACTACGGATTTACGGGAGGTTACAACAAGGCTCTGCAAAGCATCGATGCAGAATGCTATTGTCTTCTCAACTCCGATGTAGAGGTGAGCGAGGGTTGGACTGAGCGTCCCTTGGAGCTGTTGGAACAAAATGCCGACATAGCAGCTTGTCAGCCCAAGTTGCTAAGCTATTGCAACAAAACAATGTTCGAATATGCAGGAGCAGCAGGCGGATATATCGACTACTTGGGCTATCCTTTCTGTGCAGGCAGAATATTCGACACCTTGGAACAAGACAACGGACAATATGAACAGGAAAGAGAGATATTTTGGGCAAGTGGTGCTGCTTTGTTCATAAAAGCGGAGCTTTACCATCGCTTCGGAGGGTTGGACGAGAACTTCTTTGCCCACATGGAAGAAATAGACCTTTGTTGGAGACTGAAAAATGCAGGTTACAAGATAGTATATACTCCAAAATCGACAGTCTATCACCTCGGAGGAGGAACTCTCAACAAGACTTCTGCCCGCAAAACCTACCTCAATTTCAGAAACAACCTGCTTCTGCTCTACAAAAACCTGCCGAAAGACAAGGTAAAATCAGTCATTCGCAAACGAAAAGTACTCGATTTTGTAGCTGCAATGGCATTTCTTCTTGGTGGAAAGCCTAAAGAAGCCATTGCTGTGAGACAGGCTCACCAAGACTTCAAGAAAACAATACATATATATAAGGAACAAACAAACAATCCCGACATCTATCCCGATTGTGTCTTGCACCAAAGCATAGTAAGGCTTGCAAAAACAGGCAGAGTAAGGCATTTTTCTCAAATATATAATCAAATATTTAAAACAAAATGAACTTTGCAGGATTGCTAATCGGCATAAGTACCTTTTTAATCATAGGTCTGTTTCATCCCTTAGTCATAAAAGTAGAATATCATTGGGGAACAAAACCTTGGTGGGTATTCCTGCTTGCAGGAATTGGCGGAATAGCAATTTCAATGTTGGTCGAGAATGTAGTTATTTCCTCATTGTCAGGTGTTTTTGCTTTTTCGTCATTGTGGACAATAAAAGAACTTTTTGAACAACAAAAAAGAGTTGCAAAAGGCTGGTTTCCCAAGAAGGACAAAAAACGAAATCAAAAAGCCCTTTGAAGTAAAGAATAATTTTTATCTTTGCAGGCCGTAACAAATACTTAACAAAAATTTTATAAGAACAAAACAGACAGACAAGCATGGGTGTAGTGTTGAAAGCCTTGGAACTGATAGGAGCATTGGGATTGTTCCTCTACGGAATGAAAGTAATGAGTGATGCCTTGCAAAAGCTTGCCGGCGACAAAATGAGGGGTATCCTCTCTAAGATGACCTCAAACAGATTGAGCGGTGTCATTACCGGAGTTGGAATAACTACCCTCATACAATCTTCTTCAGCAACAACGGTGATGGTTGTCAGCTTTGTAAATGCAGGACTGCTCAAGCTATCGGGGGCAATCGCCGTCATAATGGGAGCAAACATAGGAACAACAGTTACAGCTTGGATAATATCGCTCTTGGGGTTCGAGTTCTCAACCACACTTATCGTTTTCCCTCTCATAGCTGTCGCAACACCGCTTCTGTTTATAAAAAAACGCAAGTCTCTGGGAGAGTTCTTTGTGGGATTTGCCCTCTTGTTCATGGGTTTGGAGGCTTTGAAAAACGGAGTTCCCGACTTTACACAACCGGAGTATGCAGAAGTGTTGAGTTTCATAGGTTCGCTTTCAGATTATGGTTATTTGTCCATTTTGTTGTTCGTCTTGATTGGCACGATACTCACCGTAATAGTCCAATCCTCCTCGGCAATGATGGCAGTCACCCTTGTGATGTGTTCGCAAGGCTTGATTGGCTTTGAAGTTGCAGCAGCCTTGGTTTTGGGCGAGAACATAGGAACCACAATCACGGCAAACATGGCAGCTCTCATGGCAAACGCAACCGCAAAACGGGCAGCAAGAGCGCACCTTGTTTTCAATCTTATAGGTGTTTGCTGGATTTTGATACTCTTCAAGCCGTTTTTATTCTTTATAAGCAAATTTATGTTGGCAACAAAGGGAATAGACCCGATGCAATCGGCAGCTGCAATCCCTGTTGCCCTTTCCTGCTTCCATAGTTTCTTCAACCTGCTCAACACCTCAGTACTTGTGTGGTTCATTCCTTCAATTGAGAAACTCGTAAACAAGATGGTACCTGCAAACGACGAAGAAGAATTCCGATTGAAGTTCATTCCGACAGGTTTGATGTCGGCTTCCGAACTAAGCATAGAGCCTGCAAAAAAAGAAATAGAAGCATTCAGCAAAAGAGTTGTCAGAATGTATGAGTTTATCCCTGACCTCTTTGTAGAAAAAGACGACAAAAAGTTTGACTATCTCATGCAACGCACCAAGAAATATGAGGAAATCACCGACCGAATGGAAGTCGAAATTGCCAACTATCTTACAAAAGTGAGCGAAAACGAACTCAGCCTCGGTGCTTCGCAAGAGATAAGCTCCATGCTCCGCATTGTAGATAATTTGGAAAGTATTGGAGATAGTTGCTATCAACTCTCGTTAGCCATAGAAAGTAAAAAGAAGCAAAATATATGGTTTACCCAAGACATGAGAGACAAACTTCAAAAGATGTTCTCCCTTGTTAGAGAAGCCGTATTGGAAATGAACGACAACCTTTCGGAAAACTACCACAGTGTCAGGGGTGAAAGAGCTGCCGAAATAGAAGCCAAAATCAACAACTATCGAGACGAGCTACGCACCGAACACACCGAAGCTGTCAAAAACAACATCTATTCCTACCAAACAGGAATTTGTTACAGCAATCTGTACGCCCAATGCGAGAAATTGGCAGACTTTGCAATCAACATCACCGAAGCAATCGTCAAAACTCAGCAATAATACTTAGTGATTTCAACTCTTTTGGGAACAAAACACCAACTCTTTACAATAAAATTGCTTTGCTGTGAATAGAATTTCATATCTTTGCACCCGTTTTTGAAACAAAGAGATAACATGACTAACATATTTGAGGAAAAGAAACGGAAACAAGAAGCAATCAACTCGGCAATGAGCAAGATAAAGCACGTCATTGCCGTTGCGAGTGGTAAAGGCGGCGTAGGTAAATCTACAGTTGCAGCAAACCTTGCCCTCTCTTTAGCAAAAAAAGGTTACAGAGTAGGATTGGCAGATGCCGACATATACGGACCAAGTATCCCTACACTATTCAATATTGAGAATGAGCAAGTCATGGCAGCCGAGATAGACGGCAAACAGCTCATGCTGCCATTTGAAAAGTTCGGAATAAAACTCATGAGCGTCGGATTCTTTGTCGATAAGGAGCGTCCGATGTTATGGAGAGGACCAATGGCAGCAAATACACTCACACAGATGCTCACCGAAACCCATTGGGGCGAATTGGACTTTATGGTTTTGGATATGCCTCCGGGAACCGGCGACATACAACTTACACTTGTTCAACAATTCTCCGTAAGCGGAGCATTGTTTGTTTGTACCCCTCAACAGCTTGCAGTTGCCGATGTAAGAAGAGCGGTAAATATGTTCAAGAACGACCAAATTGCAATCCCTGTGTTGGGACTTGTGGAAAATATGGCATACTTTACGCCAAAGGAATTGCCGAATAACAAATACTATATCTTCGGAAAAGGAGGCACGGAAGCCTTGGCAAAAGAACTTGATGTGGAATTGATTGCGCAGATTCCCATCTCGCTCGACATTTCTGAGACAAACGACAGCGGAAATCCCATTTCGCTCGACTTTTCCTCGCCCGAAGCAGAGAGCTTCATGCAGTTGGCAGAGGTAGTAATCAAAAAGACAAACATTAAATAAGACCTGAATATGACACCTGAAGAAAAAACAAATTTGGAAAACAGAGTTAAAGAAGTAATCGAGTCAATCCGTCCGTACTTGCAAGAAGACGGAGGCGATGTTCAGTTTGTAAGTATGGACGAAAACAAGATTGTATATGTTGAACTACAAGGACACTGCGGCAGTTGTCCTCATGCATTGGCTACATTGAAGCAAGGCGTCGAAGCAGCCGTCAGAGAAGTCGTTCCGGAAATTCAATCTGTGGAGAGAATTTAAGAAACAACCGAAATGATTTACACAAAGACAGGAGACAAAGGAGAAACAAGTCTTTCGGGAGGCACAAGGGTCAAAAAATATGACCTTCGTGTTGAGTGTTATGGAACGATTGACGAATTGGTTTCCTACTTGGGATTGGTAAGAGATTGTTTCAATAGCGAACATCTTACTCGCGAGGTAGTGAAAATTCAAAGAATTTTATTCAACTGTGAAAGCCTCATTTCGAGTGAAAGTGAGGAAGTAAAAAGTCGTATGCCCAAGGTAAAAGAAGAGGACGTCAAGTTTTTGGAAAGAAAAATTGACGCAATGAACGATGAACTACCGGCACTGAAAGCGTTTCTTATTCCCGGAGGAAGTCGCACAAGCTCACATATTCATGTAGCCAGAACGATATGTCGCAGAGCAGAGCGTCTATGTGTAAGATTGAACGAAAATAACCCTGTTGATGATATGGTTTTGCAGTTTCTCAACCGTCTGTCAGACTATCTTTTCGTACTCTCTCGCTACATCTTGAAGCACAAAGGCAGAAAAGAGACATATTGGTGTGCAGAATAAATGAACATAACAACTTAACATAGCAATACAAAACAGAATAACAACCATAAAACGATAAAACAATGTATTGGACTTTGGAATTGGCATCAAAATTGGACGATGCACCATGGCCGGCCACCAAAGAAGAATTGATGGACTACGCCATAAGAAGCGGGGCTCCCGCCGAGGTTTTGGAAAACCTTGCCGAGATTGAAGACGAAGGAGACATCTACGAAACAATCGAGGACATCTGGCCCGATTATCCTACAAAGGACGACTTCTTCTTTCACGAAGACGAATACTAAGCCCTGCAATTTTTTTTCATTTTCATATTTTTTTAATTCAAAGAGATTGTCTGACAATAATTCGTCGGACAGCCTCTTTTTTTTTGTTTGTCAAATAATAAAGGCAGGCGGCGATTGTAACACCATACAGAGTTTCATATAGAATACTATTTCACAAAAGTGTGTCCGCAAAGGGATAAAAAAGAGGCTGTCCGAACTTGTCAGACAGCCTCCAATTTATCGTTGCTCTGCTTGGTGCAGGGCTTTGGTTTGTCAATCAGACTATTTTCTTGCAGCCAAAAGCAATTCCAACATCTTGGTTGCACTTTGTGCTATGATGGTGCCGGGTCCGAAGATTGCAGCTGCTCCTGCTTTGTACAAGAAATCGTAGTCTTGCGGAGGTATAACTCCTCCAACCACAACCATTATGTCTTCTCTGCCGAGTTTCTTCAATTCTTCAATTACTTGAGGAACCAAGGTCTTGTGTCCTGCTGCCAACGAACTTACACCAAGTATGTGAACGTCGTTCTCAACAGCTTGTTTTGCACTTTCGGCAGGGGTTTGGAACAATGGTCCCATATCGACATCAAATCCGAGGTCTGCATATCCTGTTGCCACAACCTTTGCTCCTCTGTCGTGTCCGTCTTGTCCCATCTTTGCTATCATGATACGAGGTCTTCTTCCCTCTATCTTTGCAAACTCATCGCACAACTGTTGTGCTTTCTTGAAGTCTGCGTTGTCTTTTGTATCTGCACTGTACACGCCTGAAATAAGATTGATTTTTGCTTTGTATCGTCCGAAATGTTTTTCCAATGCATAAGATATTTCGCCAAGAGATGCTCTCTTTCTTGCACAATCGATTGACATTTCCAAAAGGTTGCCTTTGCCTGTTGCTGCAACGTTTGAAAGAGCTTCCAATGCCGATTGAACATCTGCTTCGTTTCTTTCGGCTCTCAATTTTGCCAAACGTTTGATTTGTGCTTCTCTTACTGCCGTATTGTCTATCTCCAATGTATCGATTGTGTCTTCACTTTCCAAACGATATTTGTTTACTCCCAAGATTGTGTCTTTACCCGAGTCTATTCTTGCCTGCTTTCTTGCCGATGCTTCCTCAATTCTCATCTTTGGAATACCGCTTTCGATTGCAGCTGCCATACCTCCGAGCTTTTCTACTTCTTGAATGTGTCCCCATGCTCTGTGTGCAATTTCATGGGTGAGGCTCTCAACATAGTAGCTTCCTGCCCATGGATCTACGCTGCGGCAGATGTTGGTTTCTTCTTGAAGATATATCTGGGTATTTCTTGCAATACGGGCAGAGAAATCTGTTGGCAATGCGATAGCTTCGTCCAATGCATTGGTGTGTAGCGATTGTGTGTGTCCCAATGCTGCTCCCATTGCTTCAATACATGTTCTTCCGACGTTGTTGAACGGATCTTGCTCAGTCAATGACCAGCCTGATGTCTGACTGTGAGTACGCAATGCAAGTGATTTAGGGTTTTGTGGATTAAATTGCTTAACCAACTTAGCCCACAACATTCTTGCTGCTCTCATCTTTGCAATTTCCATGAAGTGATTCATGCCTATTGCCCAGAAGAACGACAAACGTGGTGCAAATTGATCGACGCTCATGCCTGCGTTTATACCTGCTCTGATGTATTCCAAGCCGTCTGCCAAGGTGTAAGCCATCTCTATGTCACAAGTTGCACCTGCTTCCTGCATGTGGTATCCCGAAATAGAGATAGAGTTGAACTTAGGCATATTCTTTGATGTGTATTCAAAGATGTCGGCAATAATTTTCATTGATGGTTTTGGAGGATAGATATAGGTGTTACGCACCATAAATTCCTTCAAAATGTCGTTTTGGATTGTTCCCGATAGCTTGTCTTGCGATACTCCTTGTTCTTCGGCTGCTATGATGTAGAATGCAAGGATTGGAAGAACTGCTCCGTTCATTGTCATCGAAACTGACATCTTGTCCAACGGAATTTGGTCGAACAATATCTTCATGTCCAAAATCGAATCGACTGCCACTCCGGCTTTACCAACGTCTCCAACAACTCTTTCGTGGTCTGAGTCATATCCTCTGTGAGTTGCAAGGTCGAACGCTACCGAAAGACCTTTTTGTCCTGCTGCTATGTTTCTGCGGTAGAACGCATTGGATTCTTCAGCTGTGGAAAAACCTGCATACTGACGGATTGTCCATGGTCGCATTACGTACATGGTGGAATAAGGTCCGCGAAGGTTTGGAGCTATGCCGGCTGCATAGTTGAGGTGTTCCATACCCTCAAGGTCACACTTGCCATACACCGGTTTAACCGGTATTTGTTCTGGTGTCAGCCATGACTTTTCATTACCGACAGCCTTTTCCCATTCTCCAAAGTCGCCTGCGGGTGCGAACGACTTGAAGTCGATGTTTGTGAAATTTGGTCTCATTTATCAGAAGTATTTAATTATTACTCTTTTACATCTGCCGACTTTGATAAACCGGCATTTCAGCTTGCAAAATTACTTCTTTTATTTGAACTTGGCAATAAAAAATGCGATAAATCGAACCAAGAGGCCATTCAAGTGCCGGATTTTCAAAAAAAAGCTCTATCAAAATGACTATTTTTCGTCGCCGACACTTTCTGCCTCAGCAAACAAAAACAACAATAATCAGTATGGCTTTCATTCTATAAATCAACAGCTTATCAAAACGCCGAATTATTCTGCCAAAACGCCGAGTTATGCGAGTGAAACGCCGAGTTATTTTAACAAAACGGGCTTTGATTTTTTGCCAAACAATATATGACATTGTTTTTTCGTTTTGCTCTCGAAATGATTGGATTATAATGGCTACGAAGTTGTCCGAAGTGTTGTCGTCTGCAAGTGGCGGGGGCAAGTTTTTTGCCGCCTTGTTGCTGTGTTTTTGTATGTTACAGCCTCATGAGAGCTTCTCGACACCTGATAGTCTTCGCTGCCAAAAGGTGGGCTTGGTTCTCAGTGGCGGAGGTGCAAGAGGTGTGGCTCATTTAGGAGTGTTGAGAGCTTTGGAAGAGGCTCAAATTCCTGTGGATTATGTGTGCGGAACGTCAATGGGGGCTATCATGGGAGCTTTATATGCCTCAGGTTACTCGGTCGATGAGATTGAGAAGATTTTCTATTCGGAAGAATTTCAGTATTGGCTGACCGGCGAGATTGAAGACAAGTATGTATGGTTTTTCAAGAAGTCTGTACGTTCGCCAAAGATGCTCTCGGTGGCATTCGACACAAAAAACAAGTTCTCTCTCCAACTTCCCACAAGCATAATGGACCCTGTACAGATGGATTATGCTTTCTTAGAAATATTTTCCTCTGCAACCACTGCTTGTAACGGAGACTTTGATAGTTTGATGATTCCTTTTTTCTGTGTAGCTTCCGACATTGAGGATAATAAAGAGAGTGTGAGAACATCGGGAGACCTCGGGCTTTCGGTCAGAGCCTCAATGACTTTTCCTTTTGTCTTTTCCCCAATAGAGCTTGACGGAAAGATTATGTTTGACGGAGGAATGTACAACAATTTTCCTGCAAAGCACATGTTGGAAACCTATCACCCCGATATAATCATTGGTGTGAAAGTGGCAGGTAACTTTCCTCCTCCCAAGGAAGGCAATATGCGTTCCTATTTGGAGAATATGCTCACCACATCTTCAGACTATAATGTATATTGTGCAAATAGTGTTTTGATAGAGCCAAACCTTGGTTCGACAGGAGTAATGGAGTTTGACAAGATGAGGGAATGCGACCGTGCGGGGTATGATGCTGCAATAGAGAAAATACCTCTTATCAGAGAGTTTCTGCTCGACAGCATCAGCAAAGAAGAAGTCGATGCCAAAAGAGCTGCTTTCAATGCAAAAAAGCCTCCTTTGGAAATATCGGCAGTAAGCATACAGGGAGCAAACGGCAAACAAAAACAATACATTTCTTCCGTCATGACGCACAATGAGGACATTGCTCTCGAAACCTCCACCTCCAACATCAAGGCTCTCAAATCTAACTACATATCTCTGTATTTAGACGATAACATAATGAAGGTTCAACCCGAATTGAAGTACAACAAATACTTCAAAAGCTACATCTTAAACATCAAGGTAAAGACCAACAGTCTTGTCAAGGCACATTTAGGAGGCATGATTTCGACCAATCCTACCAATTATATATATACCGGACTTAGTTACAACTTTCTTGCCCGACACGCCTTCGATTTCAAAACCAACTTGTACCTTGGCAGATACTACAATGCCGCATCGTTCAAAGTCAGGGTCGATTTTGCATCACAACACCCTCTTTTCATGGAGACGGACGTCAATCTGAACAAATGGAACTTTTTCAGAGTTCGTTCGGGTGTTTTTTCCTATTCGCCGGTTAATTACTTGGAACAAGCAGAAAACAATGCACGCATCACAATCGGCATGCCGCTCGGAATAAAAGACAAACTGCTATTCACAGCAGGCATAGGCACAATAAGAGACAAGTACTTCAAACAAGACTATGGCATAAAACTCGGAGATACTCCCGACATGACACACTTTAACCACCTTGCCATAGGTCTGAAAGAAGTATATAGTACAATGGACGACGACCAATTTCCGACAAAAGGAAACTATCACCTGCTCTCACTCCAATTTGTCGATGGCAAAGAACGAAGCACCTCAAACAATGCAGAAGGCGGACAAAACGTCTATCGTGCAGAACACAGCTGGTTTCAAATCAAAATGTGTTCTCGTACATACGTCGATATTACAGACAACTTTCAGTTCGGCATGAGAGCCGATTTGTTCTACTCTTTCCAAGATTTGTTTGAGACATACAAGTCAAGCCTGCTCAATGCAGGGGTTTATGCTCCCACATTCGAGACACTGACACAATACCTTCCCGAATACAGAGCCAATCAGTACCTTGCATTCGGCGTTGGTAACATTTTCTCCGTGCCTTCAGTGCTAAACATCAATCTTTCTTTCAGATATGCAGCCTATATCTTTGTTCCGTTCAGGCAAATCCTGAGCGACGACAATGCAATACCATACTATGGTGAGTTCTTTCACACTGCCTACTTTGCAGCCTCAACTTCCGTTGTTCTCAGAACTCCTGTAGGACCACTCAGCCTTGCCCTATCCTATCACCAACGAGATGACAAAAACATCAATCCTTTATCGCTCTCACTCAGCTTTGGTTACGCAATCTTCAACCCCAGAAACATAGACAAATAATGATAAAAACGAACAATATTAACAAGACCTACGGCAACCTCCATGTGCTTAAAGACATCAACCTTGCGGTTACTCCTTGCGAGATAGTAACCCTTGTAGGTGCTTCGGGAGCAGGCAAGACCACATTGCTTCAAATCATCGGCACTTTGGACTCTCCGGACAGCGGTCAGGTATGGATAAACGATAAATTGACAACCGAAATGAACGACAAGGCACTCTGCGAGTTCCGAAACAAGGAAATTGGATTTGTCTATCAGTTTCATCACCTTTTTTCGGAGTTTACGGCACTTGAAAACGTGATGATGCCTGCCCTTATCGGCGGACAAAGCCGCAAAGATGCCGAAGAAAAAGCTAAAGAGTTGCTCGATGTAATGCACTTGTACGAAAGAGCCGACCACAAGCCCAACCAACTCTCGGGAGGCGAACAACAAAGAGTGGCAATCGCCAGAGCATTAGTCAATTCGCCCTCGGTGATACTTGCCGACGAACCAAGCGGCAACTTAGACAGCAAAAACGCAATGGAACTCCACGAATACTTTTTCAAGCTCCGCGAAACATACAAACAAACTTTCTTGATAGTAACCCACAATGAAGAGTTGGCAAGAATGTCTGACAGAAAAATTGAAATGCAAGACGGAAAAATAATATGAAACAAACAGATACACAGTTAATTTACGGCTTACGTCCTGTAATGGAGGCAGTAAAGTCGGGTAAAGGGATAGACAAAATTTTTGTTCAAAGCAACTTGCAAGGCAAATTGTACCTTGAGTTAAAGAACATGATTGCTCAAAGTGAGGAAACAATCTCTGTTCAATATGTTCCGGCAGAGAAACTTGACAGATTGACAGGTAAACAAAACCACCAAGGGGTTGCAGCACAGCTTTCGCTCATCGAATATCACGACATTGAGCAGATAATCACCCGAACCAAACAAAAGGGAGAAGCACTCTTCCTTTTGATGTTGGATAGTATCACAGACGTGAGAAATCTCGGTGCAATAGCCCGCAGTGCAGAGTGTGCGGGAGTGCATGCACTGATATTGCCACGACAATCCACAGCCCCCGTAAACCAAGATGCCGTCAGAACTTCGGCAGGGGCTTTGTTGCGATTGCCCGTATGCAGAATTGACAATCCGAAGACGTTTTTGAACCTCTTAAAATCATATAGTATCACAACATACGTTGCAAGCGAGAAAGCTCAAGAGGATTACACTTCCATGAAAGCCGAAGAAGACCTTATGATTATCATGGGTAATGAAGAAAAAGGAGTTAATCCTCAGATTGTCAAGCAGGCAGATAGACTTGTAAAGATACCTGTAAAAGGTAGCATCGAGAGCTTGAACGTATCTGTTGCCGCAGGAATAATGATGTATGAAGTAGTGCGTCAGCGAGAAAAAGGACTGTAAAAAAGCGAACCAAACTTTTATTCCTTTGGCTGCACGGCTCAAAAGTATTATCTTTGCAGCCGAAACATTGAAACAGCCTTGGAAATTAGAGAAATATTAAAAGATTTTTCTGTGGGGCTTTCTCCAATGGAGGCAGTTACCACTCCGGTGTTCAGACACATCTGCAAAAGATACGGAGCTGATGTCTTGTTCAGCGAATTTATCTCTTCGGACGCTCTGTTCCGCAATGTGGAGTCTTCAATCAAGAAGATGACCTTTTCGGAAGAGGAACGCCCTGTTGCAATTCAAATTTTCGGCAACAAGGAAGAGAGTTTGTGTGAGGCAGCAAAACTTGCCGAGCAGGCAAATCCAGACTTTATTGACATAAATTGGGGTTGTCCCGTAAGGAAGATTGCAGGCAAAGGCTGCGGAAGTGGTATTCTCAACGACATTCCAAAGATGATAAGCCTGACTGCAGCAGTTGTCAAGGCAGTGAGAATTCCGGTGAGCGTCAAGACCCGTATAGGATACAGCGATGAGGATAAGCCCATTGTGGAAGTTGCAGAGAGATTGCAGGACGTTGGAGTGCAGCTTCTGAGCATTCACGGCAGAACACGCTCTCAAATGTACAAAGGCTCGGCAGACTGGACGCTTATAGGCAGAGTGAAAGACAATCAGCGAATGCACATACCTATCTTTGGCAACGGAGACATAGATTCGGCAGAAAAGCTCATGGAATACAAAAACCGATATGGTGTGGACGGCATTCTCATAGGCAGGGCTGCAATGGGTAATCC
Organism: Bacteroidales bacterium; assembly: GCA_004551865.1. GTDB lineage: Bacteria > Bacteroidota > Bacteroidia > Bacteroidales > P3 > Onthomorpha. The sequence continues at coordinate 27,197 of SFPR01000028.1, forward strand.
CTTCATCTTCGCTCAGTCAAAACAGCTCTTGGAAGGAAAAACAATCACCCCCATATCGGTCAAAGAAAGAGTGAAAGTATGCAAAGAACACTTGGAAGGGTTACGTCGTTGGAGAGGAGAACGCTATGCTCTTTTGGAAATGAGGAAATTCTATTCGGGATACTTCAAAGAATTAAAAAATTTCAAGCCTTACAGAATACAACTCGTTACAACAAACAGCTATGACGAAATTGAAGCAATTTTAAGTAGTGTGGAAGATAATTTGGAGTACGACCAAGTGATGCAAAACAACAAATAAAACAATCCTAATCAAGGTTTTGGAAACAATATAACAGAAAAAGGAAGCAAATGGACTTTAAGCTGAAATCAGATTTTGAGCCGACAGGCGACCAACCTCAGGCAATAGCACAGTTGGTCAAAGGATTGAAAGAAGGAATACCCGCACAAGTATTGCAAGGCGTTACCGGAAGCGGCAAGACCTTCACTATTGCCAACGTAATTCAACAGCTGAACAAGCCCACCTTGGTAATGAGCCACAACAAGACCCTTGCGGCACAACTATACAGCGAGTTCAAGAACTTTTTCCCCGACAATGCGGTCGAATACTTCGTTTCATACTACGACTACTACCAACCCGAAGCCTACATTGCACAAACAAACACCTACATTGAGAAAGACCTTTCGATTAACGACGAATTGGAGAAGCTAAGACTTTCTGCTGCCTCTGCCCTATTGTCGGGTCGCAAAGATGTGATTGTAGTCAGTTCGGTTTCTTGCATATATGGTATCGGCAACCCCGAAGATTTTGCCAACGGAACGATACACCTTAGCATCGGACAGACCTTGGAGAGAAGCAAATTCCTGCTCGACTTGGTCGATAGTCTGTATTCTCGCAACGAAATAGAGTTCGGAAGAGGCAAATTCAGAGTAAAAGGAGATGTTATCGACATCTTCCCTCCCTATTTGGACTATGCCTACCGACTAATCTTTTGGGACGAAGAGATTGAAGCAATGGAAACGATTGACCCTGTGAGCGGTTGCAAAATCGAAAGCCTCAACGAAATGGTCATCTATCCTGCCGGCAACTTCCTTACCAACAAAAACACCCTACCGCAAGCCCTCAGACAAATCCAAAGCGATATGTTCCTAAGGTGCGAAGAGTTTAGAGACAGCGGACGATTGCTCGAAGCCAAACGATTGGAAGAAAGAGTAAACAACGATTTGGAGATGCTACAAGAACTCGGCTATTGCAGCGGAATAGAGAACTACTCACGATACTTTGACGGTCGCAAACCCGGTTCAAGACCCTTTTGCCTGATTGACTATTTCCCCGATGATTTTCTGATGGTGATTGACGAAAGCCATGTTACGGTACCTCAAATAAGAGCAATGTTCGGAGGAGACCGTTCACGCAAGAGTTCTCTTGTTGAATACGGCTTCCGACTCCCTTCTGCATTTGACAACAGACCTTTGAAGTTTGAAGAGTTTCAATCACTTCAAAACCAAACAATATACATTTCGGCAACCCCTGCCGACTTTGAGATTGAACAAGCCGACGGAGTGATTGTCGAACAAATTATTCGCCCCACGGGACTGCTCGACCCTCCTATTGAAATTCACCCTGCACGCAATCAGGTCGATGACTTGTTGGAAGAAATTGACAAAGTTGTCGGAAAGCATGAAAGAGTCTTGGTTACAACCCTGACAAAACGAATGGCAGAAGAGCTGAGTCGATACCTGACCAATGTAGGAGTAAGAAACAAATATATACACTCCGATGTGGAAACATTAGAAAGAGTGGAAATAATGCAGGAATTGAGAGAAGGAGTGTTCGATGTGCTTATCGGAGTAAACCTATTGAGAGAAGGTCTTGACCTTCCCGAAGTAAGCCTTGTTGCAATACTCGATGCCGACAAAGAAGGCTTTTTGAGGAGTGACAGAGCATTGATACAAACCATAGGACGTGCAGCAAGAAACATTTCGAGCAAAGCAATACTATATGCAGACAAGATAACAGACAGCATGAAAAGAGCCATTGCCGAAAATACTCGCAACCGAGAAAAGCAGCAAGCATACAACACCGCACACGGAATTGTACCCCGACAAGTATACCGTGCCATTGGAGGACCAATCACCCAAGACAACTCAACAGAACGCCGAAATAAATCGACAACTTTTGAAAACACACCAAACTCTGCAGCAAAGCATAAAACCACTACGAAAGACATAGACAAACAAATAAGACAATTAGAAAAACTCATGCAGCAAGCAGCAGCCGAACTCAACTTTATGGACGCTGCAATGTACAGAGACCAAATAAAAAAGCTCAAAGAAGAAAAGAAATCAATTAAATAACAATAATACAATAGGAATGGAAACAGAATTGAAGAATGAAAGCAAATTGCAAGACACCATCTGCGCCCCTGCAACAGCAAGAGGAATAGCAGCATTGGGAATGATAAGAATATCAGGACCGAACGCCATTTCGATAATCAACGAGATTTTCGTTACCACAAAAGGGTTGAAATGTGTGATGAAAGACACTGCTTCAGGAGTTACAAGACATGGCTTCATAGTCAATGCACGCAATGAGACGATTGACGAAGTGATGTGTACCATCTTCCGAGCTCCCAACTCCTTTACCGGTGAAGACACGGTAGAGATAAGCCATCACGGCTCCATATTCATACAACAACAAATCATGGTGAGCATCGTAAACCTCGGAGCAAGAATAGCCATCAACGGAGAGTTCTCCCAAAGAGCCTTTCTCAATGGCAAAATAGCCCTTTCGCAAGCAGAAGCAATTGCCGACCTGATTAGTGCAAGAACAGCAATGTCTCACCACCTTGCGATGAAACAACTACACGGAGGCTACACCGAAAAAATCAAAGAAATAAGAGAAGAATTTGTCAAATTGTTGAGCCTGTTGGAACTCGAACTCGACTTTTCGGAAGAAGATGTCGAATTTGCAAGCAGAGACAATCTAAACCAACTTATGCAACACTCGATTGACGAATTGGAAAAACTTGTCAAGAGTTTTGAAGCAGGTTCAGCATTCAAAAACGGAATACCCGTTGCCATCATTGGCAAACCCAACTCAGGCAAATCTACCATTATGAACGCCATTTTGAACGAAGAACGCTCCATTGTCTCTCCGATTAGCGGCACAACACGCGACACAGTCGAAGAAAGCGTACAAATCGAAGGAATTGAATACAGATTTATAGACACGGCAGGTCTTCGCTCTGCAAAGGACAGCATAGAAAGAAAAGGCATAGAACGCTCATACAAAGCAATCGAAAGAGCTCATATCATATTGTATGTAAGCCGAACTCTTGTTGTTGGATTCACAAGTCAGCCTGAGCGGAAAGAAAATCATCATCATCGGCAACAAGACCGACCTTGTGCGTTCAAACAAAGTACAAAAGGAAGCATGGGACGCAATGAACTCCTTGCAAATATCGGCAATCAACAACATAGGAATAGACGAACTATTGGCGAGAATAGCCAAGATAAGCGATAAAGATGAGAAACAAGACGAGTTGTTGGTAACCAATGCACGACACAACGATGCAATGATGCGAACTCTTGCAGCCCTTTTAGTTGCACAAGAAAGCCTTGCAGAGGGACAACCAATCGACATCATAGCTTCCGACATCAGAGAAGCGATACACTACATAGGCGAAATAACCGGCGAAGTAACCACAGACGAAGTATTGAATAACATCTTCTCCCGATTCTGCATCGGAAAGTAACGACCTGCAAAAACAAATAAAGGAGGCTGCCTGACGATTGATTATCAGACAGCCTCTTGTTTTTTGTTGAAAAATGTTTAATCGCTCTATCGCCTTACTCCTTATCGCCTTACTCGACGATTAGTTTCTTTGTGGTGTTTCCAATCATGAGAGTATAAACTCCGCTCGGAAGGTCTCTAAGGTCAAGCCTTAGGCTCTCTGTACCTGCCGAAAGGTCAAACGTTTTGATAACTCTTCCTCCAAGGTCTGCAATTCTGAGTAAGCTATGCTCTTGCAAAGCCTCAAATTCCACGGTCGCAAAGCCTCTTATAGGATTAGGATAAACAAAAACTACCTTGTGCTTTCAACCTCCTGCAAAGCAGAAGAACAATCTTCCTCAATGCGATTTGGGAAATAGTCATTCCACTGCGAAGAAGTGTAAGCCTCCAAGCTGCCGCAAGGTACTATTACATTGCAACTATTCGGATTAGGGAAAACTTCATTACCAATCGCAGGAGGAACAACAGCATTAGAAATTATTGATGTTAGTCCGTTGCACTCATAAAACGCATAACCAGCAATCGAAGTAACACTATTAGGAATTGTAACAGAAGTCAATCCAATGCACTCATAAAACGCACCCTCACCAATCGAAGTAACGCCATTAGGAATAGTAACAGAAGTCAATCCGCTGCAACCAGTAAACGCACTCTCACCAATCGAAGTAACGCTATTAGGAATTGTAACAGAAGTCAAACTGCTGCAATCTTGAAACGCACCCTCACCAATCGAAGTAACGCTATTAGGAATTGTAACAGAAGTCAAGCTGTTGCACCAATCAAACGCATAATTACCAATCGAAGTAACGCTATTAGGAATTGTAACAGAAGTCAATCCGCTGCAACCTGAAAACGCACTACCACCAATCGAAGTAACGCTATTAGGAATTGTAAC
>SFPR01000029.1 GCA_004551865.1 Bacteroidales bacterium
ACATGGACCGAGTTGCTCATCTTATGGACAGAGTAATGCACGCAATAGGACTGCATGGCAAGAGTTTCATTCCTCTTATCATAGGGTTTGGTTGCAATGTGCCTGCAATAATGGCTACAAAAATCTTGAAAGACCCTCGAGACCGCTTGGTAACAATGCTCATTGTTCCCTTTATGTCTTGTTCTGCCCGATTGCCTGTTTATATTGTCATTGCAGGAACTTTTTTTCCTGAGAATGCAGCACTTGTCATGTTTTGCTTATATGTATTGGGAGTAATTTTGGCAATGATTTTTGCTCTTCTTTTCCGCAAAACGTTCAACAAAGCCAACCATGCACCTTACACAAACTCTCTATGCGAATATACCAAGCCACATTTAGTTGCTGTATTGAAAAATATAGGTGTCAATGCAGGGCAATTTTTGAAAAAAATGGGCGGTATTGTATTGATAGCCTCCATTTTGCTTTGGGGATTGATGTATTTTCCTCAGAAAAACTCCATTAACGTAGAACAAAGCTACATTGCAAAGATAGGCAAGACCATCGAACCGATAATGAAACCTATCGGGTTTGATTGGAAGCTATCTGTGTCGCTCATTTGCGGCATTGCGGCCAAAGAACTCATCGTTTCAAACCTCGGAGTACTCTATTCGGACAATCCGGACACAAGTGCCGAGGTATTGGGTGCAAAACTCAAAGCTGCAACCTACCCTGTTGATGAAACCGGAATTGCAAAACCTATATTCACCAAGCCTGTTGCCCTGAGCTTCTTGGTCTTTACGCTGATTTATTTCCCTTGTACGGGAGTATTTGCGGCAGTTGCAAAGCATAGCAAGTGGAAATGGGCAATCTTTTTAGTAACCTATACCTCTATTGTGGCGTGGATACTTTCCTTTGCGACCTTCAAAATATCGGGAATGTTCTTTTGATTTGGTTGTTTAGAACAAATATCTGAAAGGGAGCAGAATACACTCTATTATCTTGTCTATTGTCGAACGTTTTTTCCACTTTTGAAAATCGAAAGAGTTGCAATACTTCAACGTAGAGTCGAAATGCTCTCTTAAAGGTGCGATAAGAGAAGGTTCTTTACCTATGAGAGCCAGCTCATATTGGTATCTGAACGAGCGATAGTCAAAATTGGCAGAACTGATTGAGAACAACTCTTGGTCAATCATCACTCCCTTGGCGTGCAAGTTGCCTGCGGTATAGAAATACAGCTTTACGCCTGCCTGATGCAAGCCTCCGAGATAGTGTCTGCGGATTATGTCCACAACATGAACGTCAGAATGAATGGGGCTTACAACAATCACGTTTACACCTCTTTGAGCAGCCTCACTTAACTGCTTTCTCAACACATGACCGGGAAGAAAATAGGGCGTTTCTATGATAATTTCTTTTTTTGCTTTGGAGATAAGACGTTCGTACTTGGTCTTTATCTTTTGCCGATAGATAGTGGGAATATCCTGAATGAAGACCCAATCGCCTATGTGCAAGTCTCGTTTTGTCCCAATCTTGCTAAACGAATAGCGTTCAAACGAACGGAAGCTGTCTTTGAAAGAACGTCTGAGTATGGAGAGCAAATTTTCGTCCGTTGTCCTCAAATTCAATTCTCTCCAATTAAGACAGTATGCCGTAATGTTGGTTGAGCCTATGTAACCTATGCTTTCATCAATCACAAAGAGCTTTCGGTGGTTGCGACAATGGTTTTTGGAAAGAAAAGACTTGCCGAGTTTCATCTTTCTGTACACTCTGACTTCTGCACCCTGCCTGATGAGGGGTTCAAAGAACGATGTCTCGGCTCCCGTTCCCCATGCATCAACCAAAATCTTTATCTCCACACCCTCTTTTGCCTTTTCCTCCAAAGCCATACGGAACTTCTCCCCCATGGCGTCCTTTCCAAAACGATAAATCTCTATCCAGACACTCTGCTTTGCCGCCTTTATATCGTTCAAAATGGAGTTAAACAAAACAAGATTGTCATCAAAAATCTTATACTTGTCCATTTGCAACAAATTTAGGACTACAAAAATACTAAAAATCACAGAAATAGAAATCACAATGGGATTTTGTCAAAATAAAACGGCGATTTATTTTCCCAAAACGCCGTTTCGTTCTGACAAAACGCCGTTTTATTTTTGCGAAACGGCGTTTTATTTCAAGCTGTTCAATTTGTGTTGCAATCGCTTGCGGTATGCTCTTGATGAAGGCTCGCATCTTAGTTGCAAACTATCACAATATGCCTGCAATTCGTCTTTTATCCAATCTTCTTTTTCAATGCAGAACAGCAAGAGTTCACAACAGTTTTGCTTTGTGGAATTTATCACTTTTTTGTCGATGATAAATTCAAAGCATCTTTGGATTATTTTGTCTTTGGGTAAGTTTTGGAGTTTTGTTGCCAATTCTCGGTCAATCCTTCCTTTGTCTGCCTTTGACAACAAGCCTGCAAGTAGTTTTGCAAACTCCCTCATGCTACTCTGATTGCAAATGCGGTCAAACTTTTCGCACAATTCATCGACAAAATATAGTGCATAAATAGGATTTTTCTCACACAGCTTTTCCAGAACCCAAGCCGCATGAAAGCCTGCTTTGGTTTTGTTTTCCAGAGCGACCGAAAACACATCTTCTATGCTCAATCGCTCGTCTTCAACTGCCTCTATCATGCGATTGATATCCTCTCTGCCATGGAGCTTTTCCATAAGAGAGATTAGCTCTTCGGGCTTTTCGTCATGCAAATGCTCAGAAACAATTGTGCAATCGGTCATCTGACGCATACAAAATCTCAGAATGCAATCCTTGCTCCCAACATTCCGACAAATCGTTGCGACGGATAGTTGTAGTATTCGTAATATCGCTGAAACGCAAGGTTGTTAAGCTCCACAAAAAACACCATTTGCTCCGAATAGCGGTAAGATGCACTGAGGTTAAGGTCAAACTTGGACGAAAGAGTTTGCGTTTCGCCATTTGGGTCTAAGCACTTAACCGCCGAAGAGAAGATTGGAATGAGCGAAATTGCAAGTTTGTCTGCCGCAACATACTCAATTCCCATGTTGATTTTGAATTTTGGGGTGTACCATGCAGCTTCTATGCTGTCGGTTGTAAGGTTTTGGAACATTGCACCGGCTTTTATGCTTACTGAATTGAAAGTATAGTCAAAGTTAAGCTCGGCATAAAATCGCTTCACGTCGTCATAAACCAATGTAAACATATTTCCGAGAGCCGCATTCTTGTCGATGGTGTAAAAATACTTGTTGTCAATCACCTGATAGCCTGCTTCCAAGTTCAATCTTATGTTGTTGCTGTTCGCATAGTCCGCACGGGCAAACAGAGAGGTGGTGTAAGTTGCATTAGTTTCAAAAATTGGCGACATGAAAGGGTTTTCCTTTACAAGGGAATGCAGCGTCGGCACATCAATAGTTGATTGCAATCCTCCCTTAAAGGTAAAATGGTCTGCAACCGGCTTTGAACTTGCAACCAATGTGGGAAGAAAATAGAACGAACTACTATTTCCAAATGTGGGAACGAAAGATACCGAAGCATGAATGTCGGCTTGTTTCACCCCAAAGTCCATAAACGCTTTTATATCGACCATTCCGTATGTGTTGTCGAAAGGAGAATAAACCATGACGGGATTAAAGAAAGGCGTAAAGTCTTCTGCTGCATATTTTCCCAACACCTGCTTGTATGCAACGTTCATTCCTATGAGCTGATTGCTGTTTGCAAATAGAGAGAACTCTCTTGCCAATCCTGCTGTCAAATATAGGTCTGTCTCTTTGTTACCCCATTTGCCGCCGGTGTGCTTTGCTTCAAACAAAGCATTGCTCTGCCATTTTGTATCTTGACGATTGAGACTTGTAAAGCCGATAGAGCCTCCCACGCTGTGATATGGAGTTCTGTAATCCTTCTTTTCTTTGTTCAAACTGTCGGCAAAGCCATAGTAATAGTACCTTTGATGTTCGTAGAACAGCCTTGCGTCGGCAGCATAGTTGCTCCAAATCTTCTTTGCATAAAGATTGAGATTATTGTTCGCAAAAGACGAATTGGCATAGTCCTTAATCTGTCCGAGAGAAGAGCGATGCTTGAAGTTGATACTGTAAACAAAATCTTTTGAACGGGTCTGAGAGTATGACGCATCAACAAGTGAGGAGAAGTAAGTGCCGACTGCGGCTTTCAAGTGAGTGTTGTAGAGCATTGCAATAGGCTCTCCCTTAACCTTGGCAGGCTTTATCTTTTCAAAATTCATCGTTGTCGGAAAACGTTTGGTGGTTTTGTCGTAGCTAAACGAGGGCAAAACGAACTCAGACTCCACAACAGAGGGCTTATCTCCCAACTTATATGCCTCACTCACCACAGGCGAAAAAGAACTCCGCATTATCACACTCTCGTTATAGCCCTTGTCATCTTTGTTTTGGGCGTATGCGTTTGCAAACAAAAGACTTGCCGAAGCGATTGCAAATATATATTTTCTCATTTTGCTGTTCATTGTATTTGTTATTTGTTTTTATCTTGGTTCATCTACTATTATGATTTCATCGACCGCCTCTTGCTGTTCCTGACGCTTCTCCTGCTTTTCTTGTTGCGTCTTTTCCTGCTGCATGGTGAGGCTTATGAGCTTTTGTCTTGCGGTTTCAATCAACTCTTCATCGCCTTCATAGTTGTCAATTATGCTTTGAAGAGTTTGTTTTGCCTGCAAGGTATTTCCTTTGCTCTTGAAGATGTCTGCCCAAAGGATAAAGGCTTTTGCAAGATAGTATTCGCTCGAAGGGTTGGCGTTGATTTGGTGAATTATCTTCTCGGCTTCGTCTATCTTTCCTGCCATAAAGTTCAGTTCTGCCAAGGTATATTGTGCCTCGGCGGCATATTCCGGATTTTTTGCTTTGGTCAGGCGTTTGAACTCTTCGATTGCCTGTCCTGTATTTTGGTTTGCAAGCAACGACTTTGCCAAGGTGTAGTTTGCTCTTTCCCTTACAGCCTCGTCCAACTTGTCGAGGGAAAGCAATTTGTTGGCACAGATTATGGCAGAGTCGAATTGGCTCAACGCAAAGTACGATTGCATAAGTCCGTCCATTGCTTGGAGTTTGTAAGAACTGATTTCGGCAATTTCTTCAAGCCTTTGGTATTGTTGCTTCGACTTTTCGTAATCCTTGTTTTCAAGATTTATTTCTGCTGCTTTGAGGAGCGATTTCTCCGTAAAGATGTTTTTCGAATTTGAAATGACTTTTTCGTAGCACGATAGAGCCTCCTGCTTCTGGTTTTCTCTCGAAAGGCAATCGGCAAGGTAGTAGTTGGCAGTTACAGAGAACGCTCCGTCGGGATATTTTGCCAAATACTGCTTAAAACCGCTCATTGCATTCTTATAATTGCCCTCCATGTAGAGGTTTTCCGCAGCTTGGAAGCTGATGGAGTCTTGTTCTCCGACGGAAATTTTTGCATTAGGAATTGTGGAAGTGTAAGATATAAATTCATCTACTTTATTTGCTTCCACATATATGGCTTTTATATTTGCCAATGCCAAACGTGCTTCTTTGCTTTCGGGATAGGTCTTCACCAACTTGTCCAAATACACAAGTGCTTTCTTGTCTTCGCCCAACTTATAGTAAATCATACCAATTTTTGCGTAGCAGTCTCTTGTGTGAATGGACTGAGGGTGAGCGTCAATGATGCTTTGATAGGTCTGTATTGCCGATTTGTTCTCTTCTAATGTCAGATAGGTGTTTGCCAACTCATATTTCATGCTCGCAATGTAGTTGCTGCCGTCATATTTCTTGATTGCATTTTGCAAAATCTCCTTCTTCTTTGCGTAATTGCCCAAAGCACCCGATGCCATTGCCGTTTGGTAACAAGCATAGTCGGCATCTTGAAGCTGTTGAGCGATTATCTTGTCATATTCCGAGATTGCAGCCGAAAATTCCCTGCACATATACAGACAATCTGCATACCTGAGGCAGGCATCATCGCTTTGCTCCTTCCTGATTTTGCCTATTGCTCTTTGAAAATAGCCTTTTGCTATGCTGTACTTCTTTTGTCTGAAAAGGTTATAGCCCATTGCATAATCGGCTTGCGAAACGAATTGGCTCTTGTCTGCTCCCGGAACAGAGTAAAAGGTATTCAGGTTCTTTATAGACAGCTCATATTCTCCCATTTGGTGGTAAGCCTCGGCTTTGAGGTAGTATGCGGCAGCTGTAAGGCTGTTATCGTGTGTTTGAGAAAGGGATTTGTCCAAATATATCAAGGCATCGTCGGTGCGGTTCTCGTTAAAAAGCTCTATTGCTCTGTTGAGACAGAGACGTTGGTAGGCTTTATTGACCGAAAGGTTGCGTTCGGACATTTGTTCTATCATCTCAATCGCATCTCGATAGTTTTTCATTTCACCATAAAGCTGTGCAAGATATTCCTTTGCTTCGTTTGCCTTGTCAGAATTGGGGAATTGTTCGGTGAAAGTTTGAAAGGCTTTGAGCGGCTCGTTGTATGCCGAGGAGGTTTCGCAAGCCACTTTGGCATAATTGAGCAATGCTTTCTCCTTTATCGTCATGTCGAAATCCATTTCGCTCGCTTCCTTAAACATTGCCTTGGCATTGCTTTTGTCATTGGTCTCTATGCAGCAGATACCAAGGTGATAGAGTGCGTTTTGTGCAAGAGAGTCTTTTTTCTCTATGGCTTTTGCAAGATAGGTTTTGGCTTGTTTGAAGTCTTTTTCTTCCATTAGCGAAAATCCCAAGAGGTAATAGTCTTGCACATCGGCACCCTCCTGTTCTGCAGCCTTTATAAGATATGGCGTTGCTTCCTTATATTGTCCGAGTTTGTAGTAAGCATCGCCCAACATACGGTTAAGCTCTCCGCTTCTCTTGGATTGGGATTTTTCGGACAGAGAAGGGGCTATCTTTATCAGCTCTTCATAATTTTCTTGATAGTAATAGATGTGTGCAATGTAGTATGGAACAATTTTTCCGAAACTTTTGTCTTCCTGAAGGGTCAAAAACTCTTTCAACGCAAGGTTGTAGCGACCTTGTTCGTAGAGAATGTGAGCGTAAAAGTAGGTTGAGGGTGCTGCAAACTTGCTTTTTGCGTCCTTTACCTTGTCAAATTCTTCCAAGGCTTCGTCATATCGGTTCAACATGAACAAACAATGTCCTCGTTTGTAGTAATACTCAAATTTATCATCTTGATTGAGAATTGCAACGTTCATCTTGGAATATACTTCTATGGCTTGGTCGTAGCGTTCGCCTCGGGCATAGAAGTTTGCCAACAAAAAGTATGCTTCATTGCAGTGAGAAGACTGAGGACAGAGGCTTATGAACTCACAAAGCAAAGCATCGGCATCTTTGTTCATCATTTCGTATGCCGAAGACGCCCGATAGAACATTATATCCTGCAACAATTCTTCTCTGTCTTGCGGAGTTTGCTCCACAAGGGCGGAAAATTGTTCGAATGAGGCGGCATAATTCTTGTTCACATAGTTGTCGTAAGCTCTCAAAAAGGCTTCCGGATATGATTTTTCGATAGTTATCTTTTGGGAAAAGGCACTATGGTTCAGCAATATGACCATTCCCAAACAGCATAAGATGAAAACATTTTTTCTCATAATGATGACATATTGTTACAAGCGACTAAATTAGTATCAAAACGACAAATGGCAATCTGCCGTTCTATGTTTTTATCAACGATTGATTGTTTATAAATTATTGTGTTGCCGAGTGTGTTTTTTGTATTTTCGTCCTGCAAAAACAAAACGCCGTTTCAGCAAAATAAAACGGCGTTTTAGTTTCACCAATCAAAGATGATTGAAAATCAATCGGTTAAACAGACGATTTGGCTTTGATTTGCAATTTTAGGAAACGTGTTTCGGCTCTTTCTGTCGGCAAATGAAATAAATATCTTATCTTTGTGGTTTGAACAAATGAAATAACAATTTAACATCACAAAGACATGAAAAGAAATTTGTTGCTTATAAGCAATTCTACCAATGCAGGAGAAAAATATCTCGATTGGTGCAAAGACTTGATAAAGGATTTCTGTAACGAAAGCGGAGTAAAAAATGTGCTTTTTATTCCTTACGCAGGTGTTTCGATGGGATATGACAACTACGAAACCAAGGTAAAGGCTGTGTTTGAGACCTTGGGATTGAACCTTTACAGCATTCACAAACAAGCAGATGCAAAAAAGGCTGTTCAAGAGGCAGAGTGCATAGCCGTAGGCGGAGGAAACACATTCCATTTGGTGTATGAATTGTATCGCAACGGCATTATGGAACTCATTTCCCAAAGAGCAAAAGAGGGAGTTGCCTACATGGGTTGGTCGGCAGGAAGCAATGTGGCTGGAATGAGCCTCAAAACAACCAACGATATGCCGATTATCGAACCCGAGAGCTTTGATTGCATGAAACTTGTGCCGTTCCAAATCAATCCTCACTACACCGATTTCTTTGATCCTAAGCACGGTGGTGAAACAAGAGACGACAGATTGAACGAGTTTACCAAAGTAAATCCCGATATGTGGGTTGCAGCAATCAGAGAAGCCACAGCTCTAAGATTGAAAGAAGGAAAGTTGAGCCTTATCGGTCGAAACAACAAGATGAAAGTGTTCCACGGCTCCGACGAACCAAAAGAATATGATTTGAATGCGGACATCAACTTCCTTATGAAGTAAGAAGAGTTTTGACAATGTTTGAAACACAGATATTAAAGGTCGGTGGGGTAATTCTTTATCCCACCGATACTATTTGGGGACTTGGTTGCGATGCGACCAATCGAGAGGCAATTGAACGAATTATTCAAATCAAGGGTCGGAGTGCAAACAAAAATCTGTTGATTTTGGTAAGCGATGAAGAAATGTTGGCAGAGTATGTGGAGAGTATCCCCTCTTGTGCAAGAGATTTGCTGCATTCGGTTCAGACTCCTGCCACAATAATTTATCCCCAAGCCAAAAACCTGCCCATAGACTTGTTGTCAAACAACCAAAGTATCGGAATACGCATACCGAAGCACGACTATTGTCAGAGACTGCTCAAAGAGTTTGGCAAACCCATTGTAAGCACATCGGCAAACCTGAGCGGAATGCCCTCACCCGAGAACTTTTCGCAAGTAGTTCCCGACATATTGCAGGCGGTCGATTATGTGGCAGAGCAAGACAGAGAAGACAAAGAGCAACACTCCGCCTCCTCAATCTTCATTGTCGAAAGCGACAATTCTCTTCGGCAGATAAGATAACAAGAAGAGAGAACTTGCGACTGTTTTAGCCGTGTCCTCTCTTCAATTTGAAACTATAATAACTTAGCTTTAATCTATCTTCTTCCAATAAGGTCTGCTACCGATTGCGATGTTTGCTCCCACAATGAAGGAAACACCGCTCAAATCTGCCACATTAAAGGATACTCCTCTTGCAATGTCCAATGTTGTTCCAAAATGGAAGTCAAACACACCCGAATGGAAGTTCATGAGGAATGAAGGGTTGAATGCGGAAGCAGAATTGAAAGTATTTCCAGCCGAAAAGGTGAAATACTTGGAGTGAAAGCCGTAAAACAAAGATGCAGCAGGCTCAAAATGTCCGCCGTCGGACAACTTGCAGGAAGCAAGTGCGTGGAGAAAATTGTTGTTTGCGAACCTCCAACTATAACCAGCCCTTATCTTCATCGGAGTTGAGGTTCGATATGAGCTGCTTTCAACAGTGTGAATATCAAAAGCTGTTTTCAAACTATCTACAATGTCCGAAAAGTATTGTTCAAAGGAGTTTCCAAGCTCGTCAATCGAAGCCGAAACACCCTCAAAGCTCACTTGGCTGCCCGGATTGACGCTTACAACACTCTGACAGTGAGACTTCCAATTGATAAAGCCCAAGTCGTTGATGCTCAAACTTACTTCCATTGCATCGTTTATGCGGTATGTTGCTCCCAAATCAAACGCAAATCCGATATTGTCCGCAGCCCCTTCAAGCATTTTTTGATAGGCTTCGACGTTAAACTCTTGCGTTGCTTCCTCTTGGGTTACCGAAGAAATGACAACATTTCCTGCTATGTTGGAAGTGCGAATGTCCAAGTCGCATTCTGCGTTGATTTCGTCTTGTTCATTGAACAAAAGTCGCACATTTGCCCTTTGGGTATTGACATTGACCAATCCATTCAAGACTTTTGCCCTCACACCTATGGTCAGACGGTCGTTTATCTCTCGGGCATAGCCGAAAGAGTTTGACAAATAGGCTGTATAGTCTATCAACTCGCCGTCAAAGAGTGCCGCCTCGCCCGAAGCAACGTCTGTTCCGTACATCAACAAGTCGAATATGCCCTTTGAAAACGACAACCTGCCGTCCATTACAAACGACATATCGTAAGAGAAAAAGTTTTTGCCGACCCTGAATCCGAAAGCGAGAATATCCACATCGCAACCGAGGATTATGCGATTGTTATTCTTCAACTTGGACGAAAATCCTGCCACATCTATTTGCAAAGAATCGGGATAAATAGGGTGAGTGTGGATTAAATCGTGATAACACAGCCCCGAGGTCGAAAATCCCGGCATAAAGTTTCCCGCACCGACCGAAAAATAAAAGTTGTTTGTCGAAGTCATTGCAGGATTTCCAAAACTTGTTTGTGGTATCTCCCTGAAAAAATAAGATATTTCTTGTCTTTGAGCCTTTATCATGCCGCATTGCAAAGTCATAACGACCAAAAGCAATGCCAATATATGCTTTCTACTTAACATAATGCTTATCTGTTTTGTGTTTTACGAGATTATTAAAATGTGATATTGGTAATTGCTTTGACAGAAGCATTTATCCTTACTGCCGCATCTTTTTTGAAGCGGACGTATGGGCGGTTTGAGCCGCTGTCTGATGAAGTATTCAATCGGATTGCAAATTTGACCGAAGACGCCTGCCTCAATACTTCATACTTTTCGGCGGTCAATTCCAACTTTATGTTGTCTTGTCTTGGTCGAAGCACGTTTCCGTCCGAATCGACGGGCGAACCCTCAATCACAAGAGGCTTTGCAAAAAGCGTATCGAAGATATTTCCGTTCGAGTCTGCCAAATAGAAATTCACTTCCAAAGATGCAGGGAACTCATTCTCTACCATGAGATTTAATTCTGCCGATTTGATATAATCATTCTCCTCCAAGAAATTCAGACTTGAAGTTTCAGTTTCGTAATGCAGGTCGGTGAGCTTTGCAGTCAGCGGAAGACGTGTCCGAGTGTTCATTGCAATGAAAGAAGAGAACGGATAGACAAACGCAGGATAGCTTTGGTCATACAATCTGTCCGAAAAATGTATGTCCAAATTGTAATGTATTTTATTAGGAAGCACTTCTATTGCAGCAGCATCTGTTGTGAGAATGTTGCTTGACGTTCCTATTTGTCCGGGAAGGGGAGCCCTTGTGATGCGAAGGGTATCGGTAGGAGCAAAAAAGGCAGTCTGTGTTCCGTTTGCAGTAAGGCTATAAACATTTGGAACAACGTATGCTCCAATTCCCACATTGGTTGCGGTTTCTACCTCAAATATCAGCTTCTGAAAGTCAATTCCTCCCGAAGAAATGAAGTTGCTAACTTCCTCATTGTCGAAATAAGCCAAGTCTATCGAGTCTGAAACAGGCACAACGGCATTTCCGACTTTTCCATACGCCAAATCTATTCTCAGAGGCATGATATTGAGAGTGGTATTCACCGCAAAATCGCCTCCGGTCGAAGAAAGGTTGCTCGACAAGTCGATAACAATGCGGTATCTCAGGTCAAGAAATGTTTTATCGCCCTGACCAACGCTGTCTTTGAGCGATACGGCATACCCGGACAGGTCTATGCTGTTGCTTGGCAGCGTTCCGGTCGAAGAACATATCTGAATACGCTGCGTATATGGCATTCCGGTCAAAATATCCTTGATTCCGGACGAACTTAACTCGATATAAACATCAAAAGGTAGCACTGTGGAAGATTGTATCCCGATTCCGCCCGAAGTCAAAATAAGACTGTCTATTGAGACTCCTTCTTCTATTTCGGGGACTTCCACACTTATATCTTCCATTTCAACTCCCATTGCAGGATATGCCACACTTACGTCGGACAAATCAACTCCCGAAGAGACCAAACTGCTCACATCCGGAACGGAAATCGCAGGAAGTTCTATCGAAACGTCGGACATTCCGTCTATTATGCCGACAAAGTCATTTACATCGAAAGTATCCGACCGTGTATAGACAAATTCAAGATATTCTCCGTTGCCATCGTTGCGGCTTATCAGCTCCATGCCTTCCACATCTGCCAAAAGAGAATCAAAATTTAGGAAATCACTCAACTTAACCTCAGTATCAAACAAACGAACTCCCAATGCAGGGTTTATGGTTGTTTGAGACAAGCGGTCAAAATCAAAATCTTCTTCGTCGATACACGACCAACACATCATAACACAAGCGGTCATGACGGCAAAGCGTACTAATTTTTTCATAAAGCATCTTTTTTCGCTGCAAAATTAGTACTTTATTGCAAAATGACAAAGAATTTGCTAACAAATATTATATAATGTCTGTTTTTTCGGGCGTTTCGTCCAATTCTTCCGCCGTCTCGTTTAATTCTTTCGGAGTTTCTGTCGTCTGATTTGCCGTTTTGTCCGACGGATTCGGGTTATTGGTTTTTGATTTCTTTGAAAATCCGCCTTTTTGTCTGAAAACAAACTGCATAGCCACCGCAAAACGAGGGTATCTCTCTATTAAAAGAATGAGAATTGAGCAAAGGAGAATTGAAAACAATACTACAGAGAAAGTAATGTACTTTATGCTTTCGCCTCCGGGCAAGCCAAGCTGCTCAGGCACCGATGCCAAAACGGCAGCCGCCAATCCCTTTGGTATCATTACCGATATAGCGCTCTTATCAAAAGAGTTGGCAGACGAAGGCGAGAAAAATTTGGCGACAATCACCCTTACACCAAACAGAGCCAAGGTAATAATTGCACCAATCATGATTGAGTGGAAGTCTGAGAAAGGAATACTCAAACCAACATAGACAAAGAAAAATGTTTTCAGCACAAAACCTATCTCGCCTATGAAAGATTTTTCGTTGTCATTAAGTTTCAAGTTTTTGTTCTTTTGATATTTTTCAAGGAACTTAAAGTTAAAATATTCCATGTTTGCAATCGTTATTCCGAAAGCCAAGGACGCTATTGCACCACTATAACCCAACACTTCGGCAACCCCATATATTATAAAAAGGTAGGCAGGTGTCAAAAACATTGAGTTTCTCAGCTGTCTTATCTTTTGCAAAAGGCTTGCCCAAACGATTGCTCCGACAAATCCTATCAAGATTGCCAAAACAAAAGACGACAACACATTGCCCGCAACCTTGCCTACATTCAAACCATTGCCCATGAGCTTTGCGTCAATGAAAGCAAAAGCAAACACAATACACAAGACGTCTGTCAGAGCCGACTCTAAAATCAGAGAGGTCTTCGTTTGGTTGGAGAGTTTCAGGTGTTGGGCAAGAGGAATGACCACTGCGGAAGATGTGCCTGCCAAAATGCTGCCGGTAATTATGCTGTTGAGCAAATCCATTCCAAAAAAATTGCATATAACACTGACAATCACTGCAGCAGAAAGAAAACTGCTGGCGGTGAGTTTGATTGTTGAACGCCACGATTCTTTCAAATCGCTTATGCTTATACCTGTTCCGCCTTCAAAAAGGATAACAACGAGTGTTACGGAGGTGAATACGCTACCCATGCTACCGAAATCTTCGGGTGTAACCAAGTTCAAAACCGGTCCTATCAAAACTCCGATAATCAGCAACAAGAGAACATCGGGTATCTTCTTCTTGCTGAAAATCATGGAGAAGAGGTGTGCCGAAAAAACGAGCAATCCCAAAAATATCAGTGCAGTTCCCATTACATTTTTTGTTTAATTGTCAATATTCAAAGTCGCAATCAAATACTTGTTTTAGTTTTTCAACTCCTTTTTGCTTTTTTACAAAATAGGAATAAGTGTCGGCAGTGGTATAAACCTTGGTTTCGACCTTTTCCAACTGACATTTTACCTGAATAAAAAAGTCATCGCTGCCCACATCTTGTTTAACAAACGCCATAATCTTTTGTTTGTTGCGTTCTATGTCTTGTTCTGACAAAGAATTATTGACTTCAAATATGATGCAGTTGTCGTATCCTCTTGTGCAGTTGGCACTCTGCAATGAAAATGCAAGGTTTGGATTAGTTGGTTTGATACTTTCGGCAAATCGAAGGACAGATTGCCTTATCGTTTCAAAGTTTGAGTTTTGCTTTTTCTTCTCAATCTCGTTGTTTTTCTCCCTCAATTCGTCTGACAAAGGCACTGCCTTATTTATCGAATAGGGTGAAATCATGCCCAAAGTGGCTTTCACTCTCTCGGGAGCTGCTTTCAGACTGTCGGGTTCGTCATTTTTTTTTTAGCCTCTGCAAGAGGGACAGATTGAACGGCAGGGGCTTGTTGTTGAACAATGGTTTGTCTTACCGGCTGCGAAGAAGGCTTAACCCCTCCGCTAAGATAAGCCATTCGCATCAAGGCAAGCTCTACACAAAGCCTCTTATTGTAGCTGTCTTTGTACTCCAAAGCACAACTATTTGCACAACCCAAGGCTTTCAACACAAAGTCCTGAGAAGTGGTTTGGGCTTGGGCAACATACCTTTGGGCAACCGAACTGCTGACTTGGAGCAAGGAGACAGAAGATTGGTTTTTGCAAACAAGAAGATTGCGAAAGTGTCCTGCCAATCCTGCCATGAAATGACTGCCTTCAAATCCCTTTTTCAGCACTTGGTCAAACAACAAAAGGCATGAGGGAATATCGCCTGCCAAAAGCATATCTGTGAGTTTGAAATAGTAGTCATAGTCCAACACATTGAGATTGTCGATTATGTTGTTGTAGGTAAGATTTGCTCCTGTGAAAGAAACAAGCTGGTCAAACATACTCAGAGCATCTCGCAATCCTCCGTCGGCTTTTTGAGCTATGATATGAAGGGCTTCTTTCTCGAATGCAACGCCCTCTTTGGTCGCAATATATTCCAAATGCTTGGCAATGTCGTCATTACTTATCCTGTGGAAGTCAAAAATCTGGCAACGAGACAAAATTGTCGGCATTATCTTGTGCTTTTCCGTCGTTGCAAGTATGAATTTTGCGTAAGCGGGAGGCTCCTCCAAGGTTTTGAGAAAAGCATTGAACGCCGCAGTCGAAAGCATGTGGACTTCGTCAATGATATATACCTTGTACTTGCCGTTTTGTGGCGGAATTTTGACTTGTTCTATCAAAGCCCTGATGTCTTCGACCGAGTTGTTTGAGGCTGCGTCCAATTCGACAATGTTAAATGAAGCATTGGAATTGAAAGCCTTGCAACTGTCGCATTCGTTGCAGGCTTCTGTCTGCTCTGTAAGGTTGGTGCAGTTGATTGTCTTTGCCAAAATTCTGGCACAAGTGGTCTTTCCCACACCTCTCGGACCGCAAAACAAAAATGCCTGAGCAAGCTGGTTGTTTCTCAGTGCGTTTTGCAAGGTCGAAGTGATATGTTCCTGTCCCACAACCGAATGAAAATCACCCGGGCGGTACTTTCGAGCCGATACAACGTAGTTTTCCATCACACTATCCTTTAATTCGACAATCCTTTCTCTCCCATAGAGTTTTGCAAAGGTAAAAAATAATCTTCACTCGGCAAAAGTCATATAGCTGTTTTGTGCAGACAAAGCTGCACATCATCAAATATAAACATCTGAATATCAATTCAAAACAATATCTTCCGAACTCATTGAAATAAAACGCCGTTTTAGCACTGACAAAACGGCGTTTTAGTTAATGCAAAACGCCGTTTTATTTTGTTGAAACGGCGTTTTGTCAAAGGGGTATCAAAACCTGATTTTTTCCTACTGTTTTTTGCCGAAGCAAAAGAGCAAAAAATCAATTCAAATTCAAGCAATAATCTTTCGGATAGCGGACTGAGTATTTCACCTTCAAGACAAGGCTCTCTCCTGCCCCGAGTTGTTTGTTCCAAAGCAAACGACCGCTCAAGGGTTCGTAGTCTGCCTGCTGCAAGTCGAGTGTTTGAATTTTTATTGCGGCATCTGTGCTTATAGGGATTTGGTCTTCAATCTCCACATTGACCGCTTCGCTCTTATTGTTCTTCACTTTGATTTCCACTTCGACCGTTGTTTCCAACTCTTTGCCAACAATGGAGGCTTTGTTCGGTGTGGTTTTGTTTACCTTTCGGCTAACCGACACACGCTTATCAACTCCCATGTTAATCAGCATGGTATCTGTTTGAACGTTTGCAGGATTGAAAACGGTGCGAGTGGCATATTTGTTGTCGAAATAAACATTTGCCTCAGCCTCTGCAAGTTCCAATTTCTGCCAATCGGGTATGGCTGCCTGCAAGTAGGCTTTCGGTGAAGCCTTTGGCTTGATAAGGTATTTGAAGCCTGCTTGTGAATATGAGGATTGAACAGGTATGGTCTTGTTTCGGGTATCGTTTTTGATGCTGTGCCTCATTCCAACGGTATATTCCCTTCCGAAAAGTGAAGAAGAGCTTGTTGTCATTGCAGTGTAGTTGGTCAGCTGATTTTTGTCGGAAGAAACTAACATTACCTCTGCATCTTCCTCTTGCTCAACTGCGTTTACGCCCGACGATCTGAGGGGAAGACTTTCATATTTGGCAGCTCTGAAATTCCTCTGTTCAAGATTGGACAAATAGTTTGGACGCAACAATACCGGCATATCGCTTACCCGAACGCTCTCTGAGGCAAACGTCAGCTCCACATCGCTCCAATCTTCTCCCGAATTGTTGAACAAATCGGCTTTGAGGACAAATCGGGCATCGTCTCCTGCGGAAGAAAGTCTCACATCGTACAATGGTCGCCACCCTGCGGCAGTACAAAGATACGAATAGCGGATTGTTGCTCCCGAAATGTCTTTGTCGGCATATATGTCGGCTTTTATCTTGTACTCACGGCTGTTTTGCCCTGCCGATGAGGTATTGTCGGGATTTTCTTCCATGAAAACGGCATACAGATATTGCTGTTTTTTGAGCAATTCGTTGTATTGCTTTATCTTTGCTTCGGTTGCCATTTTGCTTTTGGTAAGTTCTGCCGACTTTTGGTCATAGTATTCGAGTGTTGTCTTAATTCGCTGCAACGAATCTTGGCTCTGAGGATTGCTCATGAGCTTTATCGAACTCAAAGCGGCAAACTGCTTTTCCAAAGAAGCCTTTCGGCTCTGCTCAAACTGCAAAGCATCTTTCAATTTGGCTATAGTGTCGCAAAGGCTCTTGTAGTGCTTTCTCCTATCTGCCGTCAGGCTTTGTTCGTATGAGACAAACTCTTGCGGCAAGCCCGTTTCGGCATCAAAACCCACCACCATAAATCCCTCATCGGCGTCAAACTGTATGCCGTAAGGCTCTATTGTCGGACTGTTTGAAGAAAATATTATGGTGTTCTCACCCTTTTGCAAATCAACTCTTGCAAGCTTTTCTACAACTGCTCCGTCAAAGTAAACAGTTACCCTGTCTGTTTTGGCTTTGACCACCTTTTGTGCAGCCGAAGCAGTGCAGCAAAGTACGCAAAGAGCAAACAAAACTCTTCTCATGGCACTATCCTCTTTGCAGTTTTCGTTCCGTCTTGCTGTTGCTTGTCTTCTCGGTCTTGATTGACTTAGTTGATTTTTCAGCCTTTGAAGTTGAACGAACAGAACCCTTTGAAGAAGACTTGGCAGAGGATTGTTTCTGAACGTTTCGCTCAATCTTTTTGCTCTCTTTGCTTGTCTGTTTTACAGCTTTTGGTTTGCTGTTTGTAGATTGCTTTGTCGGTTTGGTATCAAGAGCTTTCTCGTTTTCGACTTGCTTTGTCGGCTTGGTGTCAAGGCTCTTCTCTCCTCCGATTTGCTTTGCTGGTTTTGTGGTTTCCTTGTTTATGTTATTATCCTGACGAATAGGTTCTTTTATATTGACAGAACCTGAATTTTGTGTCTTGCTTTGAGGCTTTGACAAGCGGTTGTCGTTTTCCGAAGGTTTGTTTAGTTCTTTCGGAGTGGTGTTTGCAGGTTTGATGGCATCGTTTTGTTTGTTTTTATCTGCGGTCAGCTTTACCGGTTTCTCAATCTGACGACTTGTTGCTATGTTTTTGTCATTTTTTGAGAAGTTTTGTGCATTTGTCTTGTTGCGTTCCAAAACTGCTTTGTTGGTTGATAACGCTCTGTCGTTGAATGTAACGGTCGGATTGTTCCTTCTGAAATCGCTTTCCAAAGATTGCTCGTTCGGAATGTCTTTCAACAATGCTGTTTCCTCATCTGAGAAGTATTCTCCTATGCTTAGGTTTTTGTAATTGCCGCCGCTTGTTTCGTTAGTCGGTCTGAAACCCGGACCGCTTATCGTTGTGCCGCCGCCGTTGCCGCTTCCGGTTGTTATTGTGCCTGTCTGACCGCGACCGATTACCGTGTTGTTGGTGTTATGTTGAGGAGAGTGATTGTTGCCATGGTGTGAGTGGTGATTGTCATAGTGTCCGTTGGGGCGGTAATGAGGATCGTGATGATAGTCATGGTGATGTCTGTCGCAGTATGCGGCATAATAGCCGTCATAGTAGCCGTCTCGGTATCCGCTTGCGTAAGCAAAAGACGGGTTATAGCCGTAACGATGACTCCAACCATAGTATGTATAGTAGAAGAACTCCCAATAGTCGTCGCAATTATCCAAAACGTACAACGCATACTCTCTTGCTCTCAACGAATAGCGTATTGCAGAGCGGTATGAACGGTGATAGTACAAGTCTTGTGCATAATCATTGTAATAAACTGCCCTCGAAAGGTAGGTAGATGACCAATAGTCGTAGCAATATGCCACCTCGTATGCCTGATCTATCACATAGGCTGTTTTGTTGATGACATTTCTTGCCTTTGAACGGTTGTAGCGTGAAGCAAATGTGTTTTCCGCCGAAAGTATGCTTGCAAATAATACTGCAAGACACACAAAAATTTTACTTAAACGTTTCATCGTCTCAATGTTTTAATTGTTTCTACTTTTCAAAGTCCGAATGAGAACTTTTGATTTGGTTTTCTATTTTATAACGAAGAGTTACAAAAAATCAGTATCTTTGTAGCACAAAATTATAAAGAATTATCAACACAATGAAACATCTTCATAGAATTTTGACATCAGCTTTGTGTTTTGCAAGTCTTGTTTCTGCGTCCGTTGTTGCTCAAAATGCTTCAACAACAAAGCCAAAAGACCCTGTAACTCTGAAATATATAGAACAGTATGCCCCTCTTGCCAAAGAGCAGGAGCGAATTTACAAAATACCTGCCTGCATCACTCTTGCTCAAGGCATATTGGAGTCGGCAAGTGGCACAAGTCGTTTGGCTGTTGAGGCAAACAACCATTTCGGTATCAAATGTCATAACAATTGGGAGGGCGAAAGGTTTTACAAAGACGACGATCAAAAGAACGATTGCTTCAGAGTATATTCTTCGGTTGAAGAGTCGTTCAAAGACCACTCCGTTTTCCTCAAAAAGAAACGCTATGCAGACCTTTTTGAACTCGATATAAACGACTATAAGGGCTGGGCAAAGGGATTAAAGACCGCAGGATATGCCACAAATCCCAAATACCCCGAACTGCTCATCGAGCTGATTGAGCGATATGAGCTTACCAATCTTGACAACATCGAACCGCCACTCGCCAATCAAGAGCAGCAAACATCTAATAAAGAGATAGTTAAACAAGACAAAACCTCATCTGAACAAAACGGCGTTTCAGCAAAACAAAACGGCGTTTTGTCCGAACGAAACGCCGTTTCATTTGAGCAGAACGCCGTTTCAAAAAATCGAAGAAAGTCTTTGGCAGAACTTGTGAGCGAAAGGGCAAAAGAAAAGCACAAAGAAAACCCTTCCAAAGGCAAACGCATGACACTTGTCGAGAAGTTGAGCAAGCAATAAGCCCTTCCAAAGAAATACTTGGGCTTAAAGCTCCAAATTAAAGAGGAAATTGAAGAACAGTTTTCCAAATTCAGGAAGATAACCTATCCTGAAACCTATCTCCAAAGGAACGGTTATTCGGAGCAAATGTACGTTGAAGCTCATGTCTGTGCCGAAGGAGTGTTGAATATTGCCGTCAAAAGAGCCGACTTCAAAAAACGGAGCCATAGATACCCTCTTGCAGTACATAAATCTGCCCCATTGCACATCTGGATAGCAGATAGGTGTGTGCAAAAAGAGAGAAAATCCGTAAAACTCCTCGGGATATAGTCCGTAAATGCCTTTTGTGAAACTTATCTCGCTCGGAAAATAGTACTTTTGTGGCGAATTGCAAGAGTAAGAGAGGTTTAATTGCAGGCTCTGATTACGAAAGAAGAAAGGCAGATAGGTTGTCGATAAAGCAGAAAAGTAATCTGCAGGGTCGGAAGTGAGAGTTGTCTTGTAGTTTAGTCGAACTACTTCACCAAATCGGGGAGCTATATCGTTAAGACACATTGCCGAAAGAAAATTTAGGCTCAATGCTGCTCCGAACGTGCTGAACCTATCGAGAATTTGCATATTTGACGACTTGTCTTCAACTTGGTGATGAACCAAACTTCGGACGGAATAATCAAAATTGAGTTTGACAGAATTGACACTTCGTTGAGTACTCCAAGAATACGGAAAGGCAATTTTTATTCCGCTCATCAACTCGTCCCATTGTGCATTCAATGTATCCGACGGCTCTTCCAACACAAGTGAACGCTTCTTGTAACTTGTCTCTATGTCGATTATGGGATATAGTCCGCTGTAAGTATAATCCAAATAAAGCTCATGTTTGACGTCAAAAGGGTTGTACTTGTAACCAAACTGCACAACGGAAGTCGAAAGCAGGTTTTGGGAGAAAAAACTTACCCCTATTCCAAAATCAATCTTTGAAATATTAAGATAAATTGGAGCCCACGAGTGAAAATTAAAAAGATGCGTCGTCTTGGAATAAGATTCGCTCTTAAAACTCTTGCCGCAAGAGGCAACGCAATCGGCATCGAGCATAAAATTCTCTTGTTCTCTCAAACTGCTTACGAAAATCTGCTCCGGATTTTTCTCGGACAAACTCATGCTTTTACCAAGAGGTTTGGTCTTTACCACTCTGTAACCATCCGAATTGTAGGTAGAAACAAACAAATCTTGCTGCGAAGGTTCGCAATCGCCGGCAAAGAACGAAAAATTCTCTATTCCATATTCGGTATTGGTTTCCAAGCGTGCGTTCTGCCCCGAAAGGTCGGTCGAGACAAGCTCATACTTACCTTTTACGTCTCTTATGAAATATAGTCTGCCATCATGAATTTTCAAACGGCTTATGTCATCAAACGAATTGTCGGTGATTTGTTTGCGTTCCATGCTTGCAATGTCATAACTTGCAATGCACTTACCT
>SFPR01000003.1 GCA_004551865.1 Bacteroidales bacterium
TATAACCGAGGCAAAGCCGAACGATTATGAATACTTCTTCGACTTCGATGTGTTCAATTCGGGAATGTATGTGGTGGTAATCCACACCCCGAAAGGCAAAACAAGCAAACAGTTGATTGTAAACAAATAGGTAAGAAAATCAAAACGGCGTTTCTCACAGCACAAAACGCCGCTTTGATTTTCTGCAAACAGCCGTTATTTAACGCTTTTGCCATTTTTGTTTCAACCAAACAAAGATAGGTAGTCATAGAACCTCATAGGAGGTCATGTTTTACTGAACTATTCTATTATATAAAGGGGCAAAATGTTGTGTCAATCGGGGTTCAAACATAGGTGAATGCGGTATATTTTGATTGCAAAAAGGCTGTGTTTTTGTCTTGCCGAGAGAATAGTTGGGCTATTTCAAATAAAAATAGTACCTTTGCAGGGTAAAAATTTCAGTCTATGGCAAACAATCAAATCGTAACAGTTGAAACAGCTAAGGAGTTGGGATTGCTTCCCGAAGAGTTTGAGAAAATCAAAGAGTATCTCGGGGGAAGAACGCCAAATTATACAGAGTTGAGTATTTACTCGGTGATGTGGAGCGAGCATGCTTCTTATAAAAATTCAATAAAGTATCTTAAAACTCTCCCTAAGGAGGGTAAGCAAATGTTGGTAAAGCCCGGTGAGGAGAATGCAGGTATGGTTGATGTGGGCGGAGGCTTGGCTTGTGTTTTCAAGATCGAGTCTCACAACCACCCTTGTGCAGTTGAGCCTTTCCAAGGTGCTGCAACAGGCGTCGGAGGTATCAACAGAGATATTTTTACCATGGGTGCAAGACCTGTGGCTCAACTGAACTCCCTACGTTTTGGTGATTTGAACAATCCTCACACACAATGGTTGGTCAAAGGTGTAACAAAGGGTATCTCTCACTATGGCAACGCTTTCGGAGTGCCTGTTCTGGCAGGAGAGGTGTTCTTTAACGATTGCTTTGAACACAATCCGTTGGTCAATGCAATGAGTGTGGGTGTGATGAGAAAGGAAGACCTTATCTCGGCTGTTGCAAAGGGTAAGGGTAATCCTATATATATTGTGGGTTCTGCAACAGGTAAGGACGGCATTCACGGAGCTACCTTTGCTTCTGCCGATGTTACCGAAAACACTGCGGACGATATTCCTTCAATCCAAGTGGGCGACCCTTTCCAAGAGAAGTTGTTGCTTGAGGCTACGCTCGAACTCGGCAAGAGTGGGGCGATTGTCGGTATGCAGGACATGGGTGCTGCCGGCATTATCTGCTCTACTTCGGAGATGAGTGAGAAAGGCGGCTCGGGAATGGTGATTGATTTGGACAAAGTGCCTTTGAGACAACAAAACATGGAGGCTTGGGAGATTTTGCTTTCGGAAAGTCAGGAGAGAATGTTGGTTTGTGTCAAGAAAGGTCAGGAAGAAACGGTCGAGAAGATATTTGAGAAGTGGGACTTGAATTGTGCAAAAATCGGAGAGGTCATAGACGAAGATATGCTTTACTTCCATTGGAAGGGTGAGCTTGTTGCACAAGTTCCTGCGGCATCTTTGGTTTTGGGCGGTGGAGCTCCCGTATATGAACGCTCATACAAAGAGCCTGCTTACTATCAACAAGCCAAGGAGTTCTCGAAAGACAAGGTTACAGAGCCGGATATTAAGGAGGCAAAGAAGATTGCCAACTTCCTTGCAGCAGCTCCAAACATTGCTTCCAAGAGATGGGTGTATGAACAATATGATTCTATGGTCGGAACGAGAAATATGTCCACCAACAGACCGTCTGATGCAGGTGTTGCCAACCTTAAAGGTACTGACAATGCGATTGCGATGACTTGCGATTGTAATTCGAGGTATGTTTATTCGGATCCTTGCCTTGGTACGCAGATGGCTGTGGCAGAGGCGGCAAGAAACATTGTTTGTGCAGGAGGTGAGCCTTTGGCAATAACCGATTGTTTGAACTTTGGCAACCCTTACAACGAAGAAACGTATTGGCAGTTTGTAAAGTCTATAGAGGGAATGGGCATAGCTTGCAGAAAGTTTAACACTCCGGTAACAGGCGGAAACGTGAGCTTCTACAATCAGGCTTCGATGAACGGTAAGGTTGAGGCTGTCTATCCTTCTCCTGTCATAGGCATGATTGGAACGATTGAAAAGGATAAGCAGATGACCATGGACTTCAAAACAGATGGTGCAACGGTATATTTGATTGGTGAAATGGTCGATGACATAAGTTGTTCTGAATACCTTTATTCTTATAAGGGCATCAAGTTGTCCCATGCTCCATATTTTGACATTGATAAGGAAGCCAATATGCAAAAAGCTCTAAGCGACCTTATCAATCAAGGTATCATAGAGTCGGCACACGATGTGAGCGAAGGTGGATTGTTTATTGCGATGTTGGAAAGTGCAATGTGCAGAAACTTAGGCTTTGAGTTATATACAAGTGGCGAGATTCGTTTAGATTCTTTCCTCTTTGGCGAAGGTCAAGGCAGGGTTGTGGTTACCGTAAAGGCAGGAAAAGAAAACGACTTTATAGATATGCTGAACATTTCCAACGTTCCGTGTTGTGCAGTCGGCAGCGTGAGAGCAGACGGCGTGATAATGGTCGATGAGGAAGTCTTTGGCAAAGTGTCGGACTTCAAGACGGTATATGACAACGCAATAGGCGATGTATTGGATAAGTAAAAATTATATTAACATAGTAAGACAGACAAGAAAAATGAAAAAACTATTCGTATCAATTTTGTGCTTGGGAATGTCTTTCGGTTTGTTTGCCCAAAATGAGGGCGGTTTAACACCCGAAATGCTCGGAAAAATCAAACAATCTTACAAGGCAACTCCGCAAGACAAAGCACTTAGAAATGCAGTTGCCAACAACAAAATTCAATCTTTGGCACTCAACTTGGACAATGTCAATAAATATGACACTCACTTTTCAAACAGAGTGAACAGTCGCGGAGTTACAGACCAGAAGTCTTCGGGACGTTGCTGGATGTTCACAGGTTTGAATGTCATGAGGAGCGAAATGATTGCCAAGTACAACCTCGGAGCATTTGAGTTCAGCCAGAATTACTTGTTCTTCTACGACCAGTTGGAGAAGAGCAACTTGTTCCTTTCTCTTATAATAAAACACATTGATGAACCGCTTGATAGCAAAAATAATGAGTGGTTGTTTAAGAATACTCTTTCGGACGGAGGACAGTTTACGGGAATATCAGACTTGGTTACCAAGTATGGACTTGTTCCTGCAAGCGTTCAACCTGAGACATACAACTCCAACAACACCAACAAGATTGATGAACTCATTACATTGAAGCTCAAAGAATATGCCTTGGAACTTCGTGCCATGAAAGCCGACAAAAAAGTAAAGGCAGACAAGTTGGAGAACCGCAAGATAGAGATGCTCTCGCAAGTTTATCGTATGTTGGTATTGGCATACGGCGAACCGGTTCAAGAATTTACCTACACACTCAGAGATATTAACGGAAAGGAAATCTCAACCGAGACTTATACTCCGCAATCTTTCTACCAAAAGTATGTGGGCAAAGACTTGAAGAACTCATACGTGATGTTGATGAACGACCCTTCGAGAGAATTTTACAAAGTCTATGAGATAGAAAACGACCGCCACGTAATGGACGGAGCAAACTGGAAATACCTCAATCTTCCTATCGAAGACATAAAACCAATCGCCATTGCTTCTATCAAAGACTCCACAATGATGTATTTCTCTTGCGATGTGGGTAAATTTCTTTACTCAGACAAGGGATTGTTGGACGTAAACACTTTTGACTACGGCTCACTTATGGGAACAACGTTTGGAATGGACAAAAAACAACGCATTCAGACCTTTGCAAGCGGCTCTTCCCATGCTATGACGCTTTGTGCTGTAGATTTGGATAAGGACGGTAAACCTCTAAAATGGTTGGTCGAGAACAGCTGGGGACCTTCTCACGGTTTTCAAGGACACCTTATCATGACAGACGAGTGGTTTGACGAATATATGTTCAGAGTTGTTGTAGATAAGAAGTATATTCCGGCAAACATCATGAAGTATTTGGACCAAAAACCTATCATGCTCCCACCTTGGGATCCTATGTTTAGTGAAGATATTGATTAGTTGTTTTTGCCAATCAAGATGAGAACGATAAGAATATCTGCATTTGCAACTTCGGTGCTGTTGTCTTTTGCCTTGTTTTCGCAAACGCCCGACAGCCTTGACTACTCTTACGGACAAGAAGATTACTACTCTGAACAGCAGGAGGAGGAAGTGTATGAGCCGTCCGACGAAGAGAAAATCATTCAGGACGAATCGGACAAGGCTCGAGAGGTGTTGCTCGGCACAGAAGACATCGTGAGCTATGTTCAGTACCTTTTGGACAACGACAGCTTGGTTGTGCGTTATGCAAAGTATGATTCGGAAGACCAATGGGTAGAATACATAGGCTCAAATGGTGCAAGCGAAACCCTGCTCGGCAAGTTGGATGTGATAGACGACAAAGAAGAAGGATTTTTCTACTGCAAAGAATACGTTTTCAATGAAAACAAGGCGTGGGACTTCATTTACGAACGACTATATGACAAGAACGGAAAGTTGATCTTCTTTGTGCGTCAATACAATACCTACAACTCGGGCTGTGCCGAGGTTGCGTTTGAACGTTCCGAATATTATTGGGACGAGAACGGAGAACTGATACGCAAAACCTACGAAATATACGACTCTCACAACCAATCGTTGGATATACAAGACTGTTGGATGGAAAGAGAAGTGTATGACAAAATAATGGACAAGGAAACCTTTTTGTCGATATACCACTTTCATCAATCAGAGAGCGAAGAGGGAAACAATAATGACAGTTTTGAATAACAAAAGGCAATGAAACTCGTCATCGACAGAGGCAACACACTCTTCAAGTTGGGCGTCTTTGACGGTCGGGACTTGATTGAGGTAAGGTATCTTCAAGAGTTGAACAAATCAACTCTTGAAGATATTTTACTGACTTTTGATGTCAGTAAGGCAATTCTTTGTTCTGTCGGAGGCAATCTTTCGCAAGATTTGACAGACTTGCTCAAAGCCCAAACCAAGTTCCTCTCAATGAGCAACACACTCTCTCTTCCAATCAAGATAAGCTACAACAATCCCAATGCCTTGGGCAAAGATAGAATTGCAGCCATGGTCGGAGCGAGAGAAATGCTCAAAGGGCAAAATGTAGCGGTGATTGATGCGGGTAGTTGCATTTGTATAGATTTGCTTGACGAACACTCGGTCTATCAAGGTGGTGTTATTACCCCCGGATTGGGCATGAAATATAGAGCGTTGCATACTTTTACAGCAAACTTGCCGTTACTATATTTGGACGAAAAGCACTATGATTGTTGCCAAAACAGCACCGAGGGTTGCATTCGTTCGGGAGTGCAGAACGGAACGATTTTTGAGATTGAAGGATTTATTTCCCGCTGCAAGGAACTCTGCAAAGACCTTCGCATAGTGGTAAGCGGAGGTGATGCAGACTTTGTCGCACGAGGATTGAAAGAAGAAACGCTTGTGGATAAACACATTGTATTGAAAGGATTAAACGTAATATTAGATGAGAATATCGAAGAATAATTTTTTTGTAATCTTACTGTTTTTGGCAGCGGTAATGCAATGTTTTGTGAGTAGAGGACAAAACACCGTAAGTTCACCATACAGCAAGTATGGCATAGGAGAGACGGATATGTTCAAGAACTCTGTCAATGCCGCAATGGGTGGTGTTGGTTATGCAATGCACCGCAACAACATGGTGAACAATATCAATCCTGCATCTTACTCTGCAATCGACTCAATGTCGTTTGTGTTCGACATTGGCTTCTATACCAACAACGTAATTTTGAGAAGCAATACCGCAAAGACCACAGGAAGCATCGGGGGCATATCTCACATCATGTTTGCTTTCCCTGTGCATAAGACAACAAAGATTGCAGGAGGATTGTTACCCGTTTCCTCGATTGATTTCACTTCTTCCGAAACTCACATCGGCGACACTGTCAATATAGGAACATATAAGGCAACATACGCAGGGGACGGCGGAGTGAACAAAGCCTTTGTCGGTGTGTCCTTTCAGCCCGGCGAGAAAGCAGGATTTCTTCACAATCTTTCAATCGGAGCAAATATTTCTTATTTGTTCGGAAACTATTACAGAAGTTCTACTTTGAGCTTTCCCGATTCTGCCTATCACTTATCTTCTCGCATAGAAAACAACTACAAAATCTCGGCTTTTGCAGTCGATTTCGGCTTGCAGTATTTCCAAACGCTTAAAAACGGCGATGTGTTTGGCATTGGTATAGCTTATGATTTGGCAAACACACTTCCGACCGAAAATCAATACCGACACTATACCTACAGCGTTACGGCAGGTGTCGAAACAATCAGAGATTCTGTAAGATACCAAGACACAGAGGGTGAAATAAAATATCCTCAGACCATAGGAGTGGGTTTGTCGTACGAAAGGCCGCAAAAGCTCTTCGCCGAAATTGACGCAACCTTCACAGAATGGTCAAAACTCGAAATTCAATCGGCTCAATATACCGATGTATTGAAAGACGATTTGAGAATAAATGCAGGAATTGAGTACAAGCCGAACGTTTATGGCAATTACTTGCAAAAAATCAGCTATCGCTTCGGATTAAACTACTCGAGCGGAATGTTGTATCTGAACGACAGACAAATACGTCAGTATGGTATTGCATTGGGATTTGGATTACCAATCAAAAAACAAGGAACACAGATAAACATCTGCTTTGAATATGGCAAACAAGGCACGAAAGAGAGCAACCTTATCGAGAAAGATTTCTTCAAGATAGGTGTCTCTTTCTCGGCAAAGGACAGATGGTTCTTCAAAAGGAAATATCAATAGAAAAAACAATAGACAAGAAATCAATAAACAAGAGTTAGAGAAAAATGAAAAAAACAATCTTCACAATGGCTGCCTGTGCAGTGATTTTTGGAGCATGGGACGCAAAAGCTCAACGCTTTGGCAATACACCGGAAGATAGTACCGCCTGCATTGCAAACAATTCCCTTTATCAGGAATTTTACAAACAGAAAAATTATAAGGACGCTTACGAACCATGGTCGCAGGTTGTCAAGCATTGTCCAAAGTATCACATCAATACTTTCATCAGAGGTATAAATATAATGAAGAGCATGATTGCAAATGCGGCAAATCCTGCTGAAAGAGACAAGTATATAGACGAATATCTTGCCCTTCAAGACATAAAAACAGCGGCTTTCGGAGAAGAATACAACAACATAGCTGCAAAAGCAAAGATTTTGACGGAGTACCGTCCTACACAAAAAGAACAAATCTACAACTTGTACAAAGAAGCAGCCGAAAAAGGCGGCAGCAATTTGGACGCACAATATTGTCCGCTCTATGTGGAGGCAACAATCAACTACCTCCACTCTATAAAGGCAAATTCAGAGCAGATGTCTGTTCTCTTTGATGCTTACGACTATGCTTCTGAGACTTTGGAACACATAGTAAAGCAAAACAAACTTGCGTTAATTGAGGCTCAAGAGGCGGCAGATGCCAAGAAAATCAAGAAAGCAGAAACTGAATTGAATAACTCGATGAGCTACCTCGGCATGACGGAACAAATGATTGAACCATTTGCGTCTTGTGAGCGTATCATAGAAATCTATGAACCTAAGTTCAAGGCAAATCCAAACGACATTGAACTGTTGAAAAAGATTACCACCAATTTGGACAGAAAGAATTGTACAAAGTCTGACCTTTTCTTCTTGGCAACAGAAAATCTTCACAAATTGGAACCAACAGCTAAGTCGGCTTTCATGATGGGAAGAATGTTGATGGACAAGGATAAAAATAAAGAAGCTGCCAACTATTTGGAAGAAGCTGTCAAAACATTTGAGGACAACGACTCAAAGGCAAAAGCATCTTACCTTTTGGCAACTGCACTTATGAACTCGGGACAATACTCTGCAGCAAGAACGGCTGCTTACCAAGTGGCACAATATGACAAGACCTTGGAAGGAAAGGCTGTTCTTTTGGTTGCCAATATGTATTTGAAGAGTGCTGTTTCTTGTGCTTCTCACGAGGGAAAAATCAGAGGAGCTGCATGGGTGGCATACGACGAGGCTGCAAGAGCAAAGGCTATCGACCCTTCGATTGCGGCAGATGCTCAAAAAGTAATGAATGCTGCTCACTCTCAGTGGCCTTCAAAAGAAGATATGTTCTTCAACTCAATCAACCAAGGTTCGGCTTTCAGTGTTGGTTGCTGGATTGGAAAAGGCACAACAGCAAGATGTCGATAGACCAAGTGTCGAACAGTAGTAATAAAATTTCTTATAAACAACAGGTACACCTGCTCGGTGCAGGTGTGCTTGTTTTTTTGTTGCTTTTTGTTTCGTGTTCAAAAGAAAAGAAACCTCAAAATAAGTCTGCCGAAAAGGCTCTTCCCTCACAGGTGGTGAAGAATGCTCATCTGATAAGAAGCCTTGGAGGCAATGTGGACATAGAATTGAAAGCTCCTCTTATCGAAATATATTCGCAAGACACCTCTCTGATGTGCTGTCCCGAAGGAATTGACATCACCTTTATCAATCCCGACATGACAAAAAAGGCACACCTGAAAGCCGATTATGCAATCAATCGCAACAATTCCAATCTATATTACATCAAAGACAATGTGGAGATAATCGACTTTGAGAACCAAGATACATTCTATTGCACTGACCTATATTGGATTAAAGATTCGGCACTTCTTCGCACCGATTTGCCGATACGCAGAGTGTCTGCCGCAGGAACAGACTTTGGAGACGGACTGAGGGCAACCGATACTTTTGACAGCGTTCAAATAAAAAATCCACACGGCACTCAGCTTGTGGACGAAAATCAATAAATCGATTTTGTCATCTTTTGCAAAGCAAGTATTCTTGTCGTTGCAAGGGGCGTGAAGTCATGAAAAAAACTCCGAAAGAAAAGAAATCGGCACACACTTTCCACTTATTGTCGGTTTTCAACCGCCGGAATATTGCATCGCAAGCCTTGTCGTGATATATGTTTTTGAGTATGAGTACGCTTTCATTGCCGCAATGTGGCAGCAGACAATCAATATAGTGCAATACCGGCTCTTTCGGCAGAGAGCAGTCAATCAAAGCAAAATCGATGTCGGTCGATATATCGGAGCAATAAGCCTCGACAGATTGCAAAACATTTGAGCCGACTATTTTTCCGTGGTCATATCCCGCAACAAACACCTTCTCTGAATTGAGCGAAAGAGAGTTGCACTCTTCTGCCGGCAGTTTGTTTTGTGCCAAATAGCAAAGCAGAGAACTCTCCCTTTCGGAAGAGAAAAACAATATGTGGCGAGGAGAAAAATATCTCAAAAGAGAGTATAAAAACACATCATTTCTGTTTTTTGGCAACAAAAGAGAGCGTTGTTTGCAACCAATCTCGCTTCCGAAAGTCCGAAACTCCTTGCGAAAACTTTTCGATTTGAGACCGTTTACGAACAAGTCGAACATAAAAGGAGAATGAAGGGCATACTCATCTTTTGCCCCGAAAAAATGTTTCAAATACTTCTTCAAAAAAAAACAAGTGTCCATATACTCCTTTGCTCTTTGCTTCGAAAGCCGAGTGCAAAAGTACAATTTTTCCCGACATCGAGTCATAGTCAGAGAGATTTTGTTTTGTTTGTCTGTAAACTATTGAATTACAGAGGTTTTGTTTTGGTTGTAAAAAAACGGCGTTTTGGCATCAACAAAACGCCGTTTTATTTCGCTGAAACGGCGTTTCATTTTTCCAAAATCCCCTTTTGGCAGATAATGCTTCCTTAGTACTGAGAGCCGAGGAGGTTGTAATTCATGAAAATAAGACACTATTTGACAGATTACATCGTCTGTTTCAACAATTATTTGTAATTTTGGAGGCTGAATTAAAGGATAAAAATGCTGTTCGACACACATAAAAACAATATATCGGCACTTGTACTGTCATTCTTTGCAATGGCGGTAATTTTGTTCTCGTGTCCTTGCGAGGGCTTTGCCCAAGACCGCAACAAACTCGAAAAACAAAAGGCAAAACTCGAAAAAGAAATCGCTTCGATGAACGCCATTTTGAACGAAACGAAGAAAACCAAGAAAATGTCTTCGTCTGAGTTGCAGGTTCTTAAAAAGAAAATCGCAAGTCGTCAGAACCTTATCAAGAACATATCGTCTCAAATGGGTATGTTGAACAACGAGATTAAGAGTACCCAAAAATCAATCGGCGAATTGTGTAAAGAAATCGAGGTTTTGAAAGAAAGCTATGCCCAAATGTTGCGTTATGCCCAAAGAAACAAGACCGCAACCGACAAATTGCTGTTTATTTTTGCCGCCAAGGACTATAAGGAAGCCTATCAGCGATATGTCTTTTTCAGACAGTTTGGTGATATGCAGAAAAAGAAGTTGCAGCAAATCAGAGAGAAAACCAACGAACTTACAAAGAGAACTGACGAGTTGGAAGTCAAGAAAACAAGTCAGGAAACACTCTTGAAGCAAGAGATAAAGAACAATGAGGCTTTGGCAAAAGAGAAAAAGGAGAAAGAAAAGACCGTAAAAAATTTGCAGAAGAAAGAAAAACAAATTGCACAAGACCTCAAAAACAAACAAAATCAAGTCAAGAAACTCCAAAAGCAGATTGATAACGCCATAGCAGCCGAAGTGCAAAAGCAAAAGCAACTTGCCGAAGCCAAAAAGAAGAAAATGGCAGAGCAAGCCAAGTCTTCCACAGCCAACAAGAAAGAAGTGGAAGCAAACAAGACTGCAATGGAAACAGCAAAGAAAAAGAATTACACCATAGCAACAACTCCCGAAGAAGTGGCTCTGTCAAGCAATTTTGAGGCAAATAAAGGTAAGTTGCCGTGGCCCTCAGCCACCGGAGTAGTTGTGTCTCAGTACGGAGTGCATCCTCACCCCGAAATCAAGGGAACTCAGGTCGAGAACAAGGGAATAGACATCAGAACAACCAAAGGCTCGGCAATAAGAGCAGTCTTTTCGGGTGAGGTGTCAAGAGTTGCAAAAGGTCCTTCGGGAATGGTTGTCATTATACGTCATGGCGAATATATGACTGTCTATGCCAACTTGCAATCGGTCAGTGTCAAAACCGGCACCAAGGTTTCGACAAAACAAACAATAGGAATAGTAAACACCAATGAGGACGGGGTAAGTGAGTTTAAGTTTCAGATATTTAAGGGAACACATCACCTCAATCCTTCGGTTTGGTTAAGCAGATAAACACAATAAAGTAGATTATATGAAGCAAAAAAGTAGATTTTGGACCATTCTGTTGGCGAGTTTAATCTTGTCAATGGGAGTTTATGCTCAAAGTCCGGCAAAGTGGGACTTCAAGACCAAGAAAATCAATGATTCGATTTCCGAACTGATTTTGCATTGCAAACTTTCGGGCGATTGGCACATCTATTCACAACACACCAAAGGCACAGAAAACCCGATAGTATTCTCTTTTGACAAAAGCAATCTTTATGAGAGAATAGGGGGAGTGAAAGAACCTGCGGCAATAGCAGAGTATGATGTTTTTGCAAAGGATTCTTCCCGATTTTTCAAGAAAGACGTTACCTTCCGTCAAAGAATTAAGATAAAAACCAACCAAGACTTCAAGGTTAAGGGAAGTGTTGAGTTTCAGTTGTGCGAAAAGGGAAGTTGTATTCCTCCTGATGAGGTGTCTTACAGCTTTGACGTAAAAGGAAATCCAAATTTCAATATGGCAACCTCAGTTGCTGCAACCTCAGAAGTAGCAGATGAGCAGACACAAGAGCCTCTTGGCAAAGAAGAACAATCGGTTGCAACGCAGAGTGCAGAAGTTGCTCAGGCGGAAGCCCCTATATCTGCTCAGACAGAGGCAACCAAAGACAAATCTCCTTGGACTGTGTTCTTCGTTTCCTTTGCCGCAGGATTGTTGGCACTTATCACACCTTGTGTTTTCCCGATGATTCCGATGACAATATCTTTCTTCATGAAGGGAAACAAATCGAGCAAACAAGGTCGCCGTCAGGCTTACTTCTTTGGAGCAAGCATAGTATTTATGTTTGCCGTTTTGGGATTGGCATTGACACTTTTGTTGGGCAAAGATGCGATGTACATCATCTCAACTCACTGGATACCAAACCTTATCTTCTTTATCATCTTCATGATTTTCGCTTTCTCGTTCTTTGGCTTGTTTGAAATCACCATGCCGAGCGGATTGATAAACAAATCGGACCAAAAAGCAGATAAAGGCGGTTATTTGGGAACATTCTTCATAGCTTTGACCACCGTATTGGTCTCATTCTCCTGCACAGGTCCCATTTTGGGAGCTGCACTGATAGAAATGGCATCAGGATCGAGCAACAGCTGGGTATTTTTGGTCTCAATGCTCGGATTTGCCATCGGATTTGCATTGCCATTCACCCTTTTGGCAATGTTTCCTT
The DNA here is from genome assembly GCA_004551865.1 of Bacteroidales bacterium. GTDB lineage: Bacteria > Bacteroidota > Bacteroidia > Bacteroidales > P3 > Onthomorpha. Next base: position 12,472 of record SFPR01000003.1, read on the forward strand.
CGGTTTTGAAGAACTTGAAGTCCGGTTCATGGCTCAATACCGTGAAAATAGTATTCGGATTTATTGAAATAGCTTTGGGATTGAAGTTCTTGTCTATGGCAGACTTGTCCGCAGGCTGGGGTATCTTGGACAGAGAAACCTATCTTGCCTTGTGGATAGTTGTATTCTCCATGTTGGGATTTTATCTTTTGGGAAAACTTCGCTTCAAAGGCGATGAACCATTGGAAAAAATCAGTGTACCACGTTTGTTCCTTGCTTTGATAACATTCTCTTTCGTTATATATATGCTTCCCGGTATGTGGGGCGCTCCTTTGAAGGCAATTTCGGGATATATTCCGCCTGCAACAACTCAGGACTTCGACTTGCAAAGAATAATATCTGAAAACACTGTGAGTGCAGAAGCAGTCGGCACATCAAAGCTGCCTATTGACAGAAAATATGCAAAAGAATTGCACCTTCCTACGGGTTTTGAGGGTTTCTTTGACCTCGAAGAAGCAAAGGCTTACGCAAAGCAGGTGAACAAACCGCTGTTCATAGACTTTACAGGCAAGACTTGTGCAAACTGTCGTGAGATGGAAAACTATGTGTGGGTCGATCCTCAGGTCAAAAAGAGACTTACGGAAGATTATGTGATGGTTGCCTTGTATGCAGACGTGAATAACATCAAACTTCCCGAGAGCGAATGGGTCAAAACCAAAGACGGAAAGACCATAAAGACCCTCGGAAAGAAAAATCACAACTATCAAATCGAACACTTCAATGCAAACGCACAACCATTGTATGTGTTGATGGACTCAGAGGGCAACCTGCTCACCAAAGAGCCTAAATCATACGACAGAAATATTGAAAACTTTGTGAAATTCCTCGATGAGGGCTTGACAAACTTCAAGAACAAATAAATACAAACCTGAATAACAAACGGTGTATCAATATTTGACAGATTGATACACCGTTTTTCTTTTGATATGTTTGACTTTACGGCTATTGATTTTGAGAGTGCAGATAAGTATTACCCTTGTTCTCTCGGCATTGCGGTGGTTCGGAACTCTCAAATAGTAGAGAAACGAAATTGGTTGATAAAACCAATTTGTTTTCCTTACTTTCATTTCTATGCACAACGCATTCACGGCATTCACAAGGAAGATGTGCAGAACCAACCCGAGTTTGATGAACTTTGGAACGAAATATCGCCCTACATAGATGGGCAGATATTGATTGCACACAACGCTTCTTTCGACATAAACGTCCTGAGGAAAACTCTAAGACACTACAAAATCGCACTCCCTTCGGCAAGATATTTTTGCTCTTACCAAATTGCCCGATTGGTTTGGAAAGACAGCCCGAAATACTCTTTGGATTATCTTTGCAATGAGATGGGTTTTCAATTTGAACACCACAAATCGGATTGTGATGCGGAGGCTTGTGCAAGATTGTTGCTCAAAGAAGCCGAAGAAATCGAAGTAAACGACTTCCAAGAGTTGAAAAGAAAACTCAAAATTCGCAGCCCGAAAGTCTGACCTTTCTCTTTGATGTTTCAAACTCTCGAACTACCATAGTTTCCTGCCCTGACAAAGCGGCAACGCTTCGTCTTTTTTATAAAAGACACTCTAAGCAAGTTGCCATATACCATATTTTTGTAATTTTGCCTCATGAAAGAACCTCAATTCATCAAGACAACGATAGAAAATCCCAAGAACAGAAAGTTGTTGAAAGATTTTCTGATGTTGGTTGTGGCAAGTGTGGTATTCCATTTCCTCTATTGGAACACCGACATGAACTCTTGGCTTTTCGGACCGTTCACCGACAGAGTATTTGATTTCTTTACGCTGATTGCCTACACCGGAAGCAAGATGCTGATGAACGCTTTTTCAAGTCTTGACTTTGTTTGCGACAATTCAAGTTTCTATTTCATACAGCCAAACGAGCAAGGGCAGTTGCAATGTTATGCGATTATGCAGATTATTCACGACTGCTCGGCAATAAAACAAATAATGCAGTTCCTTTTGTTGATGGTTCTCTGCTCGGGAAAGTGGTGGAAGAAAGCTATTTACTTTGTCGGAGGAAGCCTTGTGATAGTTCTTTCCAACATATTGAGGATTTATCTTCTTACAGACTTGTTCGGACACAATCCTCCGCAGTTTCAATATTATCACGACTGGGTTGCACGACCAATAATGTACGTTGTGATATTTGCTTTGTGGGCAGTGTGGATACAATTCTTTGCCTACTCCAAACCTAAGGACGACTGCCCTCAAGACAAACGCTCACTCCCTTCATCTGACCTCCCAATGGCGGATTGAGCTTGTGAACCCGAACCTTGCAATAGTCCATTTGCGGATAGGTCTCCAAAAGACAATCGACTATTCTCCTGCAAAGATGTTCCAAAAGGTGGGAAGGAATTTCCATCTGTTGCTTTATAGTTTGGTAAACGTCCAAATAGCTTATCGTATCCTCAATATTGTCGCTTGTTTCAGCCTTTGAGGTATCGCAATCAAATTCACAATCGACCGAAAAGTGAGTTCCTATGGTGCTTTCTTCCGCAAAACAACCATGAAATGCGTAGAAAGACATATTATCTATCGTTATTCTTGCCATAAAACCAAAAAACGGAAGAGGCAATCTGCCCCTTCCTTATCTTAAAGTGAATATCTTTTCAATTAAATCAAATTGCGAAACTGACCAAGGAAGCGAACGTCGTTCTCAAAGTACATTCTCAAATCATTCACCCCATATTTGAGCATGGCAATACGTTCTACTCCCATTCCGAATGCAAATCCCGAATAAACCTCAGGGTCAATTCCCGAAGCCTTCAACACATTCGGATCGACCATTCCGCAACCCATAATCTCCAACCAGCCTGTTCCCTTGCACACATTGCAGCCTTTTCCTCCGCAAAGGTTACAAGAAACGTCCATTTCGGCACTCGGTTCGGTAAAAGGGAAATATGACGGACGCAATCTTATCTGAGTATTTGCTCCAAACATCTCTTTTGCAAAGTAAAGCAGGCTTTGCTTCAAATCGGAGAAAGACACATTCTTGTCGATGTACAATCCCTCAATCTGATGAAAGATACAATGGGCGCGAGCCGAGATTGCCTCATTACGAAATACCCTTCCGGGAGCAATAATCCTGATTGGCGGTTTTTGTTTCTCCATTGTTCTGACTTGAACCGAAGAAGTGTGAGTTCTCAGTACCGCATGATTGCCGTCCTCGCGGTTTTCCACAAAGAAAGTGTCCTGCATATCCCTTGCCGGATGTTCGGGAGGGAAGTTCAAAGCCGAGAAAACGTGCCAATCGTCCTCAATTTCGGGACCTTCTTCCACCGTATAACCAATTTTGGAAAAGATAGAGATTATCTCGTTCCTCACAAGAGAGATAGGGTGTCTTGAACCCAACTGCTCCAAACAAGCAGGCTTTGTAAGGTCATCTACACTTATATTGCTCTCACTCCGATTTTCCACCGCCTCGCGAAGAGCCTCAATCTTGGTTTGCACAGCCGTTTTGAGCTCGTTGAGCAAAGAGCCCATTTCTTTCTTCTCTTCGTTCGGTACGCTCTTAAATTGTGCAAACAATTCGTTCAGCACACCTTTTTTTCCAAGGTATTGTATTCGCAGTTGTTCAATATCTTCCAATGTATCGGCACTCAACTGCTTCAAATTCTCAATTGATTGTTTTATTCTCTGTTTCATAAAGCCACTATTGCTCAACAACTTTAATTGTCATTTTAATGTCTTCTGTCGGACGGTCGTAATGGTCTTTCTGTACGGCGGCAATTTTGTCAATTACCTCCAATCCTTCAATCACCTGACCGAAAACAGTATATTCATAGTCCAAGAAAGGTACTCCGCCCACGGTTGTATATGCCTCGATTTGTGTTTGGTTGAACTGTTTGCCCATTCTTGCGGCAAGGTTATTCAACTCGTCCTTGGTATATACCTTTCCCTGAGCGATATAGAACTGACTGCCCGAAGATTCCTTCCTTGGATTGACTTGATCTGCCATTCTTGCGGCAGCCAAAGCACCCTTGCGGTGAATAAGCTCCTGTTTGAACTCTGCCGCAATGGTGTAATCAGGACCTCCCTGACCCAACATCTGACCTTTCTTGGCATTCTTTGAATCGGGATCGCCACCTTGTATCATAAATCCGTCTATCACCCTGTGGAACAAGGTGCCGTCAAAATATCCTTCCTTTGCCAATTTGATGAAATTCTCTTTGTGAAGGGGCGTTTCGTTGTACAAAACCGCTTTCATCTCCCCAAAATCCGTACTGATAACTACCATGGTTGTTTTTTCTACTGTTTTTTCGTTCTCCTTCTCCGATACGGAGTTGTTATTTGCCACCTTGCTCGAACATCCGCAAGCAAAAATTCCGGCAAAAATTCCTAAAAATAAACTTTTCTTTGTCCACATACGATTTTTTTCTTAGCTTTGCAATCTAAAATCAAGATTGAGTTTGCAATAGTACAAAAAAAAATCATCATGATGAGGAAAGTAAGAGTATTTTTTTTGATGGCATTGGCGGTAGTGCTTGTTTCTCCGCTGTTTAGCAGTTGTTCGGACGACGAATTGGACGGCTGCGGATTGACAATCGTGGTAAAAGATGCCACACAGCCCGATGTAAGACTTGAAAACGCCCGAATTACCGTATCAAAAGAGTCAGGCAGCATACGCCGAGAGGGAGTGAGCGACAAAAACGGGGAAGCCTATTTCTTCTTTGACAATGAGGCTATCTTCGATATTGATGTTGCATACGGCGAAGAACCTTTCATTCGCAGAGGAAAAAGTACCGTCAGACTAAAACACGGCGAAGTCGTTACAAAAGAAGTATTGGTTGCCGAATAGCGACCTTACACAATCGGCAAAAAGCGAAAACCCTTGGCAGAGTAGTGCTTCAACACACCCTCAAGGGCATATAGCATGTTGCTCCGAGCTTTTATGCTGTCATGAAACAGAAGTATATCTCCCGATTGCAGTTTGAGCGAATTGTTCAGACAAGTCTTTCGGGAGATCTTTTTGCTATAATCGAAACTTACCACAGTCCAGAGAATTATTCTGAACCCTCGCTGTTTCAACTCTTTGAACTGCTTCCTTGTAATCTTGCCGTAGGGAGGACGAAAGAGCTTTGAGCCGCACAGCTTGTTGCAATCCTCAACATCGGACAAGTATTGGTCAAAACCAACCGCCGATCCCTTCAAGTGGTGCATTGTGTGATTGCCCACAGAGTGTCCTTTATCGACCACAAGTTTGAAACAATCGGGGTGTTTTTTGATATTATCGCCCACACAGAAGAAAGTAGCCTTTGCATCAAACCTTTCAAGAAGCTCCAACACCATGGGAGTAACCTCAGGCACGGGACCATCGTCAAAAGTAAGATAAATAACCTTGTCATCTGAGGGAATGTCAAACTCAAAACCGCGATTGAAATATCGGCGAACAAAAAAAGGGATTTTACAAAGCATCTTCCAAACAATCCAAAGCCCTGTTAATACAATCGAACTCAAACCCCCTGCCATAGAGAAAGGCAGTCAGCTTTCGTTTTGCCACAAGACGATTTGAGCAATCAATCTCCACGAGTTTTTTTTCTGCCAAGCTCAAAAGCGTCTGCATATATTCCTCACCGTCAATGGCATCTAAGGCTTTTTTTATGCAGTAATCCGAAATATCCTTGGCTTTGAGGTGTTGCGAAATCTTGATTTTACCCCATTTGTTCTGGTGAAACTTGCTTCGGGCAAACAAATCGGCATAACGTTGCTCGTTTATAAATTCCGAAGAAATCAATTCAGCCAAACACTGCTCGATATCCTCAGAGCAAACCGAGTAACTGCGGAGCTTTTCAATCACTTCGCTCTGACAATGTTCACTCTTGGCACAATAAGCCTTCGCATACTCCAACGCCTGCGAGAGAGTATAAAGTTTCTTCTGCGGCATAACGAATTTGTTTTTGCAAAGATACGACAAAGAACGCTTGCCGCATCAAAACAATAGCAGAGAGCTGAAAATAAAACGCCGTTTTTTTGAAAAAAGACGGCGATTTATTTCAATAAGACGGCGTTTTGTTTGTCGGTTCGCATAGTTTTAATACCTTTGCAGGAGAATTTTATAAAGAAAGGAGAAAAACCGAAGACAAAACGACAAAGATAAAATAAAGCATCAGAGAATGCTTTCGGACATATAAAGCGTTTGTATCTTGCCTTTGTTACACAAAAACCTGAACACTTTTTGTAACCACGTAAAAGCAACGATAGTGAAACGCTCACGGTGTAAATCGTGGGCTTTTGCTTGTTTGTGTGGTTAGGTAGTTCAGGACCTTGTGTGGCAAATAAGATTAAAAGTTCCACGACTTTTTTATGTCCAACTCCCGACAGAGCAGCATAGAAATCAAAACAAACCGCCGTCGGAACTGCGGCACAGAACAGTTAAACAGAATAGAAATGAAAAAAGTTATCAAATTTTTGCTCTTAGTGGCAGTCGTGGCAATGACCTCTTCGCTCTTTGCTCAAACAAATACCATGTTGGACGTGGTATATTGCAAAAATGGTTCGGTAATCAAAGGTGTGATAATCGAGCAGATACCAAATCAAAGCATCAAAATCCAAACCTCGGACGGTAATATCTTTGTTTACAGCATGGAAGATGTGGAGAAAATAACCAAAGAACAAGTTGCCGTAAAATCAAATGAAAATACGGGTCTTCAAACCAATGATGGCAATCAAAGCGGATATGATATTTGTTTCAAGGCTCAACAAGATGCAGAAATGTTCTATCACAACAAGGGAGCATATAGGGGAGGTATTTGGGCAACAACTCTTTTGTTTACTCCGCTTGGTCTTATTCCTACCGTGGCAGCAGTTGCAAGTGATTTGAGTACTGAACAGCTCAATATACCTGACTATAAGATGTTGGAAAATCCTCAATATGTCAAGTGCTATAAGGACACTGCCAAAAAGAAAAGGAACAAAGCAAGTTGGACAGCCTTTGGTGTGGCTGCCGGATTGAACATTGCATTGGGATTATTGTTTCTAAATTATTAACGATTAAAAGAAAAAGAAATGAAAAAGTTGAAATTATTATTCGTATTGCTTGCAGGAGTAGCTTTGTTTGCTTCTTGCGGCGAGGATAAGGACGAAATTACTGAAGTTCAATATACAATCGTAGGAATAACCAACCAAGATTTGCCCGAAGAATGGCAAGATGTAGAAGAACTTGGTTTTTCTGTTGCAACTAATATCAGTATTGACGAACGCAAAGGAAAGAATGTTGCTCAACATCTTCAACAGACGATTGACGGACTTGCAAGAAGCTGGATAAGTCGCGTATCGCACGATATAGACAACCTGAAAATTACTTTCACTGTCATAGTTTATACTGATGATATACAAGTTGACATTACGACAAAGACGTTTGAGCGTTTGGTAAAGTCCGATTTGGACAACATCATTTCTCTTGCAGATTATATGTAGCAGAGTGCTGAAAATAAAACGCCGTTTTTTTGAAAAAAGACGGCGATTTATTTCAATAAGACGGCGTTTTATTCTGACAAAACGCCGTTTTATTTTGTCGATTGCAAGAGTTTGATTATCAATCGACTATATTTAAGAGATTTTGTTCGTTTTTCTTGGTGTCAAGCCGAATTCTTGCTATCAGAAATCGGGTAGGGACAAAAAGAGTGTGGGCAAAAGTAACGCCCAGCCGAGAACGACCATTGCGAGAATGAACTTCCACGAGAATTTGACCCACTTGGCGTAGGGGATTTTGGCAAGTCCCAACACCGCTATCAATACTCCCGAAGTCGGCGTGATGAGGTTGGTAAATCCGTCGCCAATGTGGAAGGCGGTAACGGCTGCTTGGAGCGATATGTCGCACATATTGGCAATCTCGGCGAACATCGGCATGAGCATTGCCGCCTTTGCAGTTCCCGACGTGATGATTGCATTGAGCAATGACTGAAAGGCATACATTATTGTCAAAGCTCCCACTTTGCCGCTGCCCGAAATGGTTGAGGAAAGTGAGGAAAGGAAGGTGTCAATTATCTTTCCGTCTTCCAAAATGACTATGATGCCCGATGCCAAGCCCACAACCAAGGCTGCCGAAAGCATGTCTTTTGCTCCTGCAATGAAGAGCTTGGCTATTTCGCTCGCATTCTTGCCCAACGCCATGCCGCTTATTATCGCCATTGTGAAAAAAAGTGCCGCTATCTGTTCAAACCCCCAGTCAAATCCCATAACTCCTTCGACCAAATAGACTATGGTGAACACCAATACCGAAAGGGAGAACATCTGCATGGACTTTCGGAGCATGAAGAAGCCGAGTGCGGCAAATAAAGCGGTGGTAATTATGAGCATGAGGCTCTGCGTCCAAATGCAAAAGCCGATTTGTATTGCCAAGGCAAGAAAATAGGCTACCTTGCAGGTCTTTGATGCAGGCAGTGCTTGAAGTGTTGCCGCTGTTTCTTTGTTGCGTCTCCAATATTCGTCTTCCGAGTACATTATGGAGCTTTGTGGGTTGCGTTTAACCTTGTTTGCATACCACAAAACGAAAGCTATGCCGATGAAAGTGATGATAAACCACACCACAATGCGGTATTCTATTCCCGAGAACATTTTTATTCCTGCTATATCCTGAGCTATGCCGAGTGTAAAGGGATTGAGAACGCATCCGGCGAAGCCTAAGCCTGCCGCAAGGAAACATAGGCATACTCCCGTAATGGAATCGTATCCCATAGAGACGGCAAGGGGAACGAATATGGCGACAAAGGCTATGGTTTCCTCACTCATGCCGAACAAAGCTCCGAAAAGGGAGAACATTGTCATGATACATATTATGATGAGGTTGTTTACACCTATTGCCTTAAAGATGCGGTACTTTTCCAAGGCGGAGGATTTGTTCAAAAAGGTTTGAACGCCCATGTCGATGGCTTTTGTTTCGTTCAATATCCAGAATGCTCCTCCCAAGATGAGCAGAAAGGCTATTATTCCGGGTGCTTTTTGGAAGCCTTTGAAGAATGCGGAGGTTATTTGCCATGTTTGAGGGCTTTGTTCGACCCTTTGGAATGAGCCGGGTACGATTTGTTCGACTTTTTTACCCGAATCGGTGGTCGTTGTCTGTCTTTCAAACTCTCCTGCCGGCACAAACCATGTGGCAACCGCCGCAAGAACAATCAGAGTGAAGATAATGACGTAGGTGTGTGGTACTTTCTTAAACATATCTTGTTATTTTGGTTGGATTTTCAACTTGTCTGCTTTGCGGAGCTTTGAGATGACAAAGCTCAAAAGGAAGAACATCACCGCAAAGAAGGCAGATGCTCTATAGATATAGTCTCCGTGTCTGACGTAAAAGGTGAGAGCCTTTTGCGGAACAAGCTCTTGTTTAATCACAGCTTGCTGCCAATATGCCGTTTGCTCGCTTTGCTCTCCCTTTGGCGAGACAAAGCACGATATACCGGTGTTTGCACTTCGTGCAATGGGACGTCGGGTCTCTATTGCACGGAGTGAGGCAAAGGCGGCGTGCTGTCTGTGTCCCGGAGTGTCTTTCCACCAGCCGTCATTGGTGATAATGAAAATCAACTCCGCACCTTTTGCCACAAATTCGCTTATATATTGTCCGTCTGTCGATTCATAGCAGATTGCAACTGCCGTTTTGGGTTTGCCTTCTGAGGCAAAGACAACCGCTTCGGGGTCTCTGCCGAGCGTTCCCACCGTTCCGCCCAAGTCCAACGCCAAATCGCCCAAAAAACCTAACACACTCTTGAACGGCATCTTCTCTACAAATGGAGTCAAGACGCTTTTGTGTCTCAGATTGCTTTGAGGCTCTATGGTGTCTCGGTCAATCTTTACCGCAATGTTGCAACTCTCATAAAACATATAGGGATTGTCGGCAAAACTTCTTGCAGCCTTTGTCTTAATTCCGTAGGGCAGCAGTCGGCGAGAGGACATTCCTGCAATTATCTCGGCTTTCGGATATTGGTTTTCAAACTCTCTGAGGTACGAAATGCTTGGTGAGGCTTCTAAGTTGTGTTCCCATGCGTAGTCTTGCAGACAACTCTCGGGGCAAACGATGTAATCGGTCTTGCTGTCGGCTTTTTGTCGAGCCAATTCTATCACTCTGTCGCATACTTGGCGGGGCGAGAAGTCGTATTGGTCGCTGTAGGGGTCCAAGTTGGGCTGAACAACCACCACCTGCACCGATTTGTTGTCCTCTTCATTGAATGTGAACCAGCGTATCAGCGATATTGTGCAAGGGACAAGCACAACCGCCGTTGCAAGAGCAAGGTGCATATTGCGGTGTCGCCTTCCCAAAGATTTCTTTTTCTCGAAAACAAAGCAGCAAACAAGCTCAAACACAGCCATGTTGCAGAGCCATATCCACAAAGTGCCGCCTGCAACTCCCGTATATTCGTACCACTGTACCAAACAAGGATACTTTGAAAAGGAGTTGCCGAGATTTAACCACGGGAAGTTGATATCCCAATGCAGGTGCAGGTATTCAAATGCCAAAAAGAAGAGTGCAAAGAAGATATTGCCCCATTCTTTGTTTGGAGCAAAGGAACGTTTACAATAGTGTGCTGCCTGCATAACCAAAGACATGAGTGCTGCCTGCACAAAGGGCAGTGCGATTGCCAAAGGGGTGGAGTAGGCTACCCAATAGGTGGTTGTGAAGTTCCAAATCAAAAGTGGCAGGTAGCAATAGAGGAAAAACTTCCGGGTTGTCGGTTTCTTTTCGGGCAGATTGCGGCTCAGATATTCTTCAACTACCAAAAAAGGCACAAAAGCCACCAACATGACGGGAGCAAAGAGCAAGTCCAACCACGCAAGCGACAAAAGGACACCTCCGAGCAGCGAAATTAAAAACAATTTACTCTTGTTCATCTCTTACAAAGCCGTTTGGAGTTATCACATTGTTCATCGGCACATCGAACTCTTCGACCGGCACTCTTTCTACCAACTGAAAGTCGAAGCAGATGCCGATTTTGACAGTCTCTGCCACCGAAAGCAATCGGTCGTAGAAGCCTCTGCCTCGTCCCATGCGGTGAAGCGAAGTATCGAAAGCCACTCCCGGAATAATCATCAGGTCAATCAGATTGTAGGCTTCAAATATTTCTCCCACAGGTTCAAGTATGCCGAATTGCTCTCCCTCTTTCATGCTCTCCATTCCCTCAAAGCGACGAAGCACAAGGCTGTCGCCCACAACGCAAGGAAGAAGTATCGTCTTATCTTTGTACCATTTGAGAATAAAGTCGTGAGTCGATACCTCATCGTCCATAGACCAATAGAGCAGAACGACCTTTGCAGCGGCAAAACGCTTGCTTTGCTCTACAAAAGAGAAGATTTGCCGGCTTTGAGATAGCTTGTCTTGTTGTGCAAACTCCTTTTTGATTTGTCGTATCTGCTTTCGCAATTCTTTCTTTTGAGTTTTCAAATCCATGATGCCGAGAGTTGAGGTTAGTAACCGAAGATGTCTTCCAACGAAAGCTCTTTTACCTTGCCGAATTGCTCCAATGCTTTCATGTCAATCTGCTCTTTGTTGCCGAGAATGACGTAAGCCTTGTGAGCTTTTCCGAATTGTTCTTTGCTAAACTGCTGAATGTCTTCTATGCTTACCGCTTGCAAGTCTTTATAGTACTGTTGCATACTGTTTGCAGGGCGTTCGTATCGTCTGTTTTCCAAAAATGAATTGATGACAGACTGTTTGATAACTCTGTTGGTTGCAATGGAATTGACGGCAGAGCGTTTTGCCAAATCGAACTTTGATTGTATTGCCGGCATACTGTCGAGCAAGAGATTGAAAGCGTCCAATGCGTCTGTTACTTTGTCGTTTTGTGTGGCTATGTGTGCAATGTTGTAGTTTCTGTCGTTTTTGTCATATCCTATGTTGTAGGTTGAGTATGCCTGATAAGCCAGTGAGCGTTTTTCTCTCATTTCTTGGAATACCAAGGCGTTCATTCCTCCTCCGAAGTATTGGTTATACATACTTATCTTGGCTCTTTGCTTGTCGTCATACTTGTTTGAGACGATGAACATTCTGCAATAAGATTGGTTTGCTGGGTAATTGACAAAATAGACCACGTCTTTGCCAAAGGTTTGCTTGGCTTTGAGTTTGCTTTTTGCAACCTTGGTAGGACGAGCTTCCATTTTGTGATTTTTGTTCACAAAGGCAACAAGGGCATCTACCGACATATCTCCGTAATACCTCACTTGCTCGCCATAGTGCTTCAAGTCCTTAATCATATTACATAATTGGTCGGAAGTAAGTTTGCTTATTTCTTTGTCGCTCAGCAATGTGGCAAATGCTTCTTTCTTTCCGTACAAAGCATATTCGGACAATTTTGCAAAGCAAGCCGATTGCTTGGCTTTGTCATCTTGTCTTTTTTTGAGCAGTTCTGCTTTCATGTTCTCCATATCGGAAGGAGAAATCATCGGATTGGCAAGCAGGTCTTCCAAAAGCTCCATTGCCTCGGGCAGGTTCTCGCTCAAACCTTCTATTCTAATGGTTGTCTCCTTTGCGTTGGAGAATACGTTTATGTTTGTGGCAAGATTGAAGAGCTTTTCTTTGACTTGCTCTTTGGAAACAAAAGGAGTGTAAAGATAATCGCTGCACAACGACAAGAGTTGCAGGTATTTGTTTTCCAAAGTGCCGACCTTATATACAAAGGAGAGAGAATAACGCGAGTTGTCTTTGTTCTGCACATACAACACCTCGCTACCATTGTCTGTTTGCTCGATTTTCAAATCTTTAGAGTAATCGACAAAGACGGGTTCTATCGCTTTGGTTTTGGCAGACTTGATTTGAGCAAAGAAAGGTGAGGTTGCGTTTTGATTGATCTGAATAGGTGTGATTGGCGGTTTCTCGACTTTTTCGACCTTTGCAGGCTCTCCCTGAGTTTTTCTGATAACCACATAGTTGTTTGATTTGAATATTTTGTTGGCAAAATCCACAATGTCGGCTTTGGTTATCGTTTTCATCTCCTCCAATTCATTGACCACATCTGCCCAGTCTCTGTTTGAAAGATATGCCATCGCCATTGCCATTGCTCTTGAGGAGTTGCTTTCTATCGACTTGATTTGTCGCAGTCTCAAATTGGCAATCGCAGCGTCCAATATGCTCTCGTCCCACGCTCCTTTTTTCATAAGCTCAATTTGTTCCGACAAAAGAGACTGCAACTGCTCCATTGTCTGCTCTGCCTTGGGGCTTGCACGAAAGTAAAATACCGAATAGTCATTCAAAGTGTACAGACTGCTTGAAGCACTCGAAACAAGATTTTTATAGTTGAGGTTCTTGTCAATCAATCCCGTCGAACCATTGCTGAATATCCAATCCATAAGCTCGGCAATCAAAATGTCCTTTGAACCATTGCCTGCATACATTCGGTAAGCTATCGTAATATAGGGAGCTTCTATGCCTTTGACTTCAATATCTTTGACACTTGTCAATTCGGGTTCTCTTTGGAAGGTGAGGGGTTCAACTTCTTTGGAAGGCAAACTGCCGAAATACTTTTCTATTATCTTTATTGCTTCATCGGGATTGAAGTCTCCGCTCATTGCAATGCAGTAATTGTTCGGCACATAGTACTTTGCGTGAAAGGCTTTGATGTTTTTCAAAGACGGATTGCGAAGATGTTCTGCCTCTCCCAAGGTTGTCTGCTGTCCGTAGGGGTGTGAGGGGAAGAGAGCTTTGAGCATTTGTTCCCGAACCTTGCGTCCCTCGTTGGTAAGGCTCATGTTCTTTTCCTCATATATGGTTTCAAGCTCGGTATGAAACAATCGCAACACAGGATTTGCAAAGCGGTCAGCCTGAATCTTCGCCCAGTTTTCCAATTGGTTGGAAGGAATGTTCTCTTGGTAGAAAGTATAATCATTGCTTGTTGCAGCGTTTGTTCCCTTTGAGCCTATGAAGCTCATCATTGTTGCATACTCATTGGGAATTGCAAAACCCGAGGCGATATAAGAAAGAGAATCAATCTGTTTGTAAAGCATTGCACGCTTGTCTTTGTCAGTTTCCTTTCTATAAACTTCGTACAAATCTTCTATCTTGTCCATATATGGTTTCTCTTGCTCCCAAGAGGTGGTTCCAAACTTCTCCGTACCCTTGAACATCATGTGTTCAAAATAGTGAGCAAGCCCCGTGGTTTCACGAGGGTCGTTTTTGCTTCCCACCCTCACCGCAATATAGGTCTGTATTCTCGGTTCGTCTTTATTGACCGACATATAGACTTTTAATCCGTTGGAAAGAGTGTAAATTCTCACGCCCATAGGGTCGTTATCCACACTCTCATACTTTTGGGCAAAGCAAGCCGTTGCCATAAATAAAGCAACGAACATCAAACAAAAAGCGTTCAATCTTCTCATCTCTTCAAAACTGTTTTTGTATCCAATTATTTTAATCTTAAAATCTTCGCAAAAAGAAACTGCAAAGTAACACAAAATTTGCGTAAGCACAAAAAAAAGGCTTCACTTTTTGAAAAGTAAAGCCTTGCAAAGCGTTGGGTGTCCGGTGGGATTTGAACCCACGACCCTCAGGACCACAATCTGATATTCTAACCAACTGAACTACGAACACCGTGATTTTTTGCGAGTGCAAAGATACAACCTTTCGGCAAAACAGCAAAACATTTTGCCAATTTTTTTGAAAAATTGACCGCAACCATTCAGATTATCAGCACACAACCTTGCAAATCCACTAAAACCAAAACGCCCTTTCACGAAAATAAATCGGCGTTTCACTATAATAAACCGCCAATTTATTTCGCCGAAACGCCGTTTTGTAATCTCGATATAATTGTCTGATTGTTAGTTGTAAAGCGTACTAATAAACAAAAGATTTGAATTTTGTCTTAAATTCTCTGTATCGGAATAACAAAAACAATTTTCAAGAAGCTGGCTCTCTTATTGGCAACTTCTGTTGTGTGCAAACCATTGTTGCGTTTGCTTGGCTTGAATAAGAAATCTCTTCGGAATGTAAATCTTATTCCATACTCTCAACACATATCTCAACCACAAGCGATAACGATATGTTTTAATGTTTTTTCGGGAGAATATCTCCATGTGGTAATCAATTCTTTTGAAGTACATTTTCAAACCTCCGCTTGTACTAACCCCTCCAATTCGATTTGTAATCAGTACTTTATCTATATACTCCGCCTTTACACCACAGACATACACCATTCGCAAAATAAATTCCATGTCTCCGCCAAGGTTATAGTCGGTATTGATATATCCATACTTATCATAGTAGTCCTTTTTCATGTAAAAGGTTTCATGGTCGGGGATATAGCCGTAAAGAAGCCTCTTCGGGGTAAAATGTCTGTTGTTATAACATCTCACAGGTTTGAATATGTTTGACTCATTGACGTAATACGAATCGGCATACACTGCTTCGGTGTCTTTATTTGAGAAACTATCGGCTATTTTACTGATACAATCGGAATAGTTGAAGAAATCGTCGTCATTAAGTATCCCAACAACATCGCCGCTTGCCATTCTGACGCCCTTGTTCATTGCATCGTACAATCCGTTGTCCTTTTCTGAAATATAATGCATGGTTTTGCCGGCTTGATTGAACTTTTCTTTATACTCTTCGAGCAATTTCAGAGTTCCGTCGGTTGAACCACCATCAACAACAATGTATTCGAGATTGGAATAATCCTGCCACAGAACGGAATCCATTACATCTCTCAAATAATGTTCCCTGTTCAAAGTTGGAGTTATCACAGATATTTTCATCATTCGTGTATTTATTGCAGCATTTTTACAGCCGCAAAATTACGAATTTCGTTTGATTTGCCAAAAGAATGGCATTGCTTAATGCAGAAATGGGACTTATCGGGCTTTTTTGAGTTTTAGTTGATAAGCAAAGTAGGTTGTGAGAAAGTAAAAGCCTGCAAGTATCCACAGCCAAAGGTGTTCGGAGGATATTTCCGCCATGCTGCTGCCCATAGAGTTAAGTCTTGCAAAGGCATTTGCCGCATCGGTCGAAGGGAAAAGATGAGATACAGCTTCCCATACGGCAGGCATTGCCTCCCTTGGCCACGAAAGACCTGTCAAAAGCAACATAGGAACAGATAAGAAGATATAAAATGGTATCGCATCTTCTTTGTTTTTGAAGAATGTGCCTATTGTCATTCCCATAAAGATTACCGCAAACAAGAAAGGGGTGATGAACCAAAAGATTTCAAAAGAACTATCTGCCAACTGTGGAAGATTGAAAAACTTCGGCACGATTATGAGCATATAAACGACTATGGGAATGTAGGTAATGAACAATGCCAAAGCTCTTCCGAAGATTATTCTCAACAATCCTCTGTAATGGGTGTTCTCGGGTATCATTATGTGCAGTTTGTTCGTCTCGGTAGCTTTTCCTGTCATCATTCCTATTCCTATGAGAAGGGTTTGTTGAAGAACCAAAATGAGGACAATCGGCAAAATAAAGGAAGGATAGCCTCCCGGATTGTACAAAACGTGTTGCGTTGGCTTGAATGGCTGAACCTGACTGACAGCTTGGTCATACATTTCGCCTGCGGCAATGCGGTTTTTGGCTTGTATTTCTCCTCCCATTGTCAAAGAGACCGACGAACTTGCAAGAGCAAGGTTTCTATACCAAAAGAAAGACGTAACGTCTGCATAAATGCTTACTGTGGTTTGCCTTTTGGTGTTGATTGAGGTGCTGAAATCTTCGGGTATGTAGATAATTCCGTGTACTTGAGAGTGTCTTTGCAGGTTTTGAGCCTCCTGCAAACTTTCGCAAGAGCGTGCAATTCGGACTTCGGGTGTGGCATCTACCCTTCGGATATACTCTCTGCTGAGAGCGGTGTTTGATTTATCGACAACGGCAACGGGCATATCCGTCATCACTTCGTGATTGTAAATATATCCGCAAACCATCGGATAGACCAAGCAGGCAACAAAGAACACTATCAGCACTCCTTTGTCGGTAAAAATGGTGTATAGTTCTCTTCTGAGAATGTGAAGCATATCTATCCATGCCTCTTTGTTTGCCCTGAGCTTTTCTTGTATATTTGTTTTCATCTTCAATCTTTTGAAAAATCCAATCTTACGGCAGCCTTTTTCAATCTCGGAAGAATAAATAAAGGCAAGATATTAAACAATAGAAGAATGACAAGCGGCAACCATGTTTCTGTAATGTCAAGAGCGTTGATTTGAACGGCAGAATACATATTGTAGTATTGAGTGAGAGGATATAGAAGAGTGTATGGACGAACGGCAGGCAACATTGCAAACTGCGGATAGGTGAAGCCTGCAAGGGTGAAGCCCAACACTCCGTAGAATGCTCCTATCGATAGAGCTGTTCTCATTACCGGCAGACAGCCCGAGATGAAAATGCCGACTGCCTGATATGCAACAACGGTCAGAATGCTGCAAAGGTAGAGCAAGATATTTGAGCCATGAACCGGAAATCCCAAATACTTCTCCAACACAATCCGTGTGAAGATTTCCATGAGCGAAAAGACTATCGTGTAGGGCAAGAGCTTGCCGCAGAGTGCCTTTGCCATGCTTCGCTCTGCCAAAACCAACCAGCGTTTTGAGCTTGCCTGCTTCAATTCGCTTCCTATGGCATAAATAGTGCAGATAAGGCACATAAGAAAGATTATTCCGGGCATTATGATTGAGGAAAGGTAGTAAGAATAGTTCAAAGTCGGGTTGCCTATAATGTGAACATCGGTTTTGATTGGTTGGACTTGGGCAAGAGCTTGGTTTTCATCTTCGCCTTTGGCAAGACGTAGCTTCAAATTAACTCCTGCCGACAGGGTGCTGAGCGTGGTCGTCAGCTCTCTCATTATCAGAGAACCTGCAAGATAGTGTACGTATTCGGTGCAAAAGACCACTTCGGGCTGTTTTCCGTTTATCACATCTTGCTGAAAGTTTCGCGGAATGATGACAAAGGCATAAATGTCGCCACTTTGCATTCTCGATTGTGCAACCTCGTATGAGGAGAGCTTGTATTTGACTTTGCAAAACTGACCTGAGGATATTGTTCTGACAATCTGCCTTGACGAAGAGCTGTTGTCAAAATCAATTACGGCTATCGGCAGCTGTGAAGGTACACCTTTGTTCAAGAAAGTTGCAAAGAAAAGAACCACAATCAAAGGAATGACAATCGTCATCACCAAATAAATTGGTTGAGAAATCATTCTCCTCACTTCTCTCTTAAAAACCCTGACAACACCTTTCATTTTACTTTTTCCTTTCTACTTTTTGAGTTTTGACCAGTTGATAATAACGCTCATTCCCGGGCGAAAATCACTTACCTTTTCAACAGGTACGGCTCTTACTTCAAAGGTCTTGGTGTCATATTCGTCTGTCAGCTTGGTAGCTTTCCATGTTGCGTATGAGCCTAAGGCTTTGATGTAGGTTACTTTGAGAGTTATCTCCTTATCTCCGAGAGCAGGTACTTTCGCTTTCAACTGCTGACCGACTTTTATCTTGGATAAGAAGTTCTCTCTGACGTTGAAGGTAACCCAGATGTCGTTCAAATCCACTATATTCATAAGCGGACTGCCGCTTCCGACCAATTCTCCTTCCTTAGGGAAGATTTCTGATATTTCTCCGCTGATTGGGGCAACTAACTTGGTCTCGCTCAGGTATGATGTTGCCTCTTCAAGCGCACCTTTGGCTCTTTGCACTTGTGCGTATGCTGCAAGTTTATCTTCTTTTTGAGCTCCGTTCAAAGCCATTTCGTATTGGCTTTTTGCTGCTCTTGCTTGTGCTTGTGCGGCTTTGTATTGTGTTTCGACCTCGTCAAACTTCTGAGCGGCAATAACTCCTTTCTCATAAAGGTTTTTTGTTCTCTCGTAGCTCTTTTTTGCAAAGTCGGCAGCCGTTTGAGCCATTTCATATTGCTCTGCGGCAGCTGTTATTGTCTCTTGTCGAGTGCCGTTTTGGGCTTTGAGACTTACTGCCTTGGCTGCACTCTCTGCCGCTTCCGCTTGCATGATTTTGGCACTTATCTCGGGAGAATCGATAAGTATGAGGGTGTCTCCCTTCTTTACCTTCATACCTTCTCTTGCCCGAAGTTCCAACACTCTGCCCGGCAGCTTGCCCGACAGTCTCACTTCGGTGGCTTCAACTTCTCCCTGAATGATTACATCGTCGGGAGTGAGAATAAAATAACCTATCAAACCGATTACGGCAATTACCGAAATCAAAATAACGAACGACATTACCAATGTCTTGCTTTCTTGTTTCTTCATATCTTTCTATATGCTATTTTACTTTGATTTTACCCAATGATTGTTCCAAATATAGTTTCGACAGCATGGTGTTGATTTGTGCATCTATGTTGTCGCTTTTTGCACTTACCCATGCTGTTTGTGCTTCCATGAGGTCGGCAGCCGAAATGATGCCTTCTTCAAACGATAGTTGTGCGTGCGAAAGGTTCTCTTGTGCATTTTCGAGATTGTTTTGAGAGAGTATTTCTTGCTTGAAGGCTTCGTTTCGCTTGAACTGCATCATGTTTGCCTGCAATTCGAGCTTTTCGAGGGCTTCTTCCCTTTCCATTTTTGCAATGTTGTGTGCGTGCTTTGCCACCGAAAGAGTGTGTATCCGCTCTCCCCAATGGAAAATTGGTATTGTAACGCCCACACCTACCGAGAAAAATCCGTCAAACTTGTTCTCAAAGCCGTTAAACACATTGGGATTTGACAGCAAGTAGTTTCCGCTTGCGACAATGTTGGGCATAAATCGCGAACGTGCTATTCTGACTTCGCTTTCTGCCAAGGCAACTTTCAAATCTAACATTTTGGCTTCGGGACGCATCAATGTCATTTTGCCAATGTTGTCTTCGAGACTTACTTCGCTCAAATCACTCTTTGCAACTTCCGACAGCTCATAGTCGGTGTCGAGAGGCATTCCGCAAATTTGGTTCAACATCATCTTTGCGAGCTTCAAACCATTCTCTGCCTTGGTGAGTGTCATTTCGGCTTCGTTGAGTTTTACCTTTACTTTCAACACATCTGCTTTTGTTGCAAAGCCCTGCTCAAACAATGTGGCAACGTTTTCGCTTGTGGTTTGTAGCAAGGCTCTGTATTCGAGAGCAAGTTTTTGCTTGGCTTGAAGAGAGACTGCTCTCCAATAGGCTTCATCGACTTGTATCAAAAGATTGATTTTGGAGTTTTCGTATCCCAAAGAGGCGAGTTGCTCTCCCAAAGAAGCAATGCGGTAGAGTTCCAAAATCTTTCCGCCCATGAATATGGGCTGAGTGAAACCTATGCCGGCAACAAAGGTGTTTTTTATGTCAAACTCCATTGCCTCTTTTGGCAAAAGGGCATAGTCTTTTGGTTGTACCCTTTCGGGATTGGTCAATGGGTTGAACGGATTGCCGTTTGCATCAACCGGAAGGGTGATTACTCCTCCGTTGCCGTCGGGAAAGTCTGCTGTAACCATCTGGTCCAACCTAAGGGTGAAAGAACCGTCCGCAGCCTTTGTTCCAACGGGCAATAAGGCGTCTTCGCTAAGGAGAGATATATTTCTCGAATTGTACAAATAAGCACCGCTTGCGTTGAAATTGGGCAAGAACTGCGTAAAGGCAGCTTTCCTTGCCTGCTGAGCTTGTTGCAACTTCTCGTCGGATATTGCCAAAGATTTGTTGTGCCTCATTGCCATGCTCCTGCAACTATCCAAATCGAGCATATTTTGTGCCGACACCAACATTGAAGAATGCAATCCCGCAATCAGAAGCAACACTTCAAATATCTTTTTTCTCATAATGACAAATTTTCTGTTTTTCATAAAATTTTCACTATATCGTAAGCCGTTTGGCAATTATTGTTTTGTCCCGCCGATTTTTTTTTGATTGCCTTTCATAGGGTGTATATCGGGAGAACAGAACAACAATCTCGACCATGCTTTGTTTGAAAGGCTTTTCTTGGTGTTTGATACTATTGATTGACTTACAAAGTATTACACAAGGTGAAATAATCGGGCGTTTTATCGTGGTAAAATGGCGTTTTGTCAAATTGAGAGGTCGAATTGCCACTTCTGAAACGCCGTTTGAAAATCGTGCGTTGCAAATTGCTTTTTTAGTGTCTGAGTTGGGAAAAAGTTGTACCTTTGCAGCTTAATTTTTTAATCAAAACAAAGACATATTTATGACAGAAAAACAAAACTCAGTTAAGGCTTGGTTCAGCCAACTTGTAGATACCGACGAGAAGTTCGGTTCTAAACAATGGTTTAAGTCCTATGCATACATCTTTGTCGGCACTTTCCTTTTCGTGTTGGCAGACGTGATGTTTGCCATGCCCTATCACCTTGCTCCCGGAGGAGTTTACGGACTTGCAAACGTGTTGAGTACATTGACTCCGGTAAACATTTCGACCTATTTGATGTGTATGGAAATCCCGCTTTTGATTATCGGAAGCATAATCTTGGGACCTATGTTTGGTGTCAAGACCATAGTTTCTACCGTGTTGGGTTGGGGATTTACATGGATTTTGGAAACTACATGGGGTTACGCTCCTTTGATTCATATAGGAGAATTGATAACCGATGCGGCGGCAGCTCCGTTTGATGCTCTTGCCATAAAGGGTATGTCAGAGTTGTTTATTCCGGACTATCTTTTGAACACATTGCTTGCCGGATTGTTATACGGAATTGGTATAGGTATGATATTCAAGTCGGGAGCAACTTCGGGAGGTAGCGACATCGTTTCGATGATAATAAACAAATATACGGGAATTTCTCTCGGTACTTTGGTTATCATTGTCGATAGTTTGATTGCTCTTTCCTCACTTTTGATTTCTCCTGATTTGCGTTTGCCGGCTTATTCAATCCTTTTGATTGTGATTGAGGGTAAGATAATAGACATTGTTGTCGATGGATTGAAGACATACAAGACTTTGTTTATCGTAACCGACAAATATGACCAGATGAGAAACGCAATCATCAACGATTTGAACCGTGGCGGTACTTGCATGAAAGGTGTGGGAATGTACAAAGGCGTTGAGCGTGATATAATATATACAACCGTTTCTCGTTCTGAATTTGTGAAGTTGCGTTCGGGAATAAGAAAGATTGACCCTGAGGCATTCATCAATGTAATAGATAGTAGTGAAATATTGGGCAAGGGTTTCAAGGCTCTGCCAAAAAATTAGAGTTATGACACTTCAACAGTTAAAGTATCTGCTTGGTATAGTTGAGGCAGGTAGTATGCTTAAAGCATCAAAGAATTTTGGAATTACACAGCCTACGCTTTCTGCCATGCTCAAAAAGTTGGAAGCAGAATTGGATATTTCTATTTTTGACCGTTCATCTCAGTCGATGCGTCTGACGGCAATGGGAGAGTGTGTTGTCTCTCAGGCAAAGATTGTCTTGACTGCGGCAGACAACCTAAAAGAACTTATAAACGAAAAACGTAATCGTATTGGTGGTCGTTTGCGTTTGGGAGTTATTCCGACGGTTGCTTCTTCCTTTGTTCCGAGCTTTATTGATGCATTCTATGCTTCTCACCCCGATGTGGATTTGTCAATAGAAGAGATGAAGACAAACGAAATAATCGAAGGGTTGAGGTCTTCTACGATTGACATGGCGGTGCTTGCCACTCCTTTGAATGCAGAACACTTGTTGGAGATACCTCTTTATTACGAGCGTTTTTGGGCTTATTTGTCGCCTTTGCAGAGGGAGCTTTATTCAAAAAGCTCCCTCAGAGCTTCCGATTTGCCTTTGGACGATTTGTGGGTCTTGTCGGAAGGTCATTGCATGACAAAGCAGATTTTTAACTTCTGTGGCGAAAACGATGAAGGCAAACGCATCTACTCGGCAGGCAGCATTGCCACTTTGGTTCGCACGGTCGATAAAATCGGAGGCTGTACCATAATCCCTGCCTTGGAGATACCTACCCTTAGCGACAAACAGCAAAAGAATATAAGACCAATCGAAAATCCGATAGCAGTGAGGGAAATATCCATTGTGGTAAAAGACGACTTTGTAAGAGAGAGACTGTTGAACGATGTCATTAATTCGATAAAGAGTTTCATTCCTTCGGATATGCTTGACGAACATCTGAAAAAATTTGCAGTCCGTTTGTAGAGCTTATTCCATGGTGTAGCGAGAAAACACGTTGGAAGGATTTATTGATATGGGGTTCTTTTCAAACCAAGCGAGAAAAGAATCCCATTTTGTTTTGTTTGCATTGACCCAACTTGCCGTCTGCTTCGGATCTCCGTAACCAAAAAGCCAATAGTTGTAAGCCTCAAAATGACCTTGTGAGATAAGCTCTTGGTGATAGGCAGAAAGTACGTTCTCGAAGCTGCTGCTGTTGGCAGAAAACTCCTTTGCAAAACGCTGTCTGATGCGATTGAGAGAAGCCAAATCGAGAATGCGTTCACTCCTTACCGCAGCCCTCATTGCAGAACGAAAACTCTCGGGGAAAAGATTGGGTCTTACCGAAGAATTTGAGTAAACTATTGTTGGAGAGTCGAAATCGACCTCGGCTCCTGAGCGTCCGAAGGAAATCTCTTCCGAGTATATCTTGTACAATTCTCTGCTCATAGATTTGCAACGCTCGCTGTCTCGCTCCAAAAGCATGAACAGTTCGCCGTACATCACACCCCATACCTCTTCGGTGGAAGCAAAGAATATCAAAGCCGCACGATAGTAGTTTGAAGCGAACATAGGGTCTGCCTCTATGCCTTTCTCATAGTAGTAAAGAGCATTCTTGTAGTCTCCGTTTTGGTACTTCATGTTGCCGAGTTCCAAATACAGACAACCTGCATTCTCAAACTTCTTCAATCCCTGCTCATATATGCTCACAGCCTTGCCGCTCTGTCCGATTTCATCGTAGGCATTTCCCAATAGCTGATAGACATCGGCAAGTACATCGTCCCTTTTGAGCAGAGGCTCCAAGACAGATATACACTTTTTGTAGTCTTGCATAGAGTAATGACACCAAGCCAACTCGTAGTGCAGGGTAAGAGAATCCATGCCTTGCGAAATGGCGGAAGTGAGACATCGCTGTGCATCGTGGTATCGTTCGTCGTCCATCAACCTTATGGCACTTTGCAAAACCGAATCGCAACTTTGTGCTTTTGCCCCTTGGAAAGATATGAATAAAAGTCCGCAAACAACTATTAAAGCTCTCTTCATGATATGTCAGATTGTTAATTTCAGAGAGCAAAGATAAGATTTAATTGACAATTAACAATCAACCCAAGTACGCTTTGTTGCGATTTTTGACGATTATGCAGCTGTTTGACCAAGACTTAACCTTGCTTTGATATATTATTGCGAAATTTATGACGAAAGAAGCACCGCTTCACATAAGCTGATTGAGTAAAGGTTAGTAAGATATGATAAAATTTTCTCAGCGTTTTATTTGGTAGTTTTCTTGACTTTTTAGAACTTTGCATCACAATTGCAATTGTTTAGAAAATTAGTATTTAACGTTTAATCAAAAAGTAAGAGTAAAATGAAGAAGACAGCATTCGTCGTAGCAATGTTACTATGTTTTGCATTTAGTATTCAATTTACTTTCTCGCAAAACAATAGTAACTTTCAAACTTATCAATCCGTAGGTTTGCAAACAGATTTGCTTGCAAATACACAAGGTTTTAACAATTACCTTGAAGCAAAAGGGATAAGCACTTTCAAGTCTTTCGTTCCGACTGTGGGTATATCATACTCTGCAATGAGAGGATACAAGAGCAAGATATTCTATGGAGTATCAGCTGCCTTTTCGTATGGTCGTGCAGAAACGAAAGATAAATTCTTGAAAAAGGAGGACGCATCTGTTCATGCAGATGTGTTTTATAGGTTCGGCTTGGGTAAATCTGTGGGATTGGAAGCAGGAGTCGGATTTGGTTTGTCATATTCCGACATTTTGTATGCTTGCAATAACGAACAAGTCGGTTCTTTTTCGGGATTTGTGCCTATAATGCCGATAACCGCAGGGATAGTGTTCCCTCATGACAATCCTAACTCGGTCGGTATTTATTTGCAATATATTGTTTCGTTCAAAGGAGACAATAGCATTCATGCAACAGGTACGAACAATAGTATTTCGGGTTATGAACTCAGACCATCGACGCTTTCGGTGGGAGTTAAGTTTGGATTTTAAGCAATAGGTAAATAGTTTAGGAGGTGTGAGCGCTTTGAGCCTTGCACCTCTTTTTGCTTTAATGCAGACTTTCCAAAGAGGATTTTTGAACACTAACAGACAAAAACAAACAGCGAGGGCGGAAACAAAATGCTTCCGCCCTCGCTTTAATTTGAACAGAGAACCGACTATACGGTTTGAACTGTCTCTACAAGTTTCTTACCTGTTTGAACTGCTTCGAGGTTTGCAGGTATCAACTTGTGGTGTCTTTCGGGTAGTGATTTTTGCAATCCTTTTTCGATAAATTCTTCTGTAACAACAGGCTTTACTTGAAGGAATGCTCCCAATACTATCATGTTGAAGACTTTTGCCATTCCGAGTTCTGCACTCTTTTCTGTGGCAGCCACCTTGTAGATGTTGATGTCTTTTCTTGTAGGAGGGTGAACGATACCATTAGGGTCGTACAACAATACTCCTCCCGGCTTTACCGAGTGTTCAAACTTGTCCAACGATTGTTGGTTAAGTATGATTGCTGTATCAAATTGGCTGATAATCGGTGATGAAATCCTGTCATCTGAGATTATCACTGAAACATTTGCTGTACCACCTCTCATTTCAGGTCCGTAAGATGGCATCCAGCTGACTTCCTTATCTTGCATTGCTCCGGAGTATGCAAGTATCTTTCCCATTGAAAGAACTCCTTGACCTCCAAATCCTGCGATTATTATTTCTTCTGTCATCTCTTTTCTGTTTTTAAGGTTATCTTACCAACTGTCCATCGACTTTTATGTCGCCGGGAACATACTTCTCGAACATGTGTTCTTTCATCCATTCGTTTGCTTGAACAGGTGTCATCTTCCAACCTGAGTTGCAAGTCGAAACAAATTCTACGAAAGATGTTCCTTTCTTGTTTGCTTGGTTTTCAAATGCTTTTCTTACAGCTGCTTTTGCCTTGCGAACATCAGCAGGTGTAGATGCCGACTGACGAGTTACGTAATATGTGCCGGGCAACTGTGCAACAAGCTCTGTTATTTGCAAAGGATAACCATTCAAATCAACTCTACGTCCGTAAGGAGTGGTGGCTGTCTTCATACCCAAAAGGGTTGTAGGTGCCATTTGTCCTCCTGTCATTCCGTAGATTGCGTTGTTTACAAAGAATATGATGATATTCTCACCTCTGTTGCAGGCATGGATTGTTTCTGCTGTTCCGATTGCAGCAAGGTCTCCGTCTCCTTGGTAGGTGAAGGTGTGCATATCGGGGTGCAATCTTTGAATTGCTGAAGCCAATGCCGGTGCTCTTCCGTGTGCAGCTTCAACAAAATCGACGTCAAAGTAATTGTACGCCAACACTGAGCAACCTACGGGTGCGATACCGATAGAGCTTTCTTGAATTCCCATTTCATCTATTACTTCTGCAATTATTCTGTGTATTGTTCCGTGCGGACAGCCGGGACAATAGTGCATAACTGCGTCGGTCATGACGCTTGTTTTCTTGTAAACAAGGTTTTCCGGTTTTATTATCTCTTCGTTAAACATAATCCTATCCTTTAATTAAATCGTTTTCCAATGCTTCCAATACTTCTTGTGGTGTAGGAATGATACCTCCGTAACGTCCGAAGTACTTTACAGGACACTTGAACTCAGATGCAAGCTGTACATCTTTTACCATTTGACCTGCACTCATCTCTACTGTAAGTATTCCCTTAACTCTTTGTGCCAATTGTTTGATTGGTTCGCTTGGGAATGGGAACAAGGTGATTGGTCTCAACAAACCTACCTTTATGCCTTTTTCTCTTGCAAGTTGAAGTGCCTTGTGAGAAATTCTCGCACTTGAACCGTATGCAACGATAACGTAATCTGCATCTTCGCACATTATTTCTTCATATCGAGTATCGTTCTTTTCCATTTCGCGATACTTAGCTTGAAGTTTGTGGTTGAAGATTTCTTGTTTTACAGAATCCAACTCCAAAGATGTGATTATGTTGTGTCCTCTCGATTTAGGCTTTCCGTAAGCTGCCCATGGAGCTTTGGCTGCTATTTCTTCCTTAGTCCAACGAGGAACATAGTCGCCAACATACAATTTCTCCATTGCCTGACCAATCGCTCCGTCAGAAAGAATCATAACAGGAGTACGATATTTGAAAGCTATATCCCAAGCATCGAATACAAAGTCATACATTTCTTGTACAGTGGCAGGAGCCAATACATACATTTGATAGTCTCCGTGTCCGCCACCCTTAGTTGCTTGGTTGTAGTCTGCCTGAGATGGTTGGATTGTTCCCAATCCCGGACCTCCACGTACAACGTTTACAACCAAACAAGGAAGCTCTGCACCTGCAAGGTAAGTCAAACCTTCCTGCATCAAACTCATTCCGGGTGAAGAAGAAGAAGTCATCACCTTTTTACCTGTTGCAGCACCTCCATACACCATATTGATTGATGCCATTTCACTTTCAGCCTGCAATACTACCATTCCGGTTTTCTCCCAAGGCATTTCTGCCATCAGGTGCTCCATAACTTCTGATTGCGGGGTTATAGGGTATCCGAAATAGCCATCGCAACCGGAGCGAATTGCTGCTTCTGCAATCGCTTCGTTACCTTTCATCAATTTTAATTCCTTTGCCATTTCTCTAAGTTTTAAAATCGTTTATAATTTAGCTTTGTAAACCGTTATAACTCCGTCAGGGCAAACCATACCGCAGCTTGCACAACCGATACATTCGTCCTTTACTTGTTCGGCGTAGTTGTAACCTTTACCATTTACGTTTGCTGATAAGGCGATAACTTGCTTTGGACATACCGAAGCACAAACTCCGCAGCCCTTGCAACGCTCAATATCAACTACAATTGCTCCTTTTATTGCCATTGTCGTGTCGTTTTTAATGAATAATTTTACTTGTTTTTCAGCCCCCAAAATTAGGAATTTATTTTGAAACAGCAAATTTTTCAGTGTTAAATCTTGTTTTTTGATTTTTTCGTATTGGTTGAACTAAGGTGTTTGTTGCTTGTTTGTAGAGTGATAACCATAAAATACACGACTATGAAAAAATTTGAATTGATGCAGTTGCCCTATTCGTTGGAGGCTTTGGAACCTCATATCGGCAAGCTGACAATGGAGTACCATTACGGAAAACATTATCGTACCTATTTGGACAATCTCAACAAGTTGATTGCAGGCACAGCCTTTGAACAGATGAGTTTGGAAGAGATTGTAAAAAAATCAACAGGTGCAACTTTTAACAATGCCGCCCAAGTGTTTAATCACGAGTTCTATTGGAAGAGCCTTGCTCCCGACTCAGACAAAGAACCTTCGGGAGGGCTACTTTTGGCTTTAGAGAAGAAGTTCGGAACTTTTGAAGAATTGAAGCGTCAATTTACTTTGTCTGCCATGAGTGTATTTGGCAGCGGCTGGGTGTGGCTTGTAAAAACTCAGTCAGGGAAGTTGGAAATAGTGCAAACGGCCAATGCAGACACTCCCATTTGTCAAGACCAAACGCCCTTGCTTGTTTGCGACGTGTGGGAACACGCCTACTACATCGACAAGCAGAACCGACGTGCCGACTACTTGGACGCATGGTGGAAGGTGGTCGATTGGAAGGCTGTGTCTTTGCGATACTAAGCCAAGCTCTCTCCGATAAGCCTTGCCATTGTGGCAACCAACTCCCTGCAAGGCATCGGCGGTTTGGCACAACCCTTTTCTATACCTCTCAAACGTTTGCACACAATGTCCCCACATTCTGAGCGAAACTTGTCTGCAAGACATTTTGTCCATTGATAGCACTTCTCTGTATCAGGACGAGAGTTCTCGTCCTGATTTTCTTTTATAAATCCCGCAAGCATTGCCATTGCCGACACACAACCGCAAATCTCTCTCATCTTTGCCACGCCTCCGCCAAAAGATACCGACATTTTCTCTGCCACATTCTTATCCAAACCCACAAAATCGGCGTATGCCAAGACAACACTCTCGGCACAATTATATCCTTGAGCGTGTACTTTGCGAGCAAGTTCAACTCTTTGTTCAATCTCTTCTTTTTGCACAATAAACTCCTTTTGTCCGAATAACGATTGCGGAATGTTATTATTTTGTTACTTTTGCATCAGATTAAAAAAATGACAGCAATATGAACAGAAAAGAACTTGTGGATTTGATATACCGCAAAAAGAGCTTTCTTTGTGTAGGTTTGGACAGCGACAAAAGCAAATTGCCAGAATGTGTTCTGTCAAAGGAAGATCCTGTATTTGAGTTTAACAAAGCAATCATTGATGCCACACTTCCTTATACCGTGGCATACAAACCCAATCTTGCCTTCTACGAATCGCAAGGCATAGAAGGCTTGGTCAGTCTGAAGAAGACCATGGACTACTTGCACACTTTCGACAAAGAATGCTTCACAATAGCAGATGCAAAGCGGGGAGACATAGGCAACACCTCGCAGCAATACGCCAAAGCATTTCTCTCTCCCGAAAGCGACTTCGGCTTTGATTCCATGACCATTGCCCCATACATGGGCGAAGACTCCGTAAAGCCTTTCACGGTCTATGAAAACAAATGGGTAATCCTCCTTGCTCTTACCTCAAACAAGGGAGCAAATGACTTTCAGTTCACACAAGATAACCAAGGTACTAAGTTATTTGAGCAAGTCTTGACCAAAGCACAGCAGTGGGGAACGAAAGACAACCTGATGTTTGTTTGCGGAGCAACACAAGCCGAGATGTTCTCTACAATCCGCCGCATAGCACCCGAACACTTCCTATTAGTTCCCGGAGTAGGCGCTCAGGGCGGCTCTCTTTCGGAGGTATGCAAATATGGTTTGACTAAGGAATGCGGACTGTTGGTAAACTCTTCCAGAGGTATCATCTTTGCCGACCACAGTGCCGACTTTGCCAAAACCGCAGCTCAAAAAGCAAAAGAACTCCAAGAAGAAATGGCTTCTTATTTAGAGAGATAGGATAGAAGATAGGACGTCTTAGGGATACCTATGACGTCCTATAAATCCTATTCTTTCCCTATCCGCTTAACTAATTCGCTGAATACTTCGCCGCGGTGTTCAAAGTTGCGGAACATATCGTAACTGCTGGCAGCAGGAGAGAGAAGACAAATCTTTCCTTTCTCCGTATGCTTGCCGCACCAGCGTACAATCTCTTCGTAATTATCGCTCACAAGGGTGTTGACCTGCATTCCGCTCTGTTCTATCAGTGAGAGCATTCTTCGTCCTGCCTTGCCGACAAAGGCAATGTTCTTCACCTCAAATTTTTTCAGTCCTTCGACAATGATGCCATAGTCTATTCCGCGGTCCTTGCCTCCGAGAATGAGTGTCTGAACGTCTTTTAGTGCCTGCAGGGCTGCAATCGTGGCTTCGGGAATGGTGCTTATGCTGTCGTTGTAGTAGCTTACTCCGTTTATTGTGCCGACGGGTTGAAGGCGGTGTGCCAAGGGTTCAAAGTTCACTATGCTTTGAAGTGCCTGCTCTTTATCCAAGCCCAATATGTCGGCAACTTGCAGTGCAGCCAAGGCATTGAGACGGTTGTGGTCGCCTTTGAGGTATTTTGGTTCTGGATAAACATAGTCGCTGCTTTTGAAAGGGCGTAGTTCGGAAACTATGTTGCAAGATGCAAGCAGTGCTTCGATTCGTTCGTCCTCTCCATTAAATACAAAGAAGTCTCCTTCGGATTGTTTTCGTGCAAGGTTGAACTTGGCATTCCAATAGTTGGCACAGCTGTCGAAGTGGTCCAAGTGTTCTTCATATAGGTTGAGTAAAACCGAGATGTGTGCCGAACGATGCAAAAACTCTGCCTGATGTGCCGACAGCTCTGCCACAATGATTGTTTTCTCACCTATATTGTCAATCATGTCGAAAAGTGGAATACCTATGTTGCCTGCCAAAACCACATCGGGATTTTGGTCTTTGATAATTTTGTAAATAAGGCTGCTTGTGGTGCTTTTACCCTTTGTTCCGCTGATTGCAATGGTTTGGGAGTGAAACAGTTGTAAAAATAAGTCGGTCTGGGAGCTTATCTTTTGAGTCGGTATGAAGTTTATGTTTTTGTAGGGAATGCCGGGGGTCTTCAAAAATAGTGTTCCTTCGGACAATTCTTCTGCGGTCATTGCCCTATATTCTGTTTTCGGTATTTGATTTTTTGCTGCGGCGTTCCGGTCAATTTTTTCGGCGTTTTGTCGTAGTAAATCGGCGTTTTGGTCGGCTACTATAATATGTTGATTTTCAGATATGCTTTCCAATAGTCTGAGAGAAGATTTGCCTTCGCGTCCAAAGCCGAGAATAACCGGCGTATGACCTTTGAAAATTCGTCTTAGTGCAGCTTTCTTGATTGCAGGGTATGGGTTGGAGAGTATGTTGAAGTCTTCCTTTGAAAGGTTGTGTTCTTGTTGAAGGGCAAAGAGAGCATCAAATGATTTTCTTTCCATATATTCTTTTGCCACAAGTAGTTGTAACCATTTTGCAAGCAGAATTTCGCTTTGTGAGGCTTCTTCCTTGTGTATTCGCATTGCGATTGCGGCATTCACCTCGTCAATCGTGCCTACACACTCAAATGGTTTTTGTTCTCCTTCGCCGCATAGTTGCATCAAATAAGTAAGCAAGTTTTCGTCCTCAAAGAGGTTCTTGCCAAAGACGGCTTTCAACACATCTTTTGCCAAGAATGGAGACAAGATTATGAAAGCAAAGAGACACTTGGGGCAGTTCCCGCACCATATATCCTGCTTTGAACCTGCGTTGCAACTCTTGAATACATACTGATAGTTCAGTTGAGAGAAGAGTTTTGCTATGTGAAGTTCGGAAAGCGGTCGCAAGAAACTAAAATAGTTGAAGTCCTTGCAGATATATTTTGAAACGTATGAGCGGAAGTCGTTTTCAAATTCTATGCTTTTTGAGTATTGGTGATTGATTTTTGCTCCCCTGACGGTGCTTTCGTTTGCCGAGTTCTCGTTTGACAGAGCTATGTGTCTGCGTTTTGAAAAGGCTGCAAACAAAAGACTTGTGAAGGCAAGCATTGCCGAAAAAGGAGTGTGTCCGTTGAGGTATCCTTGTCGGTTGAGGTCCAAAAGGTGTGCGTCTATCGAGCGTCGGTCTTCCAAAAAGTCTTTCTGCTCTATTCCTGCCTGCTTGCAGCAATCCAATGTAGCTCCGCGAGGATTGACAATCAGCGTTCGCACATCTCTTCCCGAGCCATAGAGCAAGTCCAATGTAACCACAGAGTCTTTGCCTCCTCCGATAGGGACAATGTATTTGTCTTCCAAATCGAAGTCAAGGGCTTGCATCTCTCTTTCTCCCCCAAATTCAAAGTTCACAAAACTATCTATGTTTGCGTCAATGGAGTTGATGAAGAAAAATTCTCCAAGTCCGTGGAAATAAATCTTACGCCAGAAGTCTGTTTGCTCCTTGTTCAAACGCCAAGAGTGAATGAGGATTGTCGGAGAGCAAAACGCTTTCCAATAGCTCACAAGTTCTATCATTCCAATGTTGAAGAGCAACAATTCTGTTTGCTCTTTGCTCAAATGACTGAACGAATAGAAGTCTTTTTGCTTGAAAATATGGGTGGGAGAGAAGCTGTGTTCTTTGCAAACAAAGTGAAACTGCACTTTGAAATCTCCCTGTTCCATTCCGTATTCAAATCCCTTGTACTCAAAACAAGGATACTGCTCTCTGAGTGAGGCGTATTTTGCACTGTTGTCCACGTCGTAATTGTTTTTTAGTACCGACAAAGGTACAAATTTTTTGTTTTGAGACTTATAAACAATCAATCAGTTGCTCCACTTCTTGTTTGCTTGTTGCCCAGTCGGTAACAAATCTGACAACCGCCCTATTGTCGTCTTCCCAAGCCCAGATCTCAAAACTTACCTTGTCTTTCAGAGCGTTAATCTTTTCTTTTGGCATAAGGAAGAATTGTTGATTGCTTGGAGAAAAGCCGTATGGCTCATACCCTTTGGCAACAAAAGCCTCCCGAAGTTCCATTGCCCGTTCTATTGCGTTGTTTGAGAGCTTGAAATAGAGATTGTCGGTAAACAAGGTCTCGAATTGCAATCCCAAAAGACGACCTTTTGCCAACAATGCACCATGTTGTTTTATCAGAGGAAAGAAATGTTTGAGCAGTTTGTTGTTGCACACCACCACAGCTTCGCCAAACAATGCTCCTACTTTTGTTCCTCCGATGTAAAAGACATCGCAAAGGCGTGAAATATCCTTTATCGAGACATCATTTCCTTTTGCCATAAGTCCATAGCCAAGCCTTGCTCCGTCAATGTAAAGAGGTAGTGAGTTGTCGTTGCACACTCTGTGCAAGGCTTCCAATTCTTTCAGGGTGTAAAGAGAACCTGTTTCGGTGGGGAAACTGATATATACCATGCCGGGGGCAACGATATGGTCGCGAGCCTCATCGCGATTGAAGTCTCTGACATACTTTTCCACATCTTCGGCTTTTATTTTGCCCTCTGTGGTCGGCAGAGTGAGGACTTTATGTCCGGTCGCTTCAATAGCCCCTGCCTCATGAACGTTTATGTGAGCCGTTTCGGCACAAAGAACTCCCTCAAACTTGCCAAGCACTCCGTCAATCACCGTTGCATTGGTCTGAGTTCCTCCCACAAGGAAATGTATCTCTGCATCGTCTTTCCCGATTGTTTGTCTGATTGCCGCCTTGGCTCTTTGGGTATATTCGTCCAAGCCGTAGCCGACAGTTTGTTCCAAATTGGTCTCACATATTCTTTTTATAATCTCGGGGCAGGCTCCCCTCATATAGTCGGTATCGAAATGTAACATATCTTGAATTGTTTGTTGAAAAAAAGATTTGTTTTTTCCGTTTCGGACACTCTCAGAAGTAGAGATGCTCTATCAATGTCTTCGCTCCGAGAAGAATAAGGATAACTCCTCCCATTACCAAGGCAAAACGAGGCTTTATGAAGTGTATGCGTTCTCCCATTTTTACCCCTACAATCGAAAAAACAAAAGTTGCGACAAATATCATGAGAACCGCCAACACTTGTTGAAGCAAACTCCACGTCATTCCGAAACTTATGCCCACCACAAAGGCATCTATTGAGGTCGCAATGGCGAGAGTGATTATTACTTTGGTGCTTGAAACATCAAAAATCTTTTCCGAGAGTTTGAAATGTCTGCCGTCAATCACCATTTTTATTCCTATTATGCACAAAAGAGCAAAGGCTATCCAATGGTCTGTCTGAGACATAAAGCCGCTGAAAGCATCGCCCAACAAAGCTCCCAACATTGGCAGCAGGGCTTGGAAAAACGCAAACCAGAAAGCCATCATTATCGAACGCTTTCGGGTGAGAGTTTTTTGTAAACCGCAGGTGATTGATACAGTAAAGGAGTCCATTGACAGTGCAACAGACAAAAATAATATCTCTATTATGAATGCAAGACTAATCATCGCTTAACAATTTTGTGATATGAATAAATTGCTCGGTCGAGAGTTGTTCCGCTCTTTTGGTCAGCAGGTCCGCTTCTATGTTTTCGAGATTTGCTCCCAAGGGTTTGAGCGAAGAACGCAACATCTTTCTTCTTTGATTGAATGCGGTCTTAACTACCTTTACAAACAAGGCTTGGTCGCAAGCTAACTCTCTGACTTGATTTCTCACAAGGCGTATTACTGCCGATTTTACTTTTGGAGGAGGATTGAAAACCTCTTCGCCGACAGTGAAAAGGTACTCTCTGTCGTAGAAAGCCGAAAGCAATACTGACAGAATGCCGTAAGTTTTGCTTCCTTCTTGAGCCACAACCCTTTCGGCAACCTCTTTTTGAAACATTCCCACCACTTGGGTGATTATGTCTCTGTTTTCAAATACCTTGAAGAGTATTTGGTTGGATATGTTGTAAGGAAAGTTGCCCATTATGGCGTATGGCTCGGGGAAAAGGGTGTCAAGCTTCATTTTCAAGAAATCTCCTTCAATCAAATTGGACGATAGTTGCGGAAAATTGCATTGCAGATATGCTACACTTTCGGTATCTATCTCCACAACTTTGAGAGAAGATATGTTTTGCCTGCATGACAGATATTTAGTCAAAACTCCCATGCCCGGACCAATCTCCAAAACGTCTGTTTGTCCCACAAGACTATCTGCAATTCGGCTTGCAATGCTCTCATCTTTAAGAAAGTGCTGTCCGAGATGCTTTTTGGCTTTTACTTTTTCCATGACTATATTAAATACAAAAAAGGAAGCAAGATTAGATGCTTCCTTTTTTGTGAGTGATTTGCCGATTATTCGCCCAATTCCAAGCGTTGGAATGCAGTTACGGTCAAATCTTTGTCTATCTTTTTCAAGTGTTCCTCAACCGAAACCTTGGCTTCGCGAGTGTACTCTTGGCTCAAAAGAGTGCTTTCTTTGAAGAACTTGTTCAATTTACCTTCTGCAATCTTCTCAACCATGTTTTCAGGCTTGCCCTCTTCTCTAACCTGTCCTCTGTACACTTCCATTTCTCTTTCTATAACTTCGGCAGGAACAGTGTCTTTGGTCAATGCAACAGGACGACCTGCAATTACCTGCATTGCCATTTCCTTTCCTTCGTCGTCATAGCCGGTTTTGGACATTCCGACAACAGATGCCATTCTGTTACCCGGGTGAATGTAAGCGTAGGTTGCAACAGCTTCAACAGGCAAATAGTGGGTAAGTGTGATTTTTTCTCCGATTTTCGCAACTTGTTCGATAATCATTGTCTCCACACTTTTTCCTTCTATTGTCAAAGCCATTACTTCTTCCAAAGTCTTGACCTTTGATGCAACTGCGGCTTCAAGAATGCTTCTTGAAAAGGTAACAAAGTCTTCATTCTTTGCAACAAAGTCTGTTTCACAGTTCATCATGATGACGGCAGCAAAGGTTTTGTCTTGATTTACCGCTGCCAAAACAGCTCCTTCCGAAGCATCACGGTCCGCTCTCTTTGCAGCCAATTTTTGACCTTTCTCTCTAAGATAGTCAATAGCCTTGTCCATGTCTCCGTCGCATTCAACCAATGCTTTCTTACAGTCCATCATTCCGACTCCTGTACGCTTTCTCAACTCATTGACAAGAGCTGCTGTTATGTTTGCCATATCTGTATTATCTTTAATTCAATTCAACAATTACTTTCTTGCAGTTCCCTTTTTTGAGATTTGCTTTCTCGGACGTTTCTCCATGGTGTCTTCAGCCACAGACTTGACTTTTCTTATCTTGTTGTCTTCTTTTTCGTCTGAAACCTCATCGTCAAGAAGTTCTGTTGCCAAACGGTCGTTCTCTTCTTCGGCTTGCTCTGCCATGCGGCTGTCTTTGTCCAACTTTCTCTCTTGCATTCCCTCTTCGATTGCCTGACAAACGTAGTCAATTATCAAAGCGATTGATTTTGAAGCGTCATCGTTTGCAGGGATTGCAAAGTTTACAGCCTCAGGGTCGCAGTTGGTATCAACCATTGCAAAAGTAGGTATGTTCAAACGCTTAGCCTCTGCAACAGCAATGTGTTCCTTGTTTATATCTACAATAAACAAAGCAGAAGGAAGACGAGTAAGGTCTGCAATAGAGCCTAAGTTCTTCTCCAATTTTGCTTTCTCTCTTGTGATTTGTAATCTTTCTCTCTTTGAAATGGTAGTTGTGTCTTTGTCATTCAACAACTTTTCCAAAGAGTTCATCTTCTTGACTGCTTTTCTGATTGTAACGAAGTTGGTAAGCATACCTCCGGGCCAACGTTCTGTAACAAACGGCATATTGGTTCTTTTAACTCTTTCGGCTACAATGTCCTTTGCTTGTTTTTTTGTTGCAACGAACAATACTTTCTTGCCGGATTTTGCTATTTGCTTCAAAGCTGCCGAAGCCTCTTCGACCTTTGCTGCAGTTTTGTGCAAGTCAATGATGTGAATACCATTCTTCTCCATGAAGATATATGGAGCCATTTTTGGATTCCATTTTCTTTTCAAGTGTCCGAAGTGAACACCTGCATCAAGCATTTGATTGAACTCTAACATTTCTCTCTAAATCTTTTTTGTTTACTTTCCTTTTTACTAAAATTTTCAATCGACAAGTAGTCGCCGAAGCAAATCTTGCCGATTTGGATACTAAACAATATCCAATATACTAACGTTTGCTGAATTGGAAACGTTTACGTGCTTTCTTCTGACCCGGTTTCTTTCTTTCAACCATACGAGGGTCTCTTCTCAACAAGCCTTTTGCTTTCAAAGCTCCTCTGTCTTCTGCATTTGCTTCGCACAAAGCTCTTGCAATACCCATACGCAATGCTTCGGCTTGTCCCGAAATTCCGCCGCCGTCAAGGTTTGCCTTGATGTCGTATTGTCCTTCTGCTCCCACAGTCTCGAAGGCTTGTCTGCAAATGTATTGCAAAGTTTCGCTTGGGAAGTATTCTTTGTAGTCTCTTCCATTAACAATGATTGCACCGCTGCCTTGCTTCATATAAACTCTTGCAACTGCACATTTTCTTCTACCTATGGTGTTTATTACTCCTTCCATGTCGCTTATCTGATTGAATTAAGGTTTACTAATTTTGGTTGTTGTGCTTCAAACTTGTGTTCGCTTCCTGCAACAACGTGCAAATTTCTGTACATCTTGCTTCCCAATCTGTTCTTTGGCAACATGCCTTTTACTGCATGCTCAATAACTCTGACAGGGAACTTTGCCATGATTTCTTTTGGTGTCGAGAAGCGTTGTCCTCCCGGATAGCCGGTGTGGCGAACGTAAACCTTGTCGGTGAATTTCTTTCCGGTAAATCTTACCTTGTCGGCATTGATTACAATTACATAATCGCCGCAATCAACGTGTGGGGTGTAGCATGGTTTGTGCTTTCCTCTCAATATGTTGGCTACCTTTGTTGCCAAACGTCCCACTATCTCATTTTCGGCATCTACCACTATCCACTCTTTTTTTACTGTGGCTTTGTTTGCCGAAATGGTCTTATAACTCAATGTGCTCATTTCGTTTTTTCAATCTACTAATACATTAAAAACTCACTTCAACCACCTTTTTCAATCATCATAACGGGCAGTTCAGATGATTGTGTAAGTGGTCTAACTTTCTCCAAATCAGCAAGTCATAGGATAATACGGGTTCGCTGACCATTCGACTTGGAGTTTGCAAAGTTACTACTTTTTCTTTATAATCCAAGAATTTTTCCGATTGTTTTTTCATTTTGAGCATTTTTGTTCGTTTTCTGCGAGCATATTGCTACCTTTGCACTTTGTATTTTGAGCAAGAAAGAACCGAATTATGGCAAAGACCGGAGAAGAAACACAACCAATGTATGAAAAGCAGCCCCGCAAGCGTTTGTCAATCAAGCAATGGGACTTGGCAGATCGTCCGAGGGAGAAGATGATGATGTTTGGCAGAACAAGCCTGTCCAATGCCGAGCTGCTTGCCATAATAATAGGAAGCGGCAATGCCAACCTATCGGCGGTCGATTTGGCAAAGCAAATTCTCGGCAGTGTCGGCAACAATCTGCACGAACTCTCCAAGCTGTCTTACAAAGACTATTGCAACCGCTTTAAGGGAATAGGACCTGCAAAAGCTCTGAATATAATTGCAGCATTGGAACTCGGATTCAGACGAAAGGAGACGGCAATGCTTGAGCGGCAACAGATAATTTCTTCTTACGATGCCTACACTCATGTTGCACAATTTTTGTTAGACTTGGATTATGAGGCGTTCTATGTGATTTTTCTCGACATCAAGTCAAAAGTTTTGAAGACCGAGTGCGTAAGTGTGGGAGGTTGGAACACTACTGTGGTCGATGTGAGACGTATTTTCAAAATTGCTTTGGAATACAATGCCTTTTCGATTATCCTTGCCCATAATCACCCCTCGGGAGATATTCAGCCGAGCCGTTTCGACTTCGACACAACAAAGAATATTTGCGATGCAGGCAAAGTGATGTCGATAAAAGTCAGAGACCATCTGATAGTAGGCAACGGAACTTTTTACAGTATGCTCGACAATGGTTCTCTTCCCTGAGCTATAATACCGATTGTGCCTCTTTTTTGCAAGCCTTTCGTAACAAAAAACAAAGCAAATCACTTCTGTCTTTTTGCCAAGACACTTCAAAGTGGTTTGCTTTGATTGTTTGTCAGAGCCTTGTTGTCTGACATTACTATCTTCTATTGGCGAAGTTTGGCGAGCATCTCGTCGGTGAACTCTCCACCGTCAGCAATAATGTGGAACATAATCTCCCTCGACCAGCCGAATTCTTTTTCAGCAGTCTTTGTCCATTCGTCCGAGAATTTGTCCAACATCTCCAAGGCTTCGGCTCGTACCTTTTCGTCCTTTGAAAAGAATTTGTCAGTATTGCCGATGTAGAATTTTTCGAGCTTTTCGATGTGTTTACGCTCGGCTTTTGACCATTTCAACTCTTTTACATCTTTGAATTTGTCTTTCCAAAATGAGACTTTCGCATCAGAAGACATTTTAATGTACGCCATATGTCTTGCGTCAGGGTTTTCGATTTTCAACCATTCTTCTCTTGTCATGTCTTTGCTCTGTGCCGAAGCAACAAAAGGAGCAACCGAAAGTGCCAATGTAAGCACTGCAAATAATAACTTTCTCATCTCTACTATATAGGTTTAGGTTTTCAATATAATACTTCTGCAAATGTACAACAATTTTTTCGATTTGTCAATAGTTTTTTTTTTTTTTTTACAAAGCTTGTAAATAATTGATAAAGAGAGAGTTTGTTTTGTCAAAATGAATGCTCGTTTCTGTCTCTTCAAACGGCGAAAGGGTCTTCCGCCGATTCAAAAAAAATATGAAAAAGTAAGTAATCCTAATTGTCTTCCGATTTCGGAGGTACTGCGGAGAACTGTCCGCTGAATGTCTTGACGAACTGCTCTAAGCTCGCAGGGTCTGCATTTCCGCCTGCCAAAGCATCGGCATGACTGCGGTCGAGCATCTTGCCCGAGAAGGTCGCAACAATCGAATCGCTGCCATACTCCGACACAGTCATTATTCCGCACACTGCAACGTACTCTTCGCGTTCATCTACACTCGAAACAAACTTCAAATCCGTCTCCTTGGAAAATCCTTCGCCGAAAGGATAGCTGTTGCTTATTGTCTCATAGCTGTCGCCATAACCTATGACGTATTTGCGAACTGAATTGCCATTGAAGTTTATGCTTATTGTCTGAGCAACATTCGTTCCCACAACAGAGGTTGTGCCGTCTGAGAACACATATTCGGCAATCGGCATGTGGTAGGTGCTTGTTCCAATGGTCAAATCGGCATAGCCGGTCAGGTCTCTGTCCTCACTGCAAGAGGTCAAGCCCATGCAAAGCACCAAACAAGTTAAACAGAAAAACAATCTTTTCATCTTTGTAAATCAGATTTTATAGCTGCGGTATTGTTCCTCCGACAGCTTCAAAGTGTCCGCTGAACTCCTGCAACTGGTCTTGCAAGTTGCTCAAATCTAAGTCGCCGTTCAACACGCTTGTCTTCAATCCGTATCCGGTGAACTCGCCCTCAACCTTGTTTGCAGAGTATTTTGTTATGGTCAATTCTCCGCAAATTGCCGTCATTCCGTCATCTTTAATTCCCGACGAAGGAACATAAACCAATGTGTTTTCCATATCGGTTATGTTTGTAACGTTTCTCAAGGCTTCGAACATGGTTTTGCCCAATCCGAGAGTGTAAGAGCCTGTTGCAGAGCCTTCGAACGAAATTGCAATGCTCTCTTGTACGTTTGTTCCCGCAACGGTGGTTGTTCCGTCTATGTTTGCAAACACTGCGGCAGGAATTGCGATTTGCTTATCGCCCAATGTCATGTCGATAGAACCCACAAGTTCTTCAACCTCTTCACAACTCCAAAATGCAAATGGTACAATCATACATACCAAAGCTAACATAAATTTTCTCATATTCACGTCTGTTTTTTATGGTTTTGAGTTGCAAAAATACTCTTTTTTCTTCTAATCACAAAATTTCTTCCTAATTTTGCAGTCGATTTTTACAGATGCTATGAACAATCTTATACGCTTTTTGCAGAGATACTACTATGTGTTCCTCTTCCTCATATTGGAAGCAGTGGCAATTTATTTCATATCGTGCAACTCGTTTTATCAAGGCTCGCTGATAACCAATTTTGCGAACAATGTGTCCGGAAGTATCTACGAACAATGTGACAAAATAACCCGCTATTTCACTCTCGCATCGGTAAATGAAGCTCTGGTCGAAGAAAATGCCAAGTTGAGAGAACAAATCGAAAGTTCGTATGTCAAATACACCGACCGCATAATGGTTAAAGACGACACGATTTACAAACAACAATTCTCCTTTGTCGAAGCCAAGGTCATATCCAAGTCGCTCAACAAAAGGAACAACTACTTCATGATAAACAAAGGACATTCGAGCGGCATAGAAAAAGACATGAGCGTCATTGCACCAAACGGAGTGGTGGGAATAGTTACTGAAGCTACGGAAAACTTTGCCATGGTCATGACGGTGTTACACCAAGACAGCAAAATAGCAGTCAAAAACAAGAGAACGCAAGTTGCAGGCACTTTGGTGTGGAACGGAGACAACTATGCGACAGGACAAGTTATCGACATACCTTCCTCAATCCCCCTTAAAGCAGGCGATACAATCATTACAAGCGGATTTTCGCGAAACTTCCCCGAGGGAATAGAAGTCGGATACATCAAAAACTTCTCCAAAGACAAAGGAACAGGCTTTTACAACGTCGAAATACGTTTTTCGACCGACTATAACAAACTCGGCTACGTCTATGTGGTCAAGAATTTTTTCAGAATGGAACAAGAACGATTGGAGAAAGGAGTAAAAGATGAGTAGAAGCATAATTTGGGGAATAGTTCGGTTTTTGGTTTTGTTGTGTACACAAGTCTTGGTTTTGGACAACATCAATCTTTTTGGCTATGTAGAGCCAATGCTATATATATGGTTCATATTGCTTTTGCCGATAAAGACACCTAAGTGGTTGGTTTTGATACTCTCATTCCTTATGGGCTTTTGCGTAGATATTTTTGCAGGACAAGTGGGCTTTCATACAGCAGTCAGCACATTCACAGGCTTTTTGAGACCGATATTTTTTTCACAGATAAATGCCGACAGTCAATTCTCAGCCTTTGACATTCCTTCGAGCGAAACAATGGGCTTTATGCCATACATTGCATATATCTCTGTATTGACCTTTGTCCAC